>JADMJS010000779.1 GCA_018780435.1 Myxococcales bacterium
AGGCCCGAGATGAAGCTCTCGAGCGTGTCGAGGATCTCGCCTTCGACGAAGCCCTTGTCGGGGACAGGGCTGCCGTCCTGAGCCGTGACCGTCACGACGGGCGCCACGAACTCGAAGATCGGTGCCGCGAGGGCCACCTTGAACTCGCCGCCTTCCGCGGAGATGTCGAGCGGGAGCGTCACGGCGAGGCGGTCGGCTTCGAGAGTGATGTCGAAGACCGATGGGGTGGCGCCGAGCGTCACGGTCGCTTTGACCTCGAGCTCGAGTCCATTCAGCGCGACACCGAGCTCGAGGCGGTCCTGCGCGGTCCCGAAGGTGGCCTCGGTCGGTCCGATGAGCCGCGCACCGAGCACGTCGATACGCATGGTACCGCTGTCGACGAAGGGGTTCTTGCTGGTCGCGTAGGTGTCGAGGTCGAGCCCGTCCACGAGCCGCTCGGCGGCGGCGGCGATGGTGCTCATCGCGGTGGGGCCGAGGTGGAGGATTGCGGCGTCGTCCACCGGCGTCGAGGCCGGCTCGAACTCACCCGTGATGACGGCGACGGTCTCGGACGACGTGAGGCCCACGGCGTCGCGCGCGGTGGCTTCGAGCAGCGAGAGTCCCGGCGTGACGTCGACGGTACGCGACACCGCGCCCTGCCCGTCTACGGTCGCGGTGGTGCTCGTACCCATCGCGAAGGCGCCAACGCTCCAGATGTCGACCCCGGCGATGCCGCGTTCGTCGTCGGCGGTCGCCTGGACGAGGACCGTGCTGGTGCCTTCGAACTGGCTCGCTCGTGTGGGCGCCGTCACGCTGACCCGAGGGACGAGCGCGTCGACCTCGAAGGCGACGGTGACGGCCTCAGCGTCGGCGACGGTCGTCAAGCTGCACGCGACCGTCGCGGGGCCCTCGCCGCGGGTGACGAAGGTCTCGAAGCGGCCAGCTGTGACCGGAACCGCGTTCCCGTCGACATAGACTACCGTGGCCGAGCCGGTGCCGGTGTTCGACGAGACGACGCCGCTGACGAGGAGGTTCGGTCCGGCGACGACCGAGCCCGAAGCGGGGGCCTCGATCTGGAGCGTGAGAGTCTCCTGAACCACGTCGGCGGTTGCGGCGGGGGCAGTGCTGTCGTCCGCAGCGCACCCGGCCAAGAGCACGCCAGCGGCGAGAGACGCCAGTGGCGCTCTCAGCGACGCGATTTTTGGACGCGCCGAAGTTATCCACAGGAACGTTGTTGATGGCGGGGTGACCATGCCGTAGCGTCGGTCCGTGGCTTCGCGCTTCAAAAAGGTCCTCCGGACCGTCAAGGGCTTCACACAGCGCCTCACCATTCGGCTCCTGGCGATCGCGTCCGTGCTCGCATTCGGACAGTACGTCCTGAACGCGGACAGCCGCAAGGAGTACACGGCGATGTCGGAGCGCGTAACCGAGATGAAGAAGCTAAACGCCGACCTGCTCGCCAAGAACGTGCAGCTTCGCCTCGAAGTGCAGGCGGTGCAACACGATGACCGCTATCTCGAGCAGGTCGCACGCCAAGAGTTCGGCATGGTCCGGGACGACGAGGTCGTCTACGCCTTCAAATAGGTCGGACGCTACTCGTCGCTGAGCTTCCCTTCGTGGCGGACGTCCTTGCCGCGAACGAGGAAGATGACCTCTTCGGCGAGGTTGGTGGCGTGATCGCCAATACGTTCGAGCACTTTCGCGACGGACTGAAGATGGATGCCGGGCTCGATGGCGCCGGGGCTCATGACCATCGTCGCGAGCACGGCTCTAAAGACCTGATGATAGAGCTCGTCGACCGGATCGTCGCGTTCGATGACGGCGCTGGCCTTCTCGGCATCCCCTTGGACGAAGGCGTCGATGGCATCGCGCACCATCGCCTGCACGAGTGTGCCGAGCCGCTCTAGGTCGGAGGTCGGGATGATGGCGGGCCGGCCGGCGAGGTCGATGGCGCGTTCGCAGAGGTTGACCGCGAGGTCGCCGATGCGCTCAAGGTCGGTCACCATCTTGAGCGCGAGCGTCACGAAGCGCAGATCGGAGGCCATGGGGTGGCGGCGAGCGAGGACGAGCAAGCAGAGCTCGTCGATCTCCCGTTCGGCCCGATTGACGCTGCGGTCCATGAGGACGGTGTTCCGTGCGAGCTCCGAGTCTCCGCTGACGACCGCCTTCATGCCGTGGCGGATCATCTCTTCGACGCGCCCCGCCATGAGGAGCAAGCGCTGACGGACCACGTCGAGCTCGGTGTCGTATTGCCTGTCGATGTGACGCCGATCGCTCATGGTGCTCGCTCCCGAAAGCGCATCGCTCTCATCAACCGAACTTACCCGTGATGTAGTCCTCAGTGCGAGAATCTCGCGGAGATGTGAAGACCTGTCCTGTATCGCCGAACTCGACGAGCTCACCCATGAGGAAAAACGCGGTGCGACTCGAGACGCGCGCGGCTTGCTGCATGCTGTGAGTCACAATCACGATGGTGTAGCGGGTACGAAGCTCCTGAATGAGGTCCTCGATGCGCGCCGTGGCGATGGGATCGAGGGCGGAGCACGGTTCGTCCATCAAGAGCACTTCGGGCTCGAGGGCGAGCGCCCGTGCAATGCAGAGACGTTGTTGTTGGCCGCCTGAGAGGCTGACGCCGCTGCGGTGGAGGCCATCTTTGACCTCGTCCCAGAGCGCCGCGGCGCGGAGGCACTTCTCGACGAGCTCGGCGGGGCGCTCGGCCTTCTCGCCGACGAGACGCAGGCCGGCCAAGACGTTCTCCGCGATGGTCATCGTCGGGAATGGGTTCGGCTTCTGAAAGACCATGCCCACGCGACGACGGACGAGGACCGGATCGACGTCGCGGTCGTAGATGTCCTTGTCATCCAAGAGGATACGGCCTTCGACCCGCCCTCCGACGACCTCGTGCATCCGGTTCATGCAGCGCACGAAGGTGGACTTGCCGCAGCCCGACGGGCCGATGACGGCCGTGACGTGTTTGGCCTCGACCGGGAGGCTGACGCCCTTGAGCGCGAGCGACTTACCAAACCACGCGCGCACGTTCTCGGCGACCATCTTCGGGGGCGACGCGGCGTTGTTGCTAGTCGGCAAGGGGGCTCCTGATAGGCGGGATTTGGGGCTGGCTCGACATCATCGGCCGGACTCGGGGCGACGAATCACGAGCCGCGCCACGATGTTCAAGATGAGCACGAGCACAACGAGGACGAGAGCGCCGGCCCAGGCCATCGCGTGCCACTCTTCATACGGCGAGCTGGCGTAGCGGTAGATCTGCACGGGCATCGACGCCATTGGCTGGTCGAGCGCGATGTTCCAAAACTCGTTGCCGAGAGCGGTAAAGAGCAGCGGCGCCGTCTCGCCCATCGCGCGGGCGACCGAGAGCATGACGCCGGTCAAGATGCCGCTCGCCGCCGAGCGGAGGACGACGAAGACGGTGGCGCGCCACCGGGGTACGCCGAGGGCGAGCGCGGCTTCGCGGAGGGTGTCCGGGACCATCCGCACGAGCTCTTCGGTCGTGCGGGTGATGATGGGGATCATGACGACGGAGAGCGCGAAACCGCCTGCGTAAGCCGATGGGCGCCCCATCGGGACGACGACGACGGCGTACGCGAAGAGGCCCACGACGATCGAGGGCGCGCCGGCGAGGACGTCGCTCGCGAAGCGCACGACGCGGGCGAAGCGGCTCGCGCCGGGCGACTCGGCGAGGAAGACGCCCGTGATGACGCCGACCGGGATGGCGACGTAGCAGGCCAGCGCGACGATGTAGACCGTGCCGAGGATGGCGTTGGCCATACCGCCGCCCGTGTCGCCGACCGGGGCGGGGGTCTTCGTAAAGAAGTCCCAGTTGATGGCGCTCATCCCGCGGCTCGCGACGTAGCCGAGTACGGCGAGGAGCGGGTAGACGGCGGCGGCGGCCGCTAGGAGGCAGAGGCCACGGACGATCCGGTCCTGGAGTCGGCGGCGGTGGTAGGCCGGGCTGGCTTCGAACGTCACTTGGCACCCGCCGTCTTGCGCACGAGGAGGCGCGCGCCGAAGTTCATGACGAAGGTGAGGAGAAAGAGCACGAGCCCGAGCTCGGCCAGCGCGGCGAGGTGCAGCCCTTGGGCCTCCGGGTATTCGTTGGCGATAGCGCTCGCGAGGGTGTTCGACGGCGCGAAGATCGAGGTGGCGACCTCGGAGCGATTGCCGATGACCATCGTGACCGCCATGGTCTCTCCGAGCGCGCGGGAGAGGCCGAGGACGATGGCGCCGATGAGGCCCGAACGCGCGACGGGCAGGACGCCCACGCGGACGGCTTCCCAGCGTGTCGCACCGAGGGCCAGTGCACCTTCCCGGAGAGCGACGGGCGTGACCCGCAACACCTCGCGGGCGACCGACGCGATCGTCGGCAAGATCATGATGGCGAGGATGAGACCCGCCGTGAGGAGGCTCACGCCCGTCTTGTGCACCGCCTCGAAGGCGAAGAGACCTTCGATGGCAGGCTGTACGGAGTCGCGCATCCACGGAACCAGAACGAAAATGCCCCAGAGACCGAAGACCACGCTCGGAACCGCCGCGAGGAGCTCAATGAGGAAACCGACCGGGCGAGCGAGCCAGGGCGGCGCGAGCTCGGCGAGGAAGATGGCGGCGCCGAGTGCGACGGGCACGGCGATGAGGAGCGCGAGAAAGGACGAGATCACCGTGCCCCACAGGAAGGGCAAAGCGCCGAACCACTCCCGGATGGGATCCCACTCGCGGCCGACGAGGAAGCCGGCGCCGAAGTTCTGGATCGCGGGCCACGCGGCTGACGTGAGCTGCCACCCGATGGCGAAGAGGAGGAGCACGGAGATCGACGCGATGAAGGCCGACGCGAGGCGAAAACGCCGATCACCACGGTTGATGTCGCGCCTCACGGATCCATCGCCTTTTGGCCACCGGCCGTGAGCTCACCGAGTCGCTCTTTGACTCGCGCGATGAGCGCGTCCGGGAGGCGCCCATAGTTCATCTTGGCAGCCGAGACTTGCCCTTCGCTCACGGCCCACCAGAGGAAGCGGGCGAGCGCTTTGCCGCGCACGGCGTCGGCGTGTTCGGCGTAGATGAGGATGTAGGTGAACGCGGCGATGGGCCAGGCCCCGAGGGCCGGCGAGTCCGTGATCGATACTCGGAAGTCGTCTGGGATGGTGGCGCCGGCGGCCGCGGCCGTGACACCGGCCGTCTCGGGCGCGACCCAATCGCCGTGGCGATTCTTGAGCGTGACCATCGGCATGCCGGCTCGGCTCGCGTATTCGAGCTCGACGTAGCCGATGGCGCCGGGGGTATTCTTGACGTGGCCCATGACGCCTTCGTTGCCCTTGCCGCCTGTGCCGACGGGCCACTTGACGGCCTTGCCGACGCCGACGCGGTCCTTCCAGACCGGGCTCACCTTGCCGAGGTAGTCGGTGAAGACGGCCGTCGTGCCGCTCCCGTCGGTGCGATAGACGACCGTCATCGGCAGCGATGGGAGTGTGGTGCCGGGGTTCTCAGCCGCGAGCGCCGGGTGGTCCCAGGCCGCGACCTCGCCCAGCAGTACTTTCACCAGCGTCTCCGGGGACATCCGAAGGCCGCTGGGGATGCCGGGCGCGTTGTAGGTGAGCACGACGGCGCCGAGCGCGGTCGGGATGTGTAGGATCGGCGACGTGGCTTTCTTCAGCTCGGCGTCCGACATCGGCGCGTCGCTGGCGCCGAAGTCGACGGTGCGTTGGAGGATCTGGGTGATGCCGGCGCCCGACCCCACGGACTGGTAGTTGACCTGCACGGTCGGGCTGGCGCGGCGATAGTCGTGGAGCCACCGCGAGTAGAGCGGCGCCGGAAAGGACGCGCCCGCCCCGTTCAGCTTGATCGCGCCGCCGCTACCGCTCGAACACTGACATCCCGCCGCGACGAGAGCGAGCGCGAGGCAGAGGGCCTCACGGAGTCCAGATAGGCGTAGCGAGGGGGGGCGAAGCACGGGCGGGGGAGTAACGGGCTTTTGTGACAACCGTGTGACAGGTGGGCGACGATTCGGGGAGAGCGGTGTGGAGAGGGGGCCGGTGCTTCAGGCCAACTCCAGCTATTGGCGAGTACCATGCGGGGCGGACGTTCGACGAAGCCACTCGCATGCGACTTCAAGTCGGGCCATTCCCGAAGACCCACGTCAGCCCGCCACCGTCGGCGCTTCCAGCAGACGCGCCCGTGCCGGCGTGCCCAGCAAGTAGGTCTCCCGCTCCACGGGTGAGTCCGTGAGGGCCTCGGCACGCGACACGAGGCTCTCGACGGCGGCGACCCGGCGGGCTTGCGCCGCCGCGAAGTCACCGGCCCGCAGGAGCAGCTCGACTTCGGTCGCGAGGAGCTCGGCTTCGAGCTCGGGGCGCTGTCCGGAGCTCTCGATGAGCTGCCGCGCCCGCCCGACGTCCGCGAGGCCGGCCCCGATGGCGCCTTCGGCGCTGGCGAGCACGGCACGCGCCGTGAGGGCGCTTGCCTCTTCGGTGGTACCGGCCGTGATGGGCATCGACTCCGCGATGTCCTCGGCGGCGCCCGAGAGATCGCCGAGCGTCACGCGGGTGAGGGCGCGGTGATAGAGCGCGGCGCCGATGAGGCGGCCGTGGCCGAGCGCCCGCGCGAGCGCAAGCGCCCGAGTCTGTTGCGCTTCTGCCGCGTGGATCTCACCGGAGCGGGCCAAGACGACGCCGAGGTTATGTACGGCGTAGCCCTCCGCACTGCGGTTGCCGAGGCGCGTGGCACGGCTGACGACCTCGTCGAGACGCCGGCGGGCGGAGGCGAGCTGCCCGAGGTCGAGCTCCTCGGCGGCGAGCGTGGTCGAGACTTCAAGCGCGCGTCGGAGGTCGCCGGCTTCCTCACAGGCCGCGAGCGCGGCGCGGCCGTAGTCACGAGCGACGGCAGGACGGTCGAAGTAGCCCGCGATGTAGTAACGCGTGTGGAGCGCGCGGGCGCGGGCCGAGGCGTGGGCGCCCGCGACGAGGACGGCCTCGTCGGCGAGAGGGCGGGCGTCTCCGAGTCGCCCCGTGCAGACCTGGACGGCCTCCATGGCCAAGGCGCGGGAGAGGGCGGCCGCGTCGCCGAGTGTGCGGAAAGCGCGTGCGGAGCGCTGGAACGAGTCACGGCTGGCTCGATATTGCCCCTCCCATTGAAGGACGGCGCCGAACCAGTAGGCGAGCTCGCCCTGCGCACGCTCGTCGGACGGGAGCGTAAGTAGCGAGAGCGCGTCCATCTCGGCGCGGGCGGCCGGCACGTCCGCGGCCGTGACGAACACGGAGAGACGTTCGAAGCGGACCGGGCGTTCGTAGCCGCTACCGATGGCGAGCGGGAGGGCGCGGTCGAGGCTCGCTCGAGCGGCGTGGATGTCGCCGGTTCGGAGCGCGTCGCGCGCGGCCTCGAGCCACCACGCGATGGCGCGGCTCGGGTCGGGGCCGAGCGCCTCGTGGTGGGCGATCACGGCCGGCGCGATTGGGCCTTCGGCGAAGCGGCCCGCACCGCCACCCAACGCGAGGCTCGTCGTGTCGTTCTGGTGATAGAGCCGGGCGAGGGTGTCGGCGATGCGTCCGTGGAGCTCTCGGCGGGCGCCGCCCGAGAGCCCGGCGTAGGCCACCTCCCGTACGAGCTCGCAACGAAAGACGAAGCGCCCTGCCCCGTCCGACGCGCGGAGTCCGTCGTCAACCCTGGCGCGTTCCGGCATGACGAGGTCGTCGCGCACCCACTGAGTGATGAGGCGCTGCGCCCCGTCGGCGCCGAGCGCATCGAGCGCCTCCGGGGTGAAGCGACCACCGAAGACAGCAGCCATTCGGAGCGCGTCACGAGACGCCTTCGGCAGCGGGTCCAGCCGGGCCTGTATCGCTTCTTCGACCGTGAGCGGCAACGCGGGCGTGTCGTCGGCGCTCCCCGCGCGCGACGCGGCCCGCTCGAGGTGGTGGAGCGCGAGCTGTTCGATGAAGAGCGGGTTGCCGGCGGACTGAAGCGCGACCTCGGTGGCGCGTTCCTCGTCGAGCCCGAGTGCGATCCCGAGCCGAATCGAGGCCTTACGCGAGAGCTCCCGTACCGGGACGCGACGCACCATCGCGCCGTCGAAGACGCCCGGGTGTTCGGCCTTCAGGTGTTCACGGGCGCTGGCGAGGACCACGAAGGGCGACGACCGACAGCGGTGCACGAGCACGTCCAGCACGCCGAGGCTCTGCGCGTCGGCGTCGTGGAGGTCTTCGATGAGGAGCACGACCGGCGAGGCTCGCGTCAGGGCCTCGATGACGTCGCCGAGGCTCGCCGTGAGCCGGTCGCGCATCGCGTTGGCGTCGCCGAGCGGCACGCCCGCGGGCGCGGGACCACGTTCGTCGACGCCGGCGACCACGCCGAGCAGATAGAGCGTCGGCACGTCGAGACGGAGGCGGGCGCCTAGCGCGGCGAGGGCGTCTGGGAGAGGCGAGGCGGCAGGGCCGAGAGCGAGGCCACGGACGATCTCTCCGAGCAACGACCAGCTGACGAAGCGGCGGGTCGAATCAGCGCGAACCGTGACGCGGGTGACGGAGCTGAGGCGGCTCTCGATCGCCGAGAGGAGCCGCGTCTTACCGACACCCGGGGGGCCGAGGAGCACGAGCGCGAGCGCCTCCTCGTCTTCGAAGGCGCGCGCGACGGCGCCCGTGAGTTCGAGGATCTCTTGCTCACGCCCCACGATGGCCGAGCTCGCGCGACTCGCGAGTGGGGCGTCGAGCTCACCAAGGACCCGGTCACCGTCGAAGCGGAAGATGTCCTTGGTGCGGCGCCACGTCTCAGTGTCGACCCGAACCCCCGAGGACGTCGTGATGCGCGTCGACGAGACCATCGTGAGCGTCTCGGCGCCTTGGACGGCGTCACCACCGACGAGCCCGAGCGCCGCATCCGCCCGACCGGTGCCGATGCCGATCGCAGCCGCCCACGCTTCGCTCGCAAGTCCCGCCCGCACGGCACGCGTCGCTTCGTCGCCCGATGAGCGCTCGGCGCCAAAGACCCCGACGATCTGAGCCGCGTTCGGCAGCTCCGAGACCTCGCCCCCGTACCGCTCGACGGCTTCGCGGACGCGATCCGGCTCGTGCACTCCGCTCGCGATGAGGACCGTCATGATGCGCCGCTCGGAGGAGAGCCGAGTGGGATCGGACGGGGACGGCGCTGACCGTCCGCGGCTCCCGCCGAGAGCGGCGGGGTCGCTCATGGTGACGCTGGCGTCGGCGGCGAACGGGAGGAGCGCATCGCCGAGCTCACGCATGGTCGTCGGCCTGCCGTCGACGTCGCGAGAAAGGCAGCGATGAATGAGTGACGCGAGGCCATCGGGCACGTCCGGGCGCAGCTCACCGACGGGCGGCGCCGACTCCGTGAGCGCACGAACGAGGACCTCGACCGGGCTGCCGCGACCGAAGGGCGGCTGGCCGGTGAGCGCGTGGTAGAGCACGGCACCGAGCGCGTAGATGTCGGTGCGCGGGTCGATAGCGCGGTCGCCGCGCGCTTGCTCGGGGGCCATGTAGGCGGGCGTCCCGAGGACCTCGCCGGTGCGCGTCACCCGGTTCTCGTCGCGGCTCTCGTCCGCGAGCACGGCGAGGCCGAAGTCCAGCACCTTCACCACGGCCGGTTGGCCAGCCAGCCCCGCTGGACGCGCCAAGAACAGGTTCGACGGCTTCACGTCGCGGTGGACGAGCCCGGCGCCGTGCGCGGCAGCCAGCCCGGCCGCCGCTTCGACCCCGATACGGGCCGCTTCGCCGAAGGGCAAGGTCTGTCGAACTTGGAGGTGAGTGGCCAGATCGAGTCCGTCGAGGCGCTCCATCACGAGGTAGAGCCGCCCTCCCGGGAGGGCGCCGAAGTCGTAGGCGGCACAGACGTGGGCGTGGCGGAGGGCGAGCATGGCGCGCGCTTCGCGTTCGAAGCGGCGTTCGCTCGCGCTGGTAATGCGCTCGCGCGTGAGCACCTTGACCGCGACCGCGTCGCCGGAGTCGATGCGCACGCCGCTGTAGACGGCGCCCATGCCGCCGCTGCCCAGCAAGGCACCGAGGCGGATTCCCGGGATTTCGAGGGCGATGGTCACGACGTCAGAGGCTGACCCGGCTTCGTGCGCGAGGCAACCCTAAAAGGGTGCACTGCCGCAATACGTGTGTGGCCCCGCGGAGCGTCACGCGGTGCCGTACTCGGACCCGGGTGGGTTGGTGGCGAAGGGGACGTCGATGTCGTGAAAAGGGCGGCCGCGGAGGCGGTCGAGCCGGTGCCGAGTGCGGAGCCATGTCTCGTAACCACGGGCCGCCGCTTCGTCGAGCAACGGGTTCGCGCCGACCGGTCGCGGCGAGAGGCCGCGGGCACGAAGGGCGTGGTTCAATTGGAAGAGGGCGCGACGCCGCCGGGTCTCCCGGCTGAACCACGTGAAGCTCACGGTGATCGAGACGTTGTCGTCGTTCTTCACCCAATGCGGCGCGTTCGACGGCATGTAGGCGCCGACGCCCGGCCGAACGTGGAAGGCGTGTCCACGCGCTTCGAGCTCCGGCCGGTAGGTCACGAGCTCGCGGGAGCCTGCGCCGTGGAAGCGTTCGAGCGCTTCCTGCGTCACGATCTCGAGATCGAGCGGGTCGAAGACGTGGACGACCTTCGTCCCGCGGATCTGCAGGATGAAGTTGTGTTCGTGATCGAGGTGGTACGGCGTCACCGCGCCGGGTGAGCTGACGAAGATCCAGCCGGCGCGAAAGTGCATGCCGGGGTCGCGCGCCTCGACGATGGGGCGGACGGAGTCGAGTACCTCGCCGACGAAGCGGCGGTAGACCTCGTCGACCTGGATGTTATGCAATGAAAACCAGGCGTTGGAATTCTCGATATCGGCGAGGATCTCGGCGGGCGGGCGCCCGACCGGGTGCCGCGTGGGCGCATCGACAAACGACGTCTCGGCCCCGACGGCGCCGCTGTGGAAGCGGGCGGCGCCGATGGGCACGAGGCGCTTCGCCAAGTCGACGAGCGAGCCGAGCCGCAAGAGGGGGTGGTCGCTCAGGTGATGCGTGACCGCCTGAATGCGCATGGGCTCAAAGGTCACGGGGTCAACGTCAATCCAGGGCTTCACCGTATTCTCCAAACGTGGCGCTCCAATGACTCAATCGTTACAGCCGGTCATCGAGCTAATCCAGCCCTCGATGAGCGCGACTCCGACCTCGTCGACGACGTGGCTCGACACGGGCGGCATGCGGAGGTCGCCCGTCTCACGAATGCGCCTCGCGAGGACCGACGACGCGGGCGCGCCCGGGTCGATGAGGCGGCTCCCGGACGCACCAACATCGCCGTGTTTTGGAAGGACTTCGCACATGCCGGTCTCGGCGAGAGGCGTGTCGTGCCGTAGGTCGTATCGCCCTGCCCCGCCGGGCTGATGGCACTGCGCGCAGTTCGTGTGGAGCCACGCGCGCGCTCGTTCGGCCGTGCTGCCGTCAGCGCCATAGGGATCGACGAAGGCGGGCTTCGGTGACGGTATCGGGAGCTCGCCTCCGGCATAGAGGAGCGCCGCACCGGCGGCGTCCACCGTCGCGTCGACGATGCGCACGTCGCGGAGCGTCCCGCGGTAGCCGACGCCGGTCCACGTGCTGCGTCCGATGACATAGTTCGCGCCGCCGACACCGCCGCGGGTGTAGTCGAGCTCCTCCTCAAGCTCACCATTCAGGAAGAGCTGAGCGCGCCGTTCATTCCACGTGAGGACGACGTGGGTCTCCGCCGTGGTCGCGATGGGCAGGTCGGTCTCCCACACCTCGTCGTCGAGCAGGACCACCAGGTTACCGCCATCGAAGCCGAAGCCCGTCCCGACCGCCCCGGGGATCTCGGAGTCGACCGCCATCTCGACGTCCTCGCCGTCCGGGAGCTCGGTTGCTGGCGCGGGTTTCACCCACGCGCTCACGGTCTGAGCGCCTCGGCTCGGGACCGCCGTGAGGAGGGCGTCGTCGCCATCGAAGTGGAGCGCGCCCTCGTGCCAGACGGGGCTCCCGACGACGACGGCGGCCGCGCCACCGAGCGTGTTCTCGGCCACGCCTGCTGCTGGGGCCGAGCCCAGGAAACGCGCCACTTCGCCCGCGGTGGGCTCACCGAGCAAGCCGAGGTGGCGCAACGTCACGAGTTGATTGGCCCTTCGCCCCGTCGCGGGGTACGTGAAGGGGATGTCGAGCTGGCGTGCTTCGAGTCCGAGCGTTCGTCCCGCGACCGCGGTGTGACAAAACGAACAGGCGCCGCGCGACGGAAACTGCCACGTGACCGCCGGCAGAGCGAGCTCGGATGCGGCGACGACCAGGTCGGCGTCGCTCTGGTCCTCTCGCCAGCGGTACGTGTAACCGCTCCACGAGCCGTCGCCGTGACGGGCGACGAAGCGCGTCTCAAGGCGGCGACCGGCGAGCTCGAACTCCTTGACGAGCACGCTCCCGGGCGGGAACTCGAAGTCGCCGGTCGCGGTCATCGTGATCGAGGCTCCATCCGGGAGCGCGAAGTAACGGCCCTTGCCGGCGCCGTCCGACCAGAAAGGGGCCGCCGGTGTGTAGGGTACGAGCGCGGGCACGAGGACGGTCGGGTCCTGGGGATCGACGCAGCCGGTGGCCGAGAGCGTCTTCGGCAAGGGCGTGCCCGGGGCGGCGCCTGGGGCGGTCAGGCGATAGAGCGTCCCGGGCTGGTCGAAGGTGAGCAGGAGCGGTTCGCCGGCGGGATCTTCGATGAACGCGACCGGCGCGCCGGGGGCGTCGAAGAGGTGTTCTTCAGCGTAGGGGCCGCTGATCTCACCCGCGAGGTCCACATGGGTGGGCTCGGTCCAAAGTCCCCAGACCTGCCTGCCCAGGTAGTCGCCGAAGAGGTAGGCCCCCGCGAGCGCCGGGATCGCCGTGCCGCGATAGACGAAGCCGCCGATGATGGCCTTGCCGACGTCGTGCGCGTACCACGCGACGGGCGCGGCATAAGCGCTGGGATCACAGGTGCCTTCGTAACACGCGGGCCCTTCGACGACGTTCCAGCCGTAGTTCCCGCCGCGTTCGACGCGGTTCACCTCTTCCCACGTGTCCTGGCCGACGTCACCGACCCAGAGTGAGCCGTCCTGTCGGTCGAAGGTGAGCTTCCATGGGTTCCGGAGCCCAAGCGCCCATATCTCCGAACGCGCGCCGGGCGCCGCTACGAAGGGGTTATCCGACGGTACCGCGTAACCCGGTCCGCCCGCGGCGACGTCGATACGGAGGATCTTGCCGCGAAGGGACGTGAGGTCTTGACCGAGCGCGAGTGGATCGCCGCAGCAACCGCCGTCTCCGGCGCCGACGTAGAGGGAGCCGTCGGGCCCGAAGACGAGCTGATTGACGGTGTGATCGATGCCCGGCTGCCAGGAGTCGAGGATGATCTCCTC
>JADMJS010000666.1 GCA_018780435.1 Myxococcales bacterium
GGCACGTGGCCTTGAGGAGTCGCCCTTTGGGCTTCTCCCCGCCTGGCGTGTCGCTGTCCGAGCTGGAGTCGGCGCTGTCCGCGTCACCCTCCTTGGGAAGTCGCACGTCGGCAGAGCGCCTGTGCACGAGCACGTCACCGAGCGCATCGATCTCGTCGGCGTAGAGTTCGCGCGTTTCTGGCGGCAGGAACGTGTAGGCCCAGCCGTAGTTGGCGACCTTCATGACCCCGAGCCCCATTTCGAGGGCGCCGAGTCGGAAGCGGTCGTTGTGGTACTGGCTCGTTGTCGAGCAGTCCTTCACGCCGCGCTGGTGGTTCATCGCGTGGACGGCCTCATGGAGAACCGTCTCGGCGATGTCAGCGGCGTTGCGTTCGAGATGCTCGGCCACGACCACCACTTCGTGCATGACGCGGCCCCCAGTCCCCTTCGCTTGCCACCGTACGGGGGCGAAGTGACCGAGGACGTTGCGCGGCCCGGGTGCGGGCAGAAGCACCACGTCCGGAACATCGGGGTGTAAACACTGAACGCGTCGCCAGAGTGCCGCGAGTGCGGTCACGAGCGCCGTCGCTGCATCAGCTCGCATGACAGCGCCTCAGCAGGTACCGCTCACGCCGGAGAAGCGTCGCAGTGGAGCGACCCGTCGCGTCACGAACGTCGGCGAGCGTCTCGCCCATCGCGCGCCGAACGAGGAGGTCCTGGTCCGGCGGTGCGAGCTTGCGGAGCGCGTCCACCGTGACGACGAGTTCCTCCGGAGACGGTCCCCCATGTCGAGCGCGCGTCATAGCGACGTCGTCGCTACACGCCTGGCGGTGAACGCTGAGCGCGTCACGCGTCGTGGCAGTGCCATGAAGCGCGAACATCTGACGCGGCCGAGTGGTGGTCTTCCGGAAGATCCAGATGAGCAACGCCCGGTCGTTGCGTTGTCCGCGCTGTGCTCGCGACTGGGCGCGAAGCCAGGTGGTCGCGATGGCGTCTTGGACACGGTCTTCGCCGTCCGAGGCGGTACGCAGCCACCAGGAGACGGCACTCTCGAAGGCGCCCTCGCGCACGAGCTCCTCAACGGAGCTCGTGGCGGGGCCGGTGCCGGTCAGGGCGGCGACAAGACTGTCGCGTTCCGCCGGTGTCAGGACGATGCGAGCAACGACGGCGTCGCTCGCGGTGGTCGCGATGAGGCGTACGCCGCTCGCGAAGTGACGGACTTCGAGCGCCGCGATGCGGCCTCGAGACAGAGGGATACGGTACATGGGTGCCTCCCGTGGCATCGGGCTCCGAGGAGATTCTCAGAGGCCGATTGGCGGGGAGAAGCGCGGGGTGGTGTGGACCACCCCGCGACTGGGACACGGCTCTAGGGAGAAGGCGCACGCGGCGTCCGAGGCAGGATGGCGAGTTCTGCCAAGTCGAGTTCGCGTAGGCCCGCGAGGATGAAGCGCAGGGCCCTCGGCGTGAGGTCCTCTGGCTCGGTACCGGGCGGCAGACGCGCAATCCGCACCACCGTCCGGTCGCCGAGCAGGTCGCGCGCTTTGTCGGCGGCGAGGCGTCCGGCCTCGTCACCGTCATAGAGGAAGACGACTTCCGGAAAGCGTGCGAGCAGGTCCGCTTGCGGTTCCGAGAGGTGCGCGCCCATGGTGGCGACGACCTCCGGAACGCCGCGGCCACAGAGCGTCATGACGGAGAAGAACCCCTCCACGACGATGACTCGGTCGCGCCCCTCGACCCGGTGGAGATTGTAGAGGACGAGCTCCTTTCGGAAGCCCTTCGGGAACTTGTACTTCCCATCCTCTCGAATCTCCTCGGGTCTGAGACGTCGCCCCGCGTACGCGACGAGCGTGCCGCGCTCGTCGTGCACCGGGATCGCGATCATGCCGCGAAGGATCCCCCGCGCGCAGTAGCCGACCCCGAACGCCCGAATCACATCGGGGGCGAGCCCCCGAGCGTCGGTCAGGTGAGGATGCTCGTGTGAGAGCTGAAGCTCGAGGTCGAGCGGCGGGTTGCGGCCCGGCTCGCTTGGTGCTTGTCCCCCACGCGGTGCTGGCGTCGCTGGTGTTCGAGGCGCGCCGTTCGGAGTCGCCTTGAGTGGCGCGTCGCCGAGGAAGTGGGCCTGCACACGCAGTGCCGCTTCCCTGATTCCGATCCCCTCCTTCTTCGCCACGAGGTCGAGCTGGTTGCCTCCGCTCTGGCAGCGGGAAAAGCAGTGCCAGACGTTCTTCTCGAGGTTGGCGTGAAAGGCACGAGGGCTGTCGCCCCCGTGCACGGGGCACGGTCCCACGAGTGTAGTGCCGTCGCGCTTGAGATTCGTGATGCCGTAGTACGAGAGCAGTACAGTTTCGAGCGAGACCCGCGAACGGACCTCGGCGAAGTTCACCCAGTCAGTCATAGGGCCTCCTTCCATAGAGATGTGCCGAAATGTGTCGGGAGTTTAGGGCCCCAGCCCGCCCAGGCCGTCGGCCCGACCCGAAGGGTCCTGGGTGATGCGCCGCGACTCGGGCGCAGCGCGTCCGT
>JADMJS010000552.1 GCA_018780435.1 Myxococcales bacterium
CATAGAACGCTTCTTCGGGCGTGCGGCCCTTGAAGTAACCCGAGCGCCAAAGTTCATTCAGGAAGAAGGACACGCTGTGCGTGATCGTCTTCCAGAGGCGCTGGTCGTTGGGCTCGAAGACCACCCACTGGAGGTTCCGGTCCATCGAGCGGATGATGGCCGAGATCGTGCGCCGAACGTTGATGTAGCGCGAGCTCGACTCCGACGACGCCGTACGGGCGCCCCAGATTCGCATGCCACGTTTGGCGAACGACTTGATGGTGTTGACGCCCTGGGCGTTCAGCGTGCCGATGTCGTCGTCGGTCAGCAGCACCGAGAGGTCGAGGATGCCTTCGAGCTCTTCGTTGGCCGGCGCGCGGTGGACGCCTTGCTTGGCGTCGCACCGGGCATAGATGCCCGCCACGTGACCGGACGGCGGCACCTCCACCAAGTGGCCGTTCATCTCGACCTTGACCCACGGGTAGTAGAACGCGGCGTACTGGGAGTCGAACATCAGGCGCCACTGGAGCGCCTGGACGTAGTGCTTGTGGTTCGGGAAGTCGAGGATTGCGAAGCGGTTGCGCATGCGCTCCGCCTGGCTCACCAGCGCTTGCTGGACCACCTCGACGTCCTTCATCGTACGGAAGCCCTGGCTGTTCTCGAGCGCCCAGAAGAGGTCCGGGACGGCCAGCAGGTCGATCTCTTCCACCGCTTCGAGTGCTGCAATACCGTAGCGCTCGTTCGGGCCGATGTTCATGCCTACGAAGTCGTCCGGCGCGACGTTGTAGACGCCGTCGGTGCCGCCCGCGAGGAGCATCGGCTCCGACGCGACTGGATATCGCTCGTGCAGTGGCGACTCGTTGCGCATGTCGGTGACGCGGATGAGCTGCGACTGCTGATTGATGACGCGAACGAAGTAGTTGTCGGCGTTGGGCGCGAACGAGAGCTCTTTGAAGTGCTCCTTGCGCGTGTGCGTGGCGACCTCAAGCTCGAACTCGACCGGCTCGATGTAGGTCGGGGCACCCGACAGGAACTTGCGCTGCACCGGGCTGTCGATGCGCCAGTGGATGGTCTTGCCGTCGAGCTCGGTGATGACGCGGTGCTCGGATTGGTCGTCGTCGTGGATCTTCACGACGGTGCCGCGCCGGAGGCCGTGCGTCGACCGAATGGTCGCGCTGAGGTCACCTTCGTGAAGGTCGAGGGTCAAGAAGGTCTGGACACGGGGCTCGGGGCGCTTCACCGCGACGCGGATCTCGTTGCCCCACGTGCCCTCGTTGAGCGCGTCGACGAGCACGGTGAGCCGGCCGTGCTGATCGCGCAGCCGGGCCTGGGCGGGCTTCGCGATCTCGCCGCGGCCTTTGTCCGACAGGTGGCACACGCGAAGGACGAAGCACTCGCTGCCGCCGTTGTCGAAGAAGCCCTTCACGGCGGCTTCGAGGGGGGTCTCGATCGGGAGGCGACCGAAGACCTCGCGGAAGTGGGCCGGCTCGGTGAGGCGCACTGGGGTGTTCGTGGGACCCTTTTGGGTGAGGCCAACGAACCCCACGACGCCGCTCCGCACCAATTGAATCGGCGTGTAGCGAATCTCGCGGTTGGCGGCGTAGACGCCAGGTGGGCGAACTGCGGTCATGCGACCCCCGCCGGGGTCACTGAAGCCCGGGTCATTCGTCCCCGTCCTGACTGCGAAGTGCCCACGATGCTGCGATCTCTCCGTTGACGGTCGTTGATGGCGCTAGCCACGTTCGGGCTCCTGCAAGAGCGGGGCCATTACCCCGGGTCGTTTCGCGAGTTCCGCCGCGGCGGACGAGGCCTCTCGGCCCCACGCCGGACGATATCACCTCTCGACGCGCCTGACACGAGGGCGCTGGTACCCGAGCTACCATGCGGTCGGAGCTCCGGGTACGTCGGGACGGGCCTCGCCGAGAAAACGGAGTCGACTCGCTCGCTCGACGTGGTAGTATCGGCGGGTGGGCATAACAGCGAGGGTCAAATCGGGCCACGGGGCGGCCGCTTCAGCGTCGCCCGGTCCGGACTGCCCACCCCCGCGGGACATCGAGACGGTCGCTTCGTCGACCGTGCCGGACGGGCCATCGGCCTCTCCTGGCCGCGATGAGTCTCGAAGCGAGTCGAATTGACCACCGTCATCTTCATCCTGCTCCTGATACCCGTGCTCGCTCTCAGTCCGTGGACGTTGTCCATGGGCCTCATCGCCTTCTGCGGTGTCTTCGTGGCCTTCGAGTTTGCGCTCGTCAAGACGCCGCTGCGCGAGCTCGAGCGCGACGAAGAGAAGAAGATCAAAGGCGCCGACCTCGTCCTGAAGCTCAAGCGGGACTTGAACGCACTGCTCGCCGCCTGCCAGTTCGGCATCACGCTCACCAGCCTCGGACTCACGCTCGCGCTCGAGCCCGCCATCCATCACCTCCTCACCGAGTATACGTCGTTCGCCTCCGATGCCGCGTCCACCGCCCTGGCGATGTCGATCGGCGCTTTTTTCCACGTGACCTTCGGCGAGCTCATCCCGAAGGGCCTCGCGCTCGTCGTGCCGCGCCAAGTGCTCTACCTCTTGTCGCCCTTCATGCAGCTCTTCCGGTGGCTTGCGGTGCCTTTCATCAAGACGTGCAACGCGATCGCCAACTACGCTGTGCGCGGCATGACGGGCAAAGACCCGGACACCGACGCGCACGAGGAAGAGACAGTCGAGATCGACGAAGCGTTGATGGCCGCGCACACACAAGGCCAGATCGCGCCGCGCCAGCTCCAGATCATGCGAAACGTGCTCGACTTCTCGGAGCGCACGGCCCGGGAGGTCATGACGCCCGCTCGCGTGGTGGTGTGCCTCGACCTCAGCCGTTCATGGGAGGAGAACCTGAACCTCGCCGAAGAGCACGGGTACAGCCGCTTCCCGGTCATCGACCGCAACCCGCACGAGGTGGTGGGCTACGTGCGACGCGCGGAGATGCTGAAGAGTGAACTCGGCGGCCGGCGAGACCTGCAGGCTATCCTCCATCACATCGAGCGGCGCCCCGAGTCGGCGCCACTCGCGCTCCTGAACCTCTTCAAGGGCACGCCGCTCGTGGCGTGTTACGACGAGCACGACAGCTTCTCGGGGTTGCTGACGGCCGAAGACGTCATCGAACAGATCGTGGGCGAGATCTACGACGAGACCGACGACATCGACGTCACCGGGATTCAGAGCGGCAACGACGGCACCTTCCGGGTCGAGGGCTCTACACTCGTCGAGGTGGCGGCGCGCGCGCTGGAGATCGACGAGGACGAGCTGCCCCAAGACGTCGACACGGTCGGAGGGCTCATCTTGAAGCAATTGGCGCGACAGCCGGCGCGGGGTGATCGCGTCGAGATTGGCCGTTGGCTCGCTACCGTCGAGTCGGCTCAAGGCTTTCGAATTCAGTCGCTCACGTTCCGCCCCATCGCACCGAGAAACCCGGATGGTAGCCGGCCGGAAGGCACCGAGCCGTCGCCGCCACCCGAATCGGCCTGAGGGGCCGGTCTCTCTCGCTACAGCGTCTTCAGGTAGGCCACGACCGCGGCGCGTTCAGCGTCCGTGAAAGCGTCTCCAAAGGTGTGGCCCGCATTCGAGAGGCCCGGGTGGCGCGCGTCGATGGTCCGACGTTCGTCGATGGTCTTGGGCGGCGAATCGGGCCCCGGCTCACCGGAGACGACCTCGTATCGCCACCCGACGCGCTCGCGGTCGTAGGCCCCCTCCCCGGTCGCGCGGCGCCAGCGGACGGGCCGAGACTCCGAGTCGAGGACCAGCGTGAGGTCAGGCACTGAGCCATTGTGCAGGTAGGGAGCCGTGGCCCAGACGCCGTGGAGGACGGGCGCGAGGTAGCCGCCCGTCGAGACCATGCGGTGTGCCGGATCGGCGATGAGCTGGTTGGCGACGATGGCTTCGGCCTCGCCGAAGTGGGCAGCGCGTTCCGGATCGGTGCCGATCTCCGCCAAGTCCACGACGTGATTTGGATAGGTGCGTTCATCGCCGTCGTAGGTGCCGTGGCAGCGGGCGCAGTGCTGGTCGAAGAGCGCGCGGCCGGTGGCGACATCATCGCCGTTCGGGGCCTCGAAGGGCCAAGAGGGCGGGCGCAGCGTCAGGAGATACTGTTCGACGTCGTGGAAGGTCGAATCGAGAGAGACGAGGGTCGTCGGATCGAGGCCGAGGCCGAGGAGGGTCGCCATCATGGTCCGATGACCGCCGATCGGGACCGAGCCATCCCAATAGCGGACGGTCTTGAACGCGAGTGTCCACCAGGGGTTCGGGTTCTGGTAGCCGAAGCGCGTGTGCAAGCCATCGGACTCTGGATCTCGGCCGATAGCCAGGGCCCCAAAGTTGAAGCCGAGGCCCATCGCGTCTGTGGCGCCGGGCGCGCCGGTGCGGTCCGTCATCCCGGCGAGTGACGGGACCTCGTCAGGGACTGGGATGGCCTTGATGAGGCTCCCGTACGGCTCGGGGAGGTCCTTGGCCTTGAGCGCCTCGAAGGCGGCCGGCAGCGCCCGGAGGTCGTCGTAGAAGCCCTGCAGGTCGAGACGGGCGTTCGGGAGTCCGAGGAGGGCGCCGCCCGCCGGGCTCTCGCCGGCGTGGCAGACGAGGCACGTGACCGTCGCCGTGGACGCAGAGACGCTATGGAAGCCGATGGGGAGGCCGTCCGGTGCGTCGGGATCGGCGACGAAACCATAGCGTTCGCGAAAGGCCGCCCAGTACGAAGGCGCGCCGGTGTAGTAGCCGTAGATCTTGAAGAGATCCGTGGTCCAGGTGAGGTAGAGATGGCGAAGCGCGAGCTGCGGCACGATCCCAGGGCCCGGCCACGCCTCGGCGAAGACGGCTTCACCGCGGGCGGCCGCCGCCGTATCGACCTGATGAATAACCGGGAGCCCGCGCTCCGGCGGCGGTATTTCGACGTCCGGAACCAGCGTGTCGTCCGATTCAACAGTGTCGGAAGTGTCGATGGCGCCCGACACGTCGGCGACACTCGTCGCGTCGGTCGCGTCCGTCACCTCGGCGGCGCCGATACGTGCAGAGTCGCCAGCACAGGAGACGAGCGCGCCCACGGCAATGGCGAGCGAGCCAGCAAGGATTCGAGGCGTCATCGTCACTTTGTCGCTCCCTTCGTGTGCTGGCGTGCCTTCCGCGCGGCGCTTCGAGCGCAGAGGCTGGAGCGCGGCCCTCCAGAGACGGCGTCGACGTTGGGCTGGCTCTATCTCACGAACGCCATTGGCAAGTCGAGCGCAAGCGCCGGTCCGAGACAGGCGGCTGCCGCCGGCTCTCAGCCGTGTCGGCAGGGCACGGAATCACGACCGCGTAGGCGAGCGGCGCACGCCGGATGCCGCACAATCGCCGAGAGGAGTTTGACAATAGCGCTCCCGGGCGGGCATCACAGGGCCCCATGATCGACGCGGTCCCCTCTTCACTTCCCGTCTCCGAACCTCCCGGCGCAACGCCAGCCCCGACCTGGAACGAACGTGTGGACGCGCTCGTGGCCGCGGCGCCGCTCTACGACGCGCGCACGGAGAAGGACGCGTGTGGCATCGGCTTCGTGGCGGACATCAAGGGCCGAGCGTCGCATCAGACCGTGCTCGACGCCGCGCGGGTCCTCGCCAACATGTCGCACCGCGGCGCCTGCGGCTGTGAGGTCAACACCGGCGACGGCGCCGGGATGCTGACGGGCTTGCCGCACGAGTTCCTCGTGGCGGTCGCGCAAACCACGTTCGGGGTGACCTTGCCCGAGCCGGGGCGCTTCGCCGCGGGGAACGTCTTCCTGCCGACCGACGCCTCCGAACGCGCCCATTGCAAGATGACCATTGGCCGGATGCTCCGAGAGCAGGAGCTCCACGTCATCGGTTGGCGCCTCGTGCCCATCGACCCCGATGGCGCCGACATCGGGCCGACGGCGCGGGCGAGCATGCCTTCCATCGAGCAGCTCTTCGTCGCCGCGCCGGAGGGCATGGACGAAGCGACCTTCGAGCGACAGCTCTATCTCGTACGGAAACGCGCGGGCACGGCGCTGCGGAACGACGCCCGCCTGCGCGAACGCAAGCTGGTCTACTTCTGCTCCTTGTCGGCACGAACCCTCGTCTACAAGGGGATGCTGACGGCCGAGCAGCTCATGCCCTTCTTCCCCGACCTCGCGGACTGGCGCTTCAAGACGCACCTCGCGATGGTCCACTCGCGCTTCTCGACCAATACGTTCCCGTCGTGGGACCGCGCGCAGCCGCTCCGAATGCTCTCGCACAACGGCGAGATCAACACCGTCAGCGGCAACGTGAACGCGATGCGCAGCCGCGAACGTGCGCTGGAGAGCGCCGCATTCGGAGACGAGCTGGCGCGCCTCTTGCCCGTCGCCGAACCAGACTGTTCCGACTCGGGCAACTTCGACAACGTGCTCGAGTTTCTGGTCATGGGCGGCCGCGACATCGCCCACGCGATGACCATGATGATCCCGGAGGCGTGGCAGTCGGACTCGGAGATGCAGTCCGACAAGCGAGCGTTCTACGAGTACCACTCGTGCCTCATGGAACCGTGGGACGGCCCAGCGTCCATGGTCTTCACCGACGGCGATCGCATCGGCGCCGTCCTCGACCGAAACGGCCTCCGCCCGAGCCGCTACGTGCTCACCCACGACGACCGCGTGATCATGGCGTCCGAGGTTGGGGTGCTCGAGATCGAACCCGAGCTCATCCGCGAGAAAGGCCGCCTTCAGCCGGGTCGCCTCTTCCTGGTCGACTTCCGCGAGCGACGCCTCATCCCCGATGCCGAGCTGAAAGACGCCCTCGCGGGATCGCAGCCCTGGGCACGGTGGCTGGGCGAGAGCCGCATGTTCCTCACCGACCTGCCGGAGCCCGCGTCGTCCTCCGCGTCTCCCGTGTCGGCGACGCCGCTCCTGCCGCGGCTCACGGCCTTCGGCTACACGACCGAGACGATGCAGTTCACGCTGTTGCCGCTCGCCGAGACCCAGACCGATCCACTCGGATCGATGGGCAACGACGCCGCGCTCGCGTGTCTGTCCGACGAACCGCGCCTCGTCTACGACTACTTCAAGCAGCTCTTCGCGCAGGTGACCAACCCGCCCATCGATCCCATTCGAGAGGCGATCGTCATGTCGCTGGAGTGCCCGATCGGGCCCGAGAGGAACCTCCTGGCGGCGACGCCGGACCACGCGCGCCGCATCGTCCTGAAGCACCCCATCCTGTCGGACGCGGAGCTCCGAAAGCTCGCGAGCCTCGGCGGCGCGCCGGGCGCCTCCGCGAGCGGGCGTGGGGCCAACGCCGCGAGCTTCCGCTCGGTCACCATCGACATCACGTGGCCACGCTCGCGCGGCGCCGCGGGCCTCGACGTGTCGCTGACGAACCTCGCCGCCGAGGCGGAGAGCGCGGTGGACGACGGCGCCAGCTTCCTCATCCTATCGGACCGCGCCACCTCCGAGACGCGAGTCCCGATCTCGGCGCTCCTGGCCGTCGGCGCGGTGCACAGCCACCTCGTCCGCACGGGCAAGCGGACTCGAGTGGGCCTCGTGGTCGAGACCGGCGAAGCCCGCGAGGTCCATCACTTCTGCCTGCTCTGTGGCTACGGTGCCGACGCGATCAGCCCGTACATCGCCTTCGAGGCGCTCCTCGACGCGCGCCGGAGCGGCCGGCTCTCCCACGAGGCCGACACCGACGTCGTCTCGAGTTATCGAAAGGCTATTGGCAAGGGCCTGCTGAAGGTCATGGCCAAGATGGGGATCTCGACGCTACAGAGCTACAAAGGCGCGCAGATCTTCGAGGCCGTCGGCCTGTCGAAGAAGATCATCGACGTCTGCTTCCCAGGCACGTCGAGCCGCATCCGGGGCGTCGGGTTCGATGTCCTCGCCGACGAAGCGGTTCGCCGCCACGACCTCGGCTATGGCACACCCGAGTCCCTGCGTTCGCTCCGAAACGACGGACAGGTGCACTGGCGGGCGGGCGGCGAACGACACATGTGGACGCCGACGGCGATTGCCGAGCTGCAACGGGCCGCGCGCGGCGATGACCGCGAGGCCTACCGGCGCTTCGCCGCTGAGGTGAACGATAGCCCAGAGACACGAGCGACCCTCCGTGGACTCTTGCGCTTCAAGTCGACGACGCCGATCCCGGTGGACGAGGTGGAGCCGGCCGCCACGATCGTGCGCCGCTTCGCGACGGGCGCCATGAGCTTCGGATCGATCTCGGAAGAAGCGCACACCTCGCTCGCGCTCGCCATGAACCAGCTCGGCGGAAAGTCCAATACGGGCGAAGGCGGCGAAGACCCGGCGCGTTACCGGCCGCTCAAGGACGGGACGCCGAACCCACGCCGGTCTCGCATCAAGCAGGTCGCGTCGGGCCGCTTCGGCGTCACCATCGACTACCTGAGCCACGCCGACGAGATCCAGATCAAGATGGCCCAGGGCGCCAAGCCCGGAGAAGGCGGCGAGCTCCCCGGCAAGAAGGTCGACGAGACCATCGCCCGGGTGCGCCACTCGACGCCGGGGGTCGGCCTCATCAGCCCGCCGCCGCACCACGACATCTACTCCATCGAGGACCTCGCCGAGCTCATCTTCGACCTCAAGAACGCGAGCCCGAAGGCGCGAATCAGCGTCAAGCTCGTCTCGGAGGTGGGGGTCGGGACGATCGCGGCCGGCGTCGCGAAAGCGCACGCGGAGCACATCCTCATCTCCGGGCACGACGGCGGCACGGGCGCCTCGCCGCTCACGTCCATCAAACACGCGGGGCTGCCGTGGGAGCTCGGGCTCGCCGAGGCTCAGCAGACCCTCGTCATGAACGACCTTCGCAGCCGCGTGGTGCTGCAAGCGGACGGGCAGCTGAAGACCGGTCGCGACGTCGTCATCGCGGCGCTGCTCGGCGCCGAGGAGTTCGGCTTCTCGACGGCGCCGCTCATCACGCTCGGCTGCATCATGATGCGAAAGTGCCACTTGAACACCTGCCCGGTGGGCGTGGCAACGCAAGATCCCGAGCTGCGACGGCGCTTCCGTGGGCTCCCGGAGCACGTCATCAACTACCTGTTCATGGTCGCGGAAGACGCGCGGGAGATCATGGCGGGCCTCGGCTTCCGTACCGTCGACGAGATGGTGGGTCGCGTCGAGGTGCTCGAGATGGACGACGAGCGCCTCGACCGGAAGAGCCGCAGCCTCGACCTGTCCGCACTGCTGACGCCGGCGCCGAAGCCGCACCCGAACGCGGGCGTCGTCTGTTCACTCGCGCAAGAGCACGGGCTCGAAGACGCGCTCGACAATCGGCTCATCGAGCTCGCTCGCGAAGCCATCGAAGAAGGGCTCGGCGTCGAAGCCGCCATGCCCATCCGGAACGCCAATCGCGCCGTCGGCACGATGCTCTCCCACGTCATCAGTCTCGCTCGGCCGCACAATCCACTCCCCGACGACGCCATCCGCTTTCGCTTTCGGGGCTCGGCAGGCCAGAGCTTCGGAGCCTGGCTCGCGCGCGGCGTCACGCTCACGCTCGAAGGCGACGCCAATGACTCGGTCGGCAAGGGGCTCTCCGGCGGTCGCATCGTCATCTACCCGCCGAGCGCCAGCACCTTCGACGCCGAATCGAACGTCATCGTCGGCAATGTGGCGCTGTACGGCGCCGTCGCGGGCAAAGCCTTCTTTCGGGGACGGGCAGCAGAGCGCTTCGCCGTCCGCAACTCGGGCGCTGACGCGGTGGTCGAAGGCGTCGGCGACCATTGCTGCGAGTACATGACGGGCGGTCGCGTCGTGGTGCTCGGCCCAACCGGCAAGAACTTTGCGGCCGGCATGAGCGGCGGGATCGCGTACGTGTGGGATCCGAAGGGGGTCTTCGGCCCGCGCTGCAATCGCGAGACCGTCGTGCTCGAACGCGTCGAAGAGGAAGACGAACGCGCCATCCTCTGGCACCTCGTCGAGCTGCACTTCACCTATACCGGCTCGAAGGTCGCACGCCGTATTCTGCGCGCGTTCGACCTGTCGGTGAGGCAGTTCGTCCGGGTTATGCCCATGGAATACAAGCGGGTGCTGGCCAAGAAGAGCCCCGACGTGGCCGTTCGAGCGGCGGGCTGAAGGCGGGAGCGCGATGGGAAAGGTCACCGGTTTCAAGGAGTTCCCGCGGAAGACGCACAGCTACGAGCCTGCGTCCGAGCGCACCTCCCACTTCCACGAGTTCTCTCGTCCGCTCGGAGAGGGCGCGCTGGCCGAACAGGGGGCGCGCTGCATGGACTGCGGCGTACCTTTCTGCCAGTCCGGCAATGGCTGCCCAATCGACAACCTCATCCCTGAGTGGAACGACCTCGTCTATCGGGGGCAGTGGCGCGAAGCCTCTGAGCGCCTCCACCTCACGAACAACTTCCCGGAGTTCACGGGCCGTGTGTGCCCAGCTCCGTGCGAGGGCGCTTGCGTGCTCGGAATGACCGAGCTCGACGCCGCCGTACCGCCGGACCAGCGCACCGCCGCGGTGGCCATCAAGAGCATCGAGTGCGCCATCGTGGACCGGGCCTTCGAAGAAGGGTGGCTCGTCCCGGAGCCGGCGAGACGCCGGACCGGCCGTCGGGTCGCTATCGTCGGCAGCGGGCCGGCCGGGCTCACGGCCGCCCAGCAGCTCGCCCGGGCCGGGCACGCCGTCACGGTCTTCGAGCGTGACGACCGCATCGGCGGCCTCCTCACCTACGGAATCCCGAACATGAAGCTCGACAAGCGCCTCGTGGAGCGGCGCGTCGACCAGCTTCGAGCCGAGGGCGTCGAGTTCCTCGCCGGCACCGATGTGAGCCTCACGGGCGGGCCTGGGGACGCCCGCTCGATGCGTTCCCGCTTCGACGCGGTGCTCCTCGCCGCCGGAGCCACCCGGGCGCGCGACCTCGACGTCCCCGGCCGCGAGCTCGCCGGCATCGAACCCGCGATGGCCTACCTCACCGCCGCGACGAAACACGTCCTCGGCGGCCCCCCGCCGGCCATCGACGCGGCCGGGAAGCGGGTCGTCGTCATCGGTGGCGGCGACACCGGCACCGACTGCATCGGGACGGCGCTGCGCCAAGGCGCGACGTCGGTCGTGAACCTCGAGATCCGGCCCCGACCGGCCGCCACGCGCGCCGCGGGGAACCCTTGGCCCGAGTGGCCCCAGGTCTTTCGAGTGGACTACGGCCACGACGAGGTCGCGGCCGCGTTCGGCGCTGATCCACGACGCTTCGCGGTCGCGACCACGCACTTCGAAGGGCGAGACGGTCGCGTCACGGGGGTCGCGCTCCGCTCGCTCGCCGACGGGGAGAACGTGGCGGATGCGCTGCTGCCCGCCGACCTCGTCCTCCTGGCGATGGGCTTCACCGGCCCCGAGAGCGCGCTCCTCGATGCCTTCGGGGTCAGGGCCGACGCGCGCTCGAACGTCGCCGCCAAGATCCCGTCTTTCCTCACGAACGTCGACGGCGTCTTCGCCGCAGGGGACTGCCGGCGGGGCCAGTCGCTCGTGGTCACCGCCATCGCCGAAGGGCGTGGCGCCGCGCGAGCCATCGATCAGTGGCTGATGGGCGACACCCGCCTCCCGGCGCCGGCGGCGATGTCACGCGCCTGATCCCGCTCAGCGCGTGAGCCAATCCCCGGACGCGATCGGTCTGAAGTCGCTCACGTTCTCACGCCTCATGACATAGGCCTGGGCGACGCTCCCGTCATCGAGCGCGATGGCCTCCCTCTGGTAGTAATCCGGGTGACCTTCGAGCGCGTCGAGTTCACCAAGCGTCTCGTCGTCGACCGCGTAGACCTCGCCGAGGACCGCCGTGTTGCCGCCCGGGAGCAGCGCCGGGTAGGTTCCGAGATCGACGAGCTCCCACGCCCTGAGGGTGCGTACGACGCGTAGCGGGACTCGCTGGCCCAGTAGGCCGTGGTTGCACTCGCCCTGACGCAGAGTGCCGTAGACGAAGACGACGGTTTCGAGTCCGGACACGAACACTCCCAAAGTAGTTTGACGGGTGGTGCTGCCGGATGATGCATCACCGCTCGTCTGTTAGGGTAACCACATGCGAACACGCCGTCATCTCAGCGCTTTGGCGCTCGTCGCCTCTTTCACGGTCTGCGCCCACGCGGCCCCGCCCAAGATCATCCCCGACATCACGAGCTCGGCCGACGTCGGAGCCGGCCCTGTCGCGGCGCCCGATGGTGGGCTGCTGGCGAAGGCGGCACGGTGCGCGGCGATACCGGAGAGCGCCGCGCTCTCAGACGAGTGCCAGCATGCATCCGCTGGCGGCGCCTTCGCGGTGAGCGCCGATGACGCCACCTACCTCTTCTTCGGGCCGGAGAGTCGTTCGTCGTGTGGCGGTGGCGACAAGGTGACCATCGAGCGCACCTCGGTCGTCAAAGGGAAGCTCGCAGCAGCGGAGGCCGTCTTCACCCACCTGGGGTGTGAAGCGGAGGGGGTCGAGGATCCGGAGGCGTGCCTGGTGGCGCAAACCCGCGCCGTATGGAAGGCCCTGGCCAAGCTCGCGACGGACGGATTTCGAGACCTGCCGGACCTCGCCGGGGCGCGAATGGACGGCGAAGCGGGGATTCAATCGGCCCAGCCGGTCGTGGTCCTCGGCGCCCCCTTGACGGGGTGGATGCTCTACCTCAAGGACGAGGGACATCGCAGTAAGATCCTGCTGGTCGATCCGAAGAACGAGAAGGCCTTCGCCATCGGCCATCGGGTGTGTTCGGAGTACGCGCCCTATCCCGACGCGCCGGAGGACGAATACGTGTCGGACTGCTTCGGCTCCGTGGAGCACGTGTCGCTCACCGCCGACCGAAAGGCCCTGATCCTGAGCACGAGCTACCACGATGGCGGCCACTGCTCATCGCACGAGCTCGCCACCACGCGCTATTGGCTGCCGAAGAAGGTGCAGGCCTTGCTCGCGCCTCCGAGCGCCGCGACGCCGGCCCCGATGAAGCGCGACGCCGCTCCGTGACGCCCGTCCTCTGAGAGCGCCCCTCGTGGCGACCGGGCCGACCCGCCGAATCGTTGCCGCAGCGTCACCTGAGCGCCACATGCAGGGGCGAAGAGGGCGCCGGTGAAAGCCCTGGCCCCGCTCTGGTTCGTCGTTGCCCTCGCGGGCGCCTGCAGCGAGGCACTCGACGAACGTAGCGCGTGGCTCCTCTCATCGATGTTTCAGACCGACCGCGTGCTCCTCGCGCGTGACCCGGGCCCCGTGGCTCAGAAGTACGCGCTCATGCGGACGGACCCCTACGCGTTCCTGCGCGGCACCGCCGATCTCTTCGCGCGTGACGTCACGACGCCGTGGCCCGGGCTGTCGCCCGTGACGCGCTTCGGGAGCGCCGCGTCCGCGCTCGTACCGCTCGTCGGT
>JADMJS010000189.1 GCA_018780435.1 Myxococcales bacterium
CGATGCAGCTGAAGGCGCTCGCCGGCGCGCTCCAGCCACACTTCTTGTTCTCGAGGGCGTTGCAGTCGGTGACGACCAAGGTAGAGCCGCCAAAACAGCTCAAAGCACGGCCGAGCTCGTCGCACTTTCCAGTCTTGAAGGGCACGCCGGAGCAAGGCCCGGCGATGCACTGACCGGCCGTGCAGAGATCGCCCTGCGCGCACGTCCCGCACGTCCCAGAGCAGCCGTTGTCGCCACACGCTTTGCCTTCGCAGTCCGGGACGCAGGTCGTGCTGTAGCACTTGCCGTCGGCGCCGCACTCGAACTCGTCGCCGCACGTGCCGCAGGACCCACCGCACTGATCGGGGCCGCAGAGCTTGCCGAAACATTGGGGGATGCACTTCGGGACGCATTTCTGCACCTGACTGCAGATCTCGTCGACGTCGCAGGTCCCGCAGAGGCCGCCGCAGCCGTCGTCACCACAGCCCTTGCCGGCGCACTGCGCTGTGCAGATATGGATGTCCGTGACGTCGTTCGGAAGGACCGCGTCGGGGTCTACTGCATCTGGAAGCGCCACGTCGGGCAGCGCCGCGTCCGGATCGAGCGCGTCCGGATCGAGCGCGTCCGAATCAAGCGCCTCCGAATCAAGCGCGTCCGAGACGAGCGCGTCCGAGTCGACGGCGTCCGAGTCGACGGCGTCGGAAGGCTCGACGTCACCCGTGGTGCCGGTGTCGTCTGCGCCGTCCGCGGCGTCGCTCGGGCCCATGTCCGGCGAGTCCGCGCCGTCGGGCGCCGTGTCGCCGTCATCGGCACCGTCCGTGTCTTCTGGCGCGATGGTCCCGCCGTAGTATTGCTCTGGCGTGAGCTTGGTCGGCGCGCACGCCGCGATCAGCGCCACGAGCGAGAGCGACCCCACGAGCAGGGCGAACGGGCGACGGATGACGGCTCGGCGGGGCAATTTCACGACGGGGAGCTTACTCGAACGCCGGGCGCCATGCACCCAAGCGACGTGGGCAAATCGACCGCTGGATACGGGGGCGGCGCACGTTCTGGACCCAGCACGGCTCAGCGTCGGGCTCGCAGGGTGACGACGACGGCGAGCAGCGTGAGACCACACCCGGTGAGGACGGCCGCGCTCGGAACTTCGCCATAGAGCCACACGCCGAGCGCAGTCGTCACCACGGGCTCGCCGAGCGTCACGAGGCCCACCGTGGTCGGAGTCGTGTGTTGCATCGACCACGTGATGAGAGTGTGGCCGAGCAGCTGGGGGATGAGGGCGGAGACCACGATCCACCCGACGGACGCCGCCGTCCTGGGCAAGAGCGACTGTCCGAGCGCGAGCGAGAGGGCTAACAACATCGCCCCGCCCGCGAGGGTGGCGATGGCGCTGAAACGCGTCAGATCGATGCGGCCGCCGAGCCGTCGTGTCAGTAGGAGGTAGACGGCCATCGCGCCGGCCCCGAGGAAGGCGAGCGCGTTACCGAGGACGGGCGCGGGCGCCGTCCCGGACGCGTCGCCGCCCGTCGCGATGCAGATGACCCCGACGGCGGCGATGCCGAGCGCGAGCCACAAGGAGGTGCTGGGGCGATCCCGTCCCGTGACGGCGCCGTGCAGGGCGAGGACGAGCGGGCTCGCGGTTACGAGCGTCGTCGACGCGGCCAGCGTGGTGAGCCAGAGCGAGCTGATCCAGGCGCCGAAGTGCACGGCATAACACGCACCCGCGCCGAGGGCGGCCAGGCTCATGACGGCCTTCGGTGCCGCGCCCTCGGTCGAAAGGGCGCCGTGTCGGCCCCGCGTCACGGCGGCGTAGGCGCTGTAGGCGATCCCAGCCAGGACGAGCCGCCACCCGGCGATCACGAGCGGCGGCGTCGGCGCGGCTTCTCGGATGAAGACGGCCGCGGCGGCGATCGAGAGGAGCGCGACCACAAGGGCGAGCACGAGCCCTGGGTGGCGGGCGTGGGTCGGCGGGAGCGCGGGCGTCGCGGAGAGCACGGCGCGCGTATACCACCCTTCGTGGCATCGGCCTCCGGCGAACGAGTGTGACATCGGTGTCAGGGACCGCGTCGTTCGGCCGCCCCACATCGACGGGGAACCGTTGCTTCGCGCGCGACCCGCCGAGACAGGGAGTGGGCCGCCGACTCCGCTCTGAACGCCGGCGTTTGAAATCGAGAGCCGGAAGCGCGTCTCTGGGAGGGCATAGCCCGACCGGGCTCGACCTCGCCTCGGAAGCTGGAACAGGTCTTGCTCCGGCCGGCGAATTGGCGCTCGATGACCGGGGAGTCCATGATCGGGGTGTCGCGGCCGGCGAGACGGCCACTGCCACCGAGCGCGCTCACGGAATGACTGGCGATGGAGGGGACGGCGATGGAAGACGGTTCAAAGGACACGACCCTGAGGCGCGCTCGAGCTGGGGGACCGACGCTCGGGCACCCGGTGGTGCTGGTGTCGCTGCTCGTGCTGGTGTTGAACGACCACGTCCTGAAGGGCAGCGGCCTCTTGCCGGGGGCCCTTACCGGGAAGCTGAGTGACTTCGCGGGCTTGCTGGTGGCACCCGCGCTCCTCGCGGTACTGCTGCGGGTTCGCTCGGAGCGCGGCCTCGCGTGGGTTCACCTCGCTGTGGGTTCGGCCTTTGCGCTCTTCGAGCTGTCGACGGGGGCTGCGCTCTGGGCCGAGCGCCTGTCCGCGCTCACGCCCTTCCCGTGGTCGCTCACCATGGACCCAACGGACCTCCTGGCGCTCCCCATGCTCTGGATCTCGTTCCGGATTCAGGCCCAAGCACTCGCCCTCCCCGCGCGGCCGTGGCTGCCGGCCTGGCTCCTCATGCCACCGGCCGTCCTCGCGACGGCGGCGACCTCTCAAGTCACGGAGGAGCGCGGTATGACGCCCACTGTGACGGGCGTCCTGTTCCTCGGCAACGGCTCCGGGGCGGCGCAGCTCGTGCGCGTGTCGCGACTCCGGCCGGAGGTCCGCTTCGACTGCGACGTCGTGCGCGAGCGCCCTTATGACGCGCTGCGTGCCGAGCACTTCGATCGCGCCGATACGTGGCTCCTCGAGCCCGAGGCCTTGCTCGACCTCGCCGACGATGGCGTGACGAGCTGCAACGTTCGCCTGGTCGAAGGCCCGAACCTCCCGACCTTCTTGGTCTTTTGGCGTGGAGGGGACTATTTGGGGACGAGCTTGCCTGGGCGATACAGCGAGATCACGGCGGGCGCTCGCGCCCTCATCGCGCTCGTGCCCGGCGAGGACGGCCGGGCGGTGGTCGCGGAACACGACGCCGTGTTCCCCGGGCCATCCGTGGCCGGTCATGCGCCCGCGGACGCATGCCGGCTCCCGGAGGCGGACGTTGGCCCGGCCTGGGGGCCCATCGACGAAGGCGACTACGTCGCGCTGTCGGTGCAGAGTGCGGCGCCTTGTCACAGTCTCTCGCTCGCCGCCTACTCGGACGCCGACATGGCGACGCCGCCCGAGGTCACGCGCCTGGAGTTCTGTGCACCGGACCTTCCGATGCCGTTCAGCGAGGGGGAGCGCTTGCTCCTGCGCCAGACCATCGTGAACGACGTCGGTCAAGCCATCGACGGCTTCGAGGTGCTCGGCGAGACACACCGGCTCAGGGTGGCACGCGGGCGCGGGGCGGTCTCCCTCGGCTCGTCGACGCTGCGCGTCGTGGGCCTCGAGTCCGAGTGTGCAGCCAGCTTCGACCGATGCCTCTCGTACGGCGCCCCCGTGCCCGTGGCGCTCGACGATGGGGAGCGCCTGAGCCCGATCGTCATCGGCGAGCCGGTCTCGCTCCCGAACGCGAGTGAGCTCCGCGTGTACCGCGCCATCGATCTCTCGGTCATCGACCAAGTCTGCGCCGAGTCGGCCACGTTTGGATTCTACGTCGAGTCGGCGGCCGTGCTCGCCGTACCTCAGAGCACGGACGGTACCGACGCGACGGACGGTACCGACGCAACCGACGCGACCGACGGTACCGACGCGACGGACGGTACCGACGCAACCGACGCGACCGACGGTACCGACGCGACCGATGGCACGGACGCGACCGACGCGACCGACGCGACCGATAGCACCGACACGACGGACGGCACCGACGCGACCGACGCGACCGACGGCACCGACACGACGGACACCACCGACACGACGGACGCGACGGACGGGGAGGGTTGAACATGGTCAAGTACACTCTGCACAAACGGCTGCTTCTCTCGTGCATGGCGCTGACCGCCGTCAGTTGCGCGGAGTCCGCGTCCGAGTCGCCGTCATCCAGCGGCGAGCCCGTCGAGAATCCCGGCAGCGCCGGGGTGAGCCAGCCCGGCGCGGCGGACTTCGGTCAGTTTCGCGCGGTCCTTGAGGCCGGCGAGATCCCCGGTCCGGGGATCCTCGATGATCTCGGCTTCTTCGCCGAGCACAAACTCGACTACCCGAAGGCAGACTGCGAAGGGAGTGTGTGTCTTCACCCGCTCGTCGGGGTCATGGGGAACTTCCTGACCGGCGTCGACTGCACCCTCATTCAGCTCGGCATGAACTCACCGCTCGATCCCGAGAGCCTGAAAAGGCCGGCCCTCCACGTCGTACTCGTGGTGGACACGTCCGGCTCGATGGAGGGCGCGCCGCTCGCCTACCTGAAGGACGGGCTCGTACGGATGCTCGACTCGCTGGGGGACGACGATCGGATCTCGCTGGTGCGCTACGGGACGGACGCCGAGGTCCTCCTCGAGCACCAAGGGCTGGACGATCGGATCGCCCTCGAGTCGGCGTTCACGCTCCTCGACGCGTCAGGGCGCACCAACATCTTCGCTGGGCTCTTTGAGGGCTACGCCCTCGCAGAGGCGCATGCGGCTGACCCGGACGTAGAGACCCGCGTCGTCTTGATGTCGGACGGGGTCATGAACGAGGGGCTCGTGGACCTGCCCGCCCTCATCGGCCTCGCGAAGCGACACGCCCGTACCGGGATTGGCCTCACGACCATCGGTGCGGGCCGCGAATTCGATCCGGAGCTCATGCGCGGGCTCGCCGAGGCGGGCGCCGGCAACTTCTACTTTCTCGACGATCCCGCGGCGATGGTCGAGGTCTTCAGTCAGGAGGTCGACACCTTCTTGGTGCCCATCGCGCTCGATGTGACGATCGAGACCATCGTCTCGGACGGCTACCGCCTCGGTGCCACCTACGGGACGAACGGCTTCACGGCCAACAGCCACGGCGGCACGATCGAGCTCCCCGTGCTCTTCCTCGCGGGCCGACGGTCCGCGTCGGAGCCGATCACCGGCGGTCGACGCGGGGGCGGCGGCGCCATCCTCTACGAGCTCATGCGGGACCGTGACGCCGAGGGTGAAGCGTGGTCCGAGGTCGGCACGGTGCGTTTCAGCTACACCGACCCCCGCTCGGGACAGCGGATCTCCGAGGAGGCACAGCTCGATGTACCGGAGTCCGCTTGGGTCATCCCCGATGGCGGTTGGTTCAGCGACTTCACGGTCGAGAAGGCCTTCGTCATGCTCAACCTGTACGCGGCGTTCGAGCTCGCGGTGGAGCTCGCGTGGGACTCGGATCTCGGGAGCGCCCTCGGGACCCTGAAGACCGTCCGCGCGAGCGTCAGCGACTGGCTGATCGAAAACGATGACGCCGATATCGCTGACGATATGCGCTATGTGGATATGTTCATCGAGGCCATCGAAGCCGAGGCCGCGCGGTCCGGCGTCCCCGTGGTCCGTAGCCCGGCACCCCAGCCGCGGTACTGGTTCTACGACTGACACGAGTCGCCGTGACCGTTCGTGGACCCACGCGTCCCCCCGCGCCGCCTGGAGCACCGGCTCAGGCGACCCGGGCATAGGACGTCCACCGTCACGTCGACGGGGAGTTCATTGTGATGGCCAGCGGGGGGAAGCTAACGTCTCGTCATCACGCGAGAACTCGGACGCGGTGATGGATCGGGCGGGGACCGTGCCCCGAGCCGACCTCGAGCACGTCCAAGCAGCCGCGCCGAAATCGGCACGGCGTACGCCCAAACTTCCAGGCAGGAGCGTCGGCCAAGCGAAGGCCGGAGACTGCAGATGGCGTTCGACCCGTGTCCAACGTCGACGACGATCGCGGTGGTACGGGCTTGTTCGGCGTTGCTCCAGCTCCATGTGGCGTCTGACCGGAAGCTCCGCCGAGGTGCCTGTTGGGGGCCCCGGCCAGACGGGGCGCTTTCAAGAACGAAGTTGCGTGATCCGTCTTGTCTTCCACGTCGGACGCAGTAAGCTGAACGCGAACTCTTGGTAATCGGACTGGTGCGCCATGACACATGAGTACCTTCGATGGGTGGATGACGCGTTCGCGGCGGGGTGGGGGAGGCCTCTCGGATTTTCCGGGACAGTGGCAATCCAGTGCCCATCGGGCGTCGACTTCGCTGGGGGCTCGCCTTGAGCCAGGGCATGACCGAGGTCGGGGCGTGGCTGCCCGAGCCGATCGTCACGCGGCCGACGGACGCTCCCAACTTTGGAGTTCTCTTCGCGGCAGTCCCCGAGGCCATCCTCGTGGTCGACCCGCGGCTCACGATCGTGGCGGCGACGGACGCGTATCTCCGCGCCACCGTGACGACCCGTCACGATCTGATCGGTCGCCACTTGTTCGACGCGTTCCCCGACAACCCGCGTGAGTCCGATGCAGATGGCGTGAGCAACCTACGCTCCTCGCTCGAGCGCGTGCTCTCGACTCGCGTCGCCGATACCATGGCGCTCCAGAAATACGACATTCGGGGCGCTGACGGCATCTTCCTCACTCGCTACTGGCGTCCGCTCAATACCCCGGTCCTGTCCGACGAAGGCGAAGTGGCCTTCATTCTTCACCGTGTCCACGACGTCACCGATCTCGTCTTGAGTCCGCAAGGCGACCCGGGTCAAGAGCGCTCTCGCACACTCGCCGTCGAGCTGCTCGCGCTGTCCCGCGAGCGCGACGTCTTCGAGAGATTTTTCCAGATGTCGATGGACATCATGTGTATTGCGAACAAGGATGGGTATTTCACGCGCGTCAATCGTGCGTTCGAGAGCCTCGGGTACACGCAGAACGACCTCGTCGCACGACCCTACATCGAGTTTGTCCATCCGGATGATCGCGCAGCCACGCTAGCCAGCGCGGAGCGGCTCTCGCGCGGTGACTCGGTCGCGTGGTTCCAGAACCGGTATCGCTGTCGAGACGGGACGTACCGATGGCTGTGCTGGAACGCGACGGTCGATGAGTGTGGAAGGGTCTTCGCAGTCGCCCGCGACGTGACGGACGCGCGTCGGGCGGACGAAGCACTGCTGACGGCACGTGAGGAGCTCGAGTATGCCAATGGCGAGCTCGAGGCCTTCAGCTACTCCGTTGCACACGACCTCCGAGCGCCGCTTCGAAGCATCGACGGCTTCAGTCAGGCGCTCGTGGAGGACTTTGCCTCACATCTCGATTCTCAAGGGAAACGTTACCTCGCCTTCATTCGACGCTCGGCCGTGCGGATGGGGCAGCTCATCGACGCTCTACTCGGGCTCGCGCGGGTGTCGCGGACGAACCTCGTTCGAGAGCCCGTCGACCTCTCGGCGCTCGCGTCGGCGTCGATCGCGCGTTTATGGCGGGCCCACCCGGAACGATGCGTAGACGTTGTAATCGAAAGTGGGGTTGTCGCCGCGGGCGATAGACAGCTCCTCGACATCGTCGTCGACAACCTGCTCGGGAACGCGTGGAAGTTCACCTGTCGTCGCGACCCGGCCCAGATCACGTTCGGGATGACCACCACAGGGCGAGGACGGGCCTACTTCGTCCGGGACAATGGGGCCGGCTTCGACATGGCCCTCGGCGCGCGGCTCTTCGACGTCTTTCAGCGACTCCATCCGGAGTCCGAGTTCGAGGGCTCGGGAGTTGGCCTCGCGACCGTCCACCGCGTCATCTTGCGTCACGGCGGCGAGGTCTGGGCCGAGTCGGAGTGTGATGTCGGGAGCACGTTCTATTTCACGCTCGGTGGTGCACGAGGTCCGTGATGCTCGTGAGTCGCTTGCTGTGTCTCTCCCATTGCCGGCGTTCGCGCGGCCGTACGGAGTCGATTGCATGTGCCTTTGGCGCAATAAGTATGCGTATGTTGAAAGTGCGGGATCGATTTCGACCGCGTCCTATCTCCGGGCCCACATCCCATCGGCTCCCGAGACCCAAGACCCTGCGAGGGCCTCGAACGCGGGCCGCTCGCGCACGGCTCCGTCCTGTGCCCGATCGCCGGGACGGGGGGTGACTCGTGCTTGAACGCCACTCTTCTCGAAAGCTCCGTGCCTTGCTCGTCGAGGACTCGGAGATGGACGCCGCCCTATTGGCACGTGAGCTCGTGCGCGGGGGCTACGAGCTCACGATGGATCGGGTCGAGACGGAACCAGCGATGCGAGCCGCGCTCGCACGGTCCGACTGGGACGTCATCATCTCGGACTACTCGATGCCGCTCTTCAGCGCACCCGCGGCGCTCGAGCTCCTCAAGGGGACGGGGCGCGACATCCCCTTCATCATTGTCTCGGGTACCGTCAATGAGGACATCGCCATCGCGGCGATTCACGCCGGTGCAAAGGACTTCATGGCCAAAGGGCGGCTCGGGCGGCTCATCCCGGCCATCGAGCGTGAGCGCCGAGCGCACGCGGCTCGAATCGAACGGGCTGCGATGCAGCGTGAGGTCGACGAGGCGCGCGAACGGCTACAAGCGATCCTCCGATTCGCGCCAGTCCTCATCACCGCGGTCGATGAAGAGGGGACCATCGAGTTCTTGAACCGCGCGCTCCAGGGGCGAGAGGTCGCCGAGCTCCTCGGGACGCGACTGGTGGACAATCTCGAAGAGCCGGGGCGTAGTCGGGTGACTCGAGCGCTACAGCGACTCACCGAGACCGGGGAGACCCAAGCTTTCGACGTCGACTACGTCGGCGCGTCGGGCCAAGCGTCGTGTTTCTCGTGCGTGATGGGGCCCATTCGCGACGGTGGTCGGTTCGCGGGCGCCGTGATCATCGCGCAGGACGTGACGGCCCTGAAACGCAGTCAAGCGCGACTCGCGGTCTCGGATCGTCTTGCGTCGGTCGGGAGTCTCGCCGCCGGAATCGCTCATGATTTCAACAATATCCTGAGTGTCATCCTGTCGTTTGCGACCTTCGTTCATGACGATCTCGAGCGTGGCGACGAGCGCCGACGCGACCTCGAAGAGGTGCTGAAGGCGGCGGAACGGGCGGTCGCGCTCACGAGTCGGCTCATGCTCTTCGCGCGACAGCAACCCCGATCGGCCAAGCCCGTCGACTTGAACCTCCGGCTTGACCAATTGAAGTCCCTCCTCACGCAGTCGGTGACGTCGTCGATACGACTCGCTTTCGAGCCTGCGCAGCTACCGCCGGTCGTCTGCATCGACCCCGTGGAGTTCGACCAGCTCGTCCTGAACCTCGTGGTCAACGCACGAGACGCGATGCCGACGGGCGGGGACCTCCGGGTGAGGCTCGAACACCCCGCCCCGGCGGCCGCGCTTGGCGCCGATGCCGAGACGGTGCGGCTCGTCGTCGAGGACACGGGCGTCGGCATGGATGACGTCGTCAAGGCACGCATCTTTGACCCCTTCTTCACCACCAAGGAGCCCGGAAAAGGGACGGGGCTCGGCCTCGCGACGTGTTTTGGGCTGGTCAAGCAGGCGGGCGGCCACATTGACATCCAAAGCCGGGTTGGCCACGGGACGACGTTCTCCGTGGAGCTGCCACGCTCGGGGGGTGACGTCGAGGCGACCGCGGCTCCGTTCGAGGACGTGCCGCTCGGACGAGGGCAGTCGATCTTGGTCGTGGAAGATGAAGCCGCGCTACGGCGGGCCACGATCCGACTCCTTCGGGACGCCGGTTATGTGACGCATGCGGCGGCCGATGGAAACGAGGCGCTCGCGCTCGTGGAGCAGCTCGGGTCGTCCGTCGACCTCGTCCTCACCGACCTCGTCATGCCGGGGCTTGGCGGAGCTGAGCTCCACGCGGCCCTGCGGCGACGCCAGTCGGACGCGGCAGTGCTCTTCACGACGGGTTACGGGGCGGACGTGGCGAGGCTCGAAGGGCTCGACGTCCCAAACATCCTCTGGAAGCCCGTTAGGGAGCCCGACCTCCTTCGGGCCGTTGGGGCCGCGCTGGCCGGAAGGGCGTCGCGACCGCCGAGCCCCGGTGGGGCCTTGACGATGGCGGCTCCCGGGGTCGAGCTCGTCATCGTCGCGGTGGCCGACGACGTGGACAACATGGCGATCACCTCCATTCTGCGTTCGGCGGGTTACAGCGTCGCTCACGCGCCGGGTCTCGCGCTTGCTCGGAGCACGCTCGAGCGTCGGCCCGACGCGTGGTTCTTGGTTTGCGATGCCGTGCTTCCGGATGGGCGTGCGGACGACTTGCTTCGAGAGCTGCGCCTAACTCGACCGAAGATGGCGGGGCGCGTCGTCGTGCTCGCACCGGCAGACCCAAAGGGCGACGCCTTGCAGGAGCTTCAGGGCTTCCCGGTCTTGCCAAGGCCGATCAGCCCGAAACGAATCTTGGAGGTGCTGACCGTCGTGCCCGTGCTGCCGTCACGCCCCCGGCGGGACCCGCGGCCGACCAACGAACGGCTCGAAGTCCCCACGGTGTTGGACGTTGGACCACGTCGCGAGCGGATCCTCTTCGTCGACGACGACGTCGCGCTCTTGTCCGCGGGAGAGCGTATCCTGGATCGGGCGGGGTTCGAGGTGGTCACGGCGACGACGATCGCCGAAGCGCGAAATCAGCTGAGCCGGGGCGGTTACGACGCCGTGGTCACCGACATCGGGCTCCCCGACGGCGACGGTCTCGACCTCATCCCGTCGCTTCGGGGTGACAACCTCGAGGTCCCTGTGGTCATGGTGACCGGGGCGCCATCGGTGGCTACGGCTGCGAGGGCCGTGCGAAGTGGCGTCCACGAGTACCTCGCCAAGCCCTTTCAGTCCGACGTGCTCGTGAAGGCAGTCCGCAGCGCGGTCGCGGCAGGTCGGGTGGCTCGGCTTCGCACGAAGCTCCTCGCGGCTCGGTTCGGTGGCGACGAGTTCGTCGGGGACCTCGAACGGACGGAGCGCCTCTTCGCGAGCGCGCTTGGGCAGATCCGAATGGTGTACCAGCCGATCATCCGAAGCAGCGACCGGTCGATCTACGGCTTCGAAGCGCTGCTTCGGTGTGACGAGAAGGCGCTCGCGTCACCCGCCAAGCTGCTGGCCGCGGCGGAGGTCCTCGGGCACGTGAACGAGCTCGGTCAGGCCACGCGAGCTTCGATCGCCGGCACCCTCGAGGCCTTCCCCGAGCGGCTCGAGATGATCTTCGTCAATGTCCACCCCGCCGAGGTCCAGTCCGGGATGCTCATGGCGGCGACGGACGCACTGTTGCCCTTCGCGCGACGCGTCATCATCGAGGTGACCGAGCGTGCATCGCTCGAAGGGACTCCTCAGATTCAGGATGAGTTACGGCGACTTCGAGATGCGGGTTATCGCATCGCCGTCGACGATCTCGGTGAAGGGTACGCGGGTCTGTCGAGCCTCGTGAACCTCCGCCCCGACATCTGCAAGATCGACATGTCGCTCGTTCGCGACATCGACCAGTCCCCGCTCAAGCGCGACATCGTGTCGGCGATCGTCGACATGGCACGCCGCTCGGGGATCGGGGTCGTGGCCGAGGGCATCGAGACGGAGGCCGAGTGTGCCGTCGTCACGCGACTCGGATGTGACCTGCTCCAGGGCTACTTGTTTGCCCGCCCTGGGCCTCCTTTTCCGGCGGTTTCCTTTTCCGACGCTTTATCCGACGCTTCCCTTTCCGACGGTTTGAAGGTCCCGTCAGCCGTGCACTGAAAGCGAGGCGCCAGTCTCCGCACCGGACGCGTGCGCGCGGAAGAGCCCGAAGAGCTCGCGTCCCATTCCGGCGACGTTGCCCGAGAGGTCCGGCACGGCCGGCGTGCGTGCGGAAAGGACCTCCGGCGTGACGAGGAGCTCGAGGGTCCCGGCGCGGGCGTCGAGGCGGATGACGTCTCCATCCTGCACGAGAGCGAGCACCCCACCCGCGAGGGACTCCGGGGTGACGTGGATCGCGGCAGGGACCTTGCCGGACGCGCCGGACATGCGGCCGTCCGTCACGAGCGCGACCTTGAACCCCTTGTCGAGCACGATGGAGAGCTGGGGCGTGAGCTTGTGGAGTTCGGGCATGCCGTTCGCACGGGGGCCTTGGAAACGCACGACCGCGACGTGATCGCGATAGAGCTCGCCTCGGTCGAAGGCCGCGAGGAGGTCCTCCTGACTATGGAAGACGAGGGCGGGGGCTTCAACGACGTGGTGCTCCGGCTTCACGGCCGAGACCTTGATGACGGCGCGACCGAGGTTGCCTTCGAGGACCACGAGGCCACCGGTCTCCGCGAAGGGCGCCGATGCCCCGGTGAGGACGGACGAGTCGAGCGACGCGGCGGGGGATGGGATCCAGACGAGCTCGTCGTCTTCGAGGGTCGCGGTGTGCACGTAGCGTCGCAGACCGTGGCCCGCGACAGTCTCCACGTCCTCGTGAAGGAGGCCGGCGTCGAGCAGCTCGCGCACGAGGAAGCCGACGCCGCCGGCGGCGTGGAAGGCGTTTACGTCGGCGAGACCGTTCGGGTAGATGCGGCAGAGCAGGGGGACGACGTGGCTGAGACCGGAGAGGTCGTCCCAGTTGATGATGACGCCGGCCGCTCGGGCCATGGCGATGAGGTGGATGGTGTGGTTCGTGCTGCCGCCGGTCGCGTGCAGGGCGACGATGGCGTTCACGAAGGTCTTGGGCGAGGCGATCTTCCAGAGCGGAGTGGTCAGGTCCTCGGGCAGCCGCGCGAGCTCGATGGCCCTCTCGGCCGCGGCGCGCGTGAGGGCGTCGCGGAGGGGCGTGTTTGGGTTTGGGAAGCTGGCACCCGGGAGGTGCAGTCCCATGATCTCCATGAGCATCTGGTTCGAGTTGGCCGTGCCATAGAAGGTGCAGGTTCCGGGACCGTGATAGGCCCGTGACTCCGCGGCAAGCAAGCCCTTGCGGTCGAGCTCGCCCTTGGCGAACGCGACGCGGAGGCGGCGCTTCTCGTCGTTCGAGAGGCCGGTCGTCATGGGCCCGGCGGGCACGAAGAGGATCGGGAGCTGCCCGAAGCTGAGTGCACCCATCAAGAGGCCGGGGACGATCTTGTCGCACACGCCGAGGCAGAGCGCGGCGTCGAAGAGGTTGTGCGAGAGCGCGATCGCCGTGGACATCGCGATGACGTCTCGGCTGAAGAGCGAGAGCTCCATACCTTCGGCGCCCTGCGTGACGCCGTCGCACATGGCCGGGACGCCCCCCGCGAACTGAGCGACAGCGCCTTGGGCGAGGGCGGCCTCTTTGATGAGTGCCGGGAAGGTGCTGAGGGGCTCGTGCGCCGACAGGATGTCGTTATAGGCGGACACGATGGCCAGATTCGGCTGCTGCTCGTCTTGCATGGCCAGCTTGTCGAGCGACCGGCACGCCGCCATGCCGTGTGCCAGGTTCGAGCAATCGAGCCCGTGTCGTCGCGGCGCGGCGCTCCGGGCCGCCCGCATCCGTGCTTCGTAGGCGGCCCGGGTGTCTCGGCTACGCGCCTCAATGCGGGCCGTGATCTCGGCCAGGACGGGGTGCAAGGGGACGGCGGGGCCGTTCGATACCGCGATGTAGAGCGCTTGTGCGTTGAGGGTAGTCACGAGGGGCTCCCGGACTCGAGCTCGCGCTTCAGCAGCTTGTCGAGTGGAAACAGGCCGAAGGGCACCAGGGTCCAGGCGAAGACGATCCCCGTGCGAGCGAGGCTCCACCCGCGGAGGTGGGCGCTTTGAAGGAGCACGGGAATGAGGAGCACGAAGAGGAGGCCGTGGATCATACCGACCCACGAGACCGCCTTCGGGAGACCGGCGGCGTACTTCAAGGGCATAGCGACCAGCAGGAGAAGCAGGTAGGAGCAGCCTTCGATGAAGCAGATTCGCTTCAGGCGGCGCAGCGCGTCGTCTCGTTCAGTGGCATCGGCAGTGGACATGGCGCTTACCTCGGGAGGTCTCTCGGGGACGTCAAGGGGACCAAAAGACCTGAAGCGGCGCCGCCGCGTGCACGCGGGCGATGGGCAGCCGGGCCGTCCCGGCAGTGGACGACGCGATGGCGGCATCGAAGACCGATCGTTTGTCGGCACCGGTGATGTGGAGGAAGCGGGCGCGGCTTTGGGCCAGCGCCGCGAGGGTGAGCGTGAGCCGCGGATGAGGCGCGATGGATGGCGTGACGGGCGCCACGAGCGCGGTGCCCTCCGGATCGAGGAGCGTGTCTCGATCGGGCGCTTCCGGGAAGAGCGACGCCGTGTGGCCGTCGGCGCCCATGCCCAGGACGACCGCCGTGAAGGGCAAGAGCGGGCGGATGGCGTCCTCGAGGAGAGGGATCCAGGTCGCGGCCGAGGCGGCGTGTCCGGCCGTCAGCAGGTGCTCGCGCACGAGCCGCTCGTTCGAGTCGCGATGGTCCGGAGGCACTTGGCGTTCGTCCGCGAGGAGCACCGACACGCGTGCCCACGGCAGGACCCGGTCCCGCAGCGCGTGGAAGAAGGGCAGGGGCGTGCTCCCGCCAGAGACGACCAGGGACGCGGGCCGCCCGAGCGCGAGCGTGTGCGCGAGGGCGGTACTGACTGCCGTCGCGAGGCGATCGGCGCACTCCGCGGGCGAGGACGACTCCATCACGCGTTGTCCTCGGGCCAAGTGTGCTGATTACGCCCGAGGAGCTGTACGGCCTTCGAGGGCCCCCACGAGCCGGACACGTACGGCTTGCAGCGCACCTCGTGCTCTTCCCAGCCGCGCAGGATGTGATCCGTCCAGGACCATGCGGCTTCGACCTCGTCACGGCGCATGAAGAGCGTCGGGTCGCCGCGTGTGACATCGAGGAGGAGGCGCTCGTAGGCGGAGAGAGAGCGCCCGGCGAACGCCGTGGCGAGGTTCAGGTCCAAGCTGACCGGCTTCAGTCGCATGTGCCGACCGGGCTGCTTGACCATCATCTGGAGGCGGATCCCCTCGTCAGGCTGGAGTCGGATGACGAGCCGGTTGGCGTCGAGGGCGCCCGGGCGACCATCGCCGTTGCCGCCAGTGCGGTTACTGAAGATGTTGTGCGGCACCGGTTCGAATTGAACGATGATCTCGGACAAACGCTCGTGCATGCGCTTCCCCGTCCGCAGGTAGAAGGGAATGCCGGCCCAGCGCCAGTTGTCGATGTCCACTTGCATCGAGACGTAGGTCTCGACGTCGCTGTCGGGAGCGACGCCCGCTTCGTCGATGTAGCCGTTCACCGAGCGCCCGCCGATAGCGCCCGCCGTGTATTGCCCGCGCACCGTCTTCTCGCGCACGGTCTCGCCGATGATCGGCCGTAATGCGCTGAGAACCTTGAGCTTCTCGTCGCGGACCGAGTCCGGATGCAGCGACGCCGGCGGCTCCATCGCGACGAGACAGAGGAGCTGGATGAGGTGGTTTTGCACCATGTCGCGGAGGGCGCCGGCCGTCTCGTAGTAGGGTGCTCGGTCTTCCACACCGAGCGTCTCGGCGACCGTGATCTGCACGTACTCGATACGGCCTCGGCGCCAGAGCGGCTCGAAGAGCGCGTTGCCGAAACGGAGGCAGAGGAGGTTCTGGACCGTCTCTTTGCCGAGGTAGTGGTCGATTCGAAAGACCTGCGCTTCGTCGATGTGCTCGGAGATCTGTTGGTTGATGGCGCGCGCCGACGCGAGGTCGCGACCGATGGGCTTCTCGATGACGACGCGGCTCGCCGCGTTCAGGAAGCCGCAGCGACCGAGCGTCCGGCAGATCGGGCCGAAGAGGCGCGGCGGCGTCGCGAGGTAATAGGTGCGGGGGCGGTTTGGCGCCTCGGCGAAGAAGGGGCCGAGGGTCCCAAGCTGGGTCTCGTCAGCGCCGTCGAGCTCCCGGTAGACCACCCGGGCCAAGAAGCGGTTCGCGACATCGCGGTTGTACTCGGCGGCCGTCGTCCCTTGTTCGATGGCTTCGGCCATCATCGCCCGATACTCGTCGTCCGTCATCGCCTTGCGGCCGATGCCCACCACGCGGGACTGTTCCGGAATGTGTCCGTCCCGATAGAGCTCGTAGAGTGATGGCAGAAGTTTCTTTTGCGCGAGGTCGCCGTGACCGCCGAAGACGACGATGTCGAGCTCGATCGGCGCGGACGGCGATCCTACGCGGGTGGCGGAGGCGGGCCCCGTGTCCGTGGGGTATCGGTAAGGGGCGGTATCGGCGAACTTAGGATCGGGGAGCGGTAGGCTGGACATCGGTGGCCTTAGTCGGGCCGAACGCGCTGAGGCGACACGGTCCGTCAGGAGTGCGGGTGCAGGGTATCCCTCACGCGCGGGCGGTCAAATCTATGGGGCGAGCGTGAGGGGGCGCTCGCTCGCGTGACACGGGGGAGCACAGGCGGTACATCCGCCCGAGATCCGGCCCCAAGGAGCTGCACGTGCACGTGAAAGAAGTCATCGACGCCGCCCCCGTCATCGCGGTCGTCACCATCGATCGCGTCGAAGACGCCGTACCCATCGCCGAGGCGTTGGTCGAAGGCGGGATCCTCGGCGTCGAAGTGACGTTGCGGTCGCCGGCGGCACTCGGTGCCATCGCGGCCATCGCGCGTTCGGTGCCGCGCGCTCTCATCGGCGCCGGCACGATTCGAGACGCCGAGCAGGTGGCCCGGGCGACGGACGCGGGTGCCCGTTTCCTCGTCAGCCCTGGCGCGACCCCGCGACTCCTCGAGGTCGTCGCGCGGCTCGGGCTCCCGTATCTACCCGGCGTTGCGACACTCTCGGAGGCGATGGCGGCGACCGACTATGGCTTCGATCACCTGAAGCTCTTCCCGGCCGCGACGGTGGGCCTCGATTTCCTCAAGTCGGCGCTTCCGGTGCTGCCCGAGGTCCGATTTTGCCCCACGGGTGGCATCACGGAAGCGAATGCGGCCTCCTGGCTCGCCCTCCCGAACGTCGGTTGTGTAGGCGGCTCCTGGCTGGTCCCGAAAGACGCCGTCGCGTCCGGGCGCTTCGACGTCATCGTGGCGAAAGCGCGCGCGGCCTCGGCGTTGCGGGCGCCGTCCGTGCCATAGCCCGCGCTCACCGCGGCCTCAGCAGCCCAGCCACGTCCGCAGGGCGGCGAGCGCCGCTTCGAGCTCGACTTCGCGAAGGACCACGTCGCGCCACGTGCGTCCGTCGACGTTCGTGGCGCTGTCGCCGTCCGGGAGCGTCTCCGCCATGAGCTTGATGAGCTGTTTGAGCTTGCCGAGCGCGCGTCGTCGCCCTCCCTCCTCCGTACCGCGGGCCGGGTTGAACATCGCCAGCAGCGCCTCGACGTAGGTCTCGATGAAGGCGAGCTGCTCCACGGCCGTCGGCGCAGAGAACACCTCGCCGCGCAGCCAGGCGCCGATCTCCCGGAAACACCAGGGGTTGCGCAGCGCTCCTCTCCCGATCATGACGCCGGCGCAGCCGGTCTCGCGGAACATCGCGTCCGCGCTCGCGATGTCGATGACGTCGCCGTTCCCGAGCACTGGGATCGACACGGCGGCGACGGTCTCTGCGATGGCGCGCACGTCGCGAGTGCCACCGTAGCCGTCGTCGCGCGTGCGCCAGTGGACCGTGAGGGCGTCGACGCCTTCGCCTTCGAATCGCCGAGCGAGCTCGGGCGCGTTCCGCTGGTCCGGGGAGAATCCGGTCCGCATCTTCACGGTGAGAGGGATGGACACGGCCCGGCGGACGGCGCGGACGATCGCGAGGGCCAGCTCGGGTTCACGCATCAAGGACGAGCCACCGGAGTGGCAGACGACCTTCTTGGCCGGGCAGCCCATGTTGATGTCGAGGATAGTGGCGCCGTGCGCTTCGAGGAGGTGCGCCGCCTCCGCCATGAGCTCCGGCTCACGGCCGTAGATCTGGAGGGCGATGGGGACCTCCTCCGGGTCGAAGGCCGCGACTTCCCAGACGTTTCGGTCGCCGCGAGCGATGCCCTTCGAGGCGATGAACTCGCTGTAGACGAGGCCCGTTCCGCCGACGGTGCGAAGCGCGCGCCGGAACGCGACGTCGGTGACGCCCTCCATCGGCGCGAGCACGAGGTTCGTGGCGATCGAGGTGTCCCGAACGCGATAGGAGGTCGGATGGCCTGGGGTGAGGGCGCTCATCGTGGTGCGGCGGTTACCACAGGCTGAGCGAGGGGCGAAGGTCGAAGTGGCGTGGCGGCACCCTGGGCCTCAACGGCGCGGCGTCCGGAAGCGGATGAGGAGGAGCGCTTCGTGTGCCAGCGCCCGGTCGGTGCCGAAGCCGGTCGTGACGGCGCTGCCCGTGTCGGCGACGGTCTCGACGCCGAAGGCGGACAGTCGACCGTCGAAGCGATAACGGAGCGCCAGCTCCAGCCAGGACCGCGCCACGATTCCGAGCTCGACGGACGCCTCGAGCAGCTCGAAGCGCCGGTCCTCGTGCGTGACGTAGCGGTCGACGGGGACGGTGAGAGGCGTCGTCCAGGTGCCGAACGCGACGTGGCTCCAGGCGATGGACAGATCGGCGAGGAGCCATGGCAGTCGCGCCGGGGCGTCGAGTTGGGCGCGAAAGGCGGCGATGTGGCGGGTCATCGCGTCGCCCCAAACTGACGGCCCGTATCGGCGTTCGAGGTCGAGCGTCACGACGGCGAAAGACGCGATGTCGACGCCAAACCAGAGGCGACCCGCCACCGTCCCGGCCGCGACGTTGGAGTCGGTCCAGGCGACCTCGAGGCCACCGAAGAAGCCGCTGCCGAGCCCACTGTCGGCGCCGAGCCGCGCATCGAGCCAGAGCGCCGTCGCCGAGGCCGTCTCGGGCGACTCCGGCCGAAGGACGGCGTCGAAAGTGACCGACGCCTCCAGCGACGCATGGCGGCGAAAGTGCCACGCCGCGTCGAGGTCCACCTGGTGGCGGTCCATGTCGGCCGCACCGAGGTCGTCGTGGCGTGTCGCGGCGAAGGTGTAGTCGACGTCGAGCGTGTAGCGCGGTTCGAGGCTGCTGCCGGGGCCCACCAGGTCGACGCGTAGGCCGGTGTCCGCCTCGACGGCGAGGCCCGCCGTGCGGTGACCGCGCCGGGCGCCATCGGGATCGGCGGTAGCGGCCCCGAGGTCGGCAGGACGGTCCGTGCGGGCGAGCGCGACCCCGAGCGACCAGGTGGTTTTCGGTCCGAAATGGAGGTCGAGCGAACCGTCGAGTGCAACCTCGGAACGATCGCGCGAGAGCTCGCGACCGTCCGCTCCGTCATGCTCGTCGCTCAAGGGGATGCGGATGCGGGCCCCAGTGGTGCCGCCGGTGCCCCGGGCTTCGCCCGTGAAGCGGATCTGGCTCTCCAGGAGAAAGAGGCTGCCGGCGACCGGGACGTCGCCGAGAGTCGGCTCATGTCCGGGGATGGGCGGCGGGGCGCGGTGAACGTTGGTGTCGTAGCCGCCCGCCAGGGTCGCGGACGCGTCCAGGTGTGCCGCCGTGAGCGTCGAGCCCGGTGGCTTCCGGGCGCGCCTCGACGATGACGGACCGTGCTGGCCCGCGGTCAGCTCGGTCGAGGTCGCGCAGCTCAGGGCGGTGACGACCACGAGCGCGAGGGCGGGCCGTCGCTCCGGTCGGTCGCACGGATCGGAGTCGCGATTGTGGCGCAGTGTCACGAATGGCACGTCAGAACATGGACATTCTGGGCGGCACCTGAGGACGTCTCGATCCCCTGTCTGGGTTCCGGTTTGTCCAAGGCGCCGAAGTTGTTGTAAGTTCCGCTCGTGATCGCCTTCACGTTGGTCGCTTCGCTTCTCGCCCTCGCCGGTCCGACCGGACTCACCGCCCGCACGGCCCTCGTCGTCGACGTCGAGTCAGGTGAGGTCCTCTACCAGCGCGGACCGCGAGGGTATCAGGCAATCGCATCCATTTCGAAACTCATGGCCATGCGCGTCGTGCTGAAACGCAACCTCGATCTCGACGCCGAGACGGAGATGCTGAAGAGCGACGTCGAGTTCACGCGGGGCGGATCACGGTCTCGGCTGAAGACCGGGCGCCGGTACCTGAACGACGACCTCCTGCACGCGGCCCTCCTCGGTAGCGACAACCGCGCCGTTCTAGCGCTCGGCCGGGCCGTCGGGCTGCCACGCGCCGCGTTCACCGCGGCGATGAACCAGGAAGCCAAGGCGCTCGGGCTGGCGATGCGCTTCGGAGACCCGACCGGCATCAGCCATGACAACCAAGCCACGCCACAGGCGCTCGTGGGCCTCTTGAAGGCGGCCGCCGATGTACCGTTGCTCGCAGACGTCGCCCGGAAGGCGACACACACGACACGAGGTGCCAAAGGGCGGCCGCGCATCACCTACGTCAACACCGACGCGTTCGCCCACCAGGAGTCGCGCGACGTCATCGTCGGCAAGACGGGCTTCAACAGCTCCGCGGGGTGGTGCGTCGCCGTGCTGATGAAGTCGGCCGGGCGAAAGCTCGCCGTCATCGTCCTCGCGTCGAAGTCCAAGACGGCGCGCTTCGGCGATGCACGTCGCCTCCTCTCGTGGCTCGAGCGACGCCGCTAGGAGGCCGAGGACGGGCGCCTGCGCGGCCGTTACCGGGTGGAGGCCCTCGGTGACAGAAAGCGCCAGTCGGAGCCCTGCATGACGGCGCCGACGATGATGTGAGCGCCCGCGGCATTCTGGAAGGAGACCGCGACCGTCGATCGGCCCGGTGCGGCGCCGGGGAGGACCACGGGTGAGACGTCGATGGCCCGTAGTCCCTCACGCGTCGGCAGGGTTGGGAGGCGTCCCGCTTTGGCGAGCGCCGTGCGATTGGCGGTGAACCACGCTTCGTCCGTGACGGCGCGGACGTCGTCACTCGAGGCGAAACCCTGGGCCCTCGCGGTCTCGCGGCTGCGCTCCGCGGGGTGGCGCCCGAGCGCGATCAAGGACTCGCGTTCCGTCGTGGCGGTGAACCCCCACACGGCTGGCCAATCCCCGCGTTGGTAGGCGTCGATGTAGTCCTCGAGCGCGTCCTGAAGGCCACCGGGCACCGGCGCGGCAGGGCCTGGGATTCCGCCACCGCTCTCACGAGAGGCGAGCTGAAGTAGAGACGATGGGGTCGACGAGGTCGGCGTCGTCGCGTCTCGAAGGGCGGCCTCCCGCTGGGCGGGGGCCGCGCAGGCGACGGCGACGAACGTGACGAGCGCGAATGTAGGGCGTGTGACGATGGCTTGGAAACGCGTCGACATCGGGCACCTCCAGGGATCTTTGGCAATCATGCGGGTCAGAAGCGTCCTCGTCGAGGGGGCGTCGTGTTCCGCCGCAAGCGCTCCATGAACGCACGAGAGCGGGCGAGGTACTCGCGGGAGACGGTAGATGTTACGCTGTGGCCGTCTCTGGAGGTCCCGGTCCCTCGAGCGGGGCTCCCAGTGACGATCGCGACGGCATTCCGCTGAGCGGCAGACCCTGAGGGAGAACACGATGGCAAGCGACCCTGAGACTCCGAACCCCGATGCCGCCGCGACGGCCGACGCCCCATCCGTAGGCATGACCAGCGTGGACGTCCCGCGTTTCGACATCCTGATCGCGACCGAGAACCCGACGCTCAAGATCGCGCCGCGAGGGGGCGAGGCGTTCCTTCGGTACCTCGCGGTCGCGCGAATGCTCCAACCTGACCAGGAGTCCGTCGCCGAGAACTGGGTCGAGGTCTATTGCGTCGAGGGCGCGTCGGCCCACGAGGTCTTCCTCATCGGCATCGCGCCGTCCGACGGGATCGCCATCTACCACCGGGCGGTCGTGCGCTTCGGCCTCGACTCGGCGCCCCTTCCTTTCGGCGAGGAGCGGGAGTCGAACTTCTGGATCCTCTTCGAGGGGGCTCGATTCGACGACGTGCAGGGCGCGCTGAAGGCCAAGTTCAAGGACATCTTGAACGCCCGCCCGACCGTCTTCGTGCGCCCCCATGCCGGCGTCACGTCGCCGCGCGAGGTCCCGGAGGACCAGACGCCGAAGGTGAAAGTGAAGCGCGAACGCAGCACTGCGCTCGCGGGGACGCGAGTCGAGGAGTGGTGAGCCCTCCGGTGGCGCGCGTCGCGCTCGAGACGACCCTGCTCGCGCATGGCGTGCCTCGGGACGCCGCGATGCCGCTCTATGACGAGCTCACCGCCATTGTCGAGCGGGAAGGGGCTCGCCCCGCGGCCATCGGCGTCGTCGGCGGCCAGGCGCGGTCCGATCTCTCGCGGGACGAGGTCGAGTCTCTGCTCGAAGTGCGGCCCACGAAGCTGAACACGGCCAACCTCGGGCTCGCCTTGTTTCGCAAGACCGCGGGCGCGACGACCGTCAGCACGACCATGGAGATCGCGGCATCGAGCGGGATCGCGGTGTTTGCCACAGGTGGGCTCGGCGGCGTCCACAAACACTACGGCACCCAGCTCGACGTGAGCGCCGACCTGGCGGCGTTCACCCGCTTCCCCGTCGCCGTGGTGGCGAGTGGTGTGAAGTCCATCCTCGACGTCGTGGCGACCCGGGAGCTGCTCGAGAGCCTCGGGGTCCCCGTCGTCGGGTTTCGTACGGACGTTTTCCCGGCGTTCACGGTCGCGGACAGCGACGCGGGGGTCGACGCGCGCTTCGACGACGAAGACGAGCTCGCCGACTTCCTGCGCTTCGAGCTCCGACGAACGGGGCGGGGCGTGCTGGTCTGCAACCCGGTCCCACCACCGTCGGCCATCGCGAAGGAGCGCTTCGCAGGCTTCCTTGCCGAAGCCGAGCGCCGGGCGAGTCACGCGGGCGTGAGTGGCCGCGGGGTCACGCCCTTCGTGCTCGGGGCGCTGGCCGAGATCTCCGCGGGCGAGACGCTCGCGGCCAACCTCGCCCTCGTAAAGAACAATACGCGCGTCGCCGCGCGGCTCGCGAGCCGGATGGTGGCGAGCGGCAATTAACCGGCACTCGGGCGCGAGCGACTCTCGGAAATCGACACGAGCCGACCTTGACGCGGCGCACTTCGTCCGGGAGAACGCGCACCTTCGGAGGTGGCCGTATGTTCAGCGCCGATACGCTCCTGCCCTTGCTCCGCCAGACGTGGGGTTTTGACGCCTTCCTGCCGAGTCAGGCCGAAGCCATCGACGCCATCGTCGCGGGCCGTGACACGCTCGTCGTGATGCCCACCGGCGGCGGCAAGTCGCTCACCTATCAGTTGCCCGCGCTCGCACTGCCGGGCACGGCCATCGTCGTCTCGCCCCTGCTCGCGCTCATGAAAGACCAAGTGGACGCGCTCACCCACGCGGGCGTCTCGGCGGCGACCCTCAACTCCACGACGTCCGCGGAGAGTCGGGCCCAGATCGTGCGCCGCTACGAGACGGGCGAGCTGAAGCTTCTCTACGTCTCGCCGGAAGGGCTCGCGACGGGGCGACTCCAGGACGTGCTGCGGCTCGGTCGGGTGAGCTTCATCGCGGTCGACGAGGCGCACTGCATCAGCCAGTGGGGGCACGAATACCGAAGTGATTACCGAAACCTGGCGCTCATGCGCGACCTCTTCCCGGACGCCGCCATGCACGCGTTCACGGCCACGGCCACGCCCCGGGTTCGCGAGGACATCGCCCTGAGCCTGCGCATGGCGGACCCGGTTCGTGTGGTCGGGTCCTTTCATCGACCCAACTTGACCTACCGTGCGGTGCAGCGGACCAACCTCACCCAGCAGCTCCAGGAGCTCATCGCGCGTCATCCCGGCGATGCGGGAATCGTCTACGCCATCCGCCGAAAGGACGTCGAGGAGATCGCCGCCGCGCTCGCCAAGGTCGGCGTCAGGGCGCTCCCCTATCACGCGGGCATGACGCCCGAGGTACGCCAGCGGCACCAAGAGGCGTTCTCGTCCGAGGCCATCGACGTCATCGTCGCGACGATCGCCTTCGGTATGGGGATCGACCGCTCGAACGTGCGCTTCGTCGCGCACGCCGGTCTCCCGCGTTCGATCGAGAACTATCAACAGGAAGCGGGTCGCGCGGGCCGTGACCGGCTCCCCGCCGAGTGTGTGCTCTTCCACTCCGCGCAGGACCTCATCGCGTGGCGGAACATCCTCGGCGAGCTCGTCGGGGAGGTCGGCCAAGCCGCCGAGCGCCGCCTCCAGGAGGTGCAGCGCTTCGCGGTCAACCTCGCGTGTCGACACCGCTATCTCGTCGAGTACTTTGGCGAGCCCTTCGCGGCCAGTGAGTCCGGCTGTAGCGCCTGTGACGTCTGCCTCGGCGAGTGCACCGAGTCTCCCGACTCGGCCACGCTCGCCAAGAAGCTGCTGAGCGCGGTCGTTCGGGTGGAGCAACGGTTTGGCGCTCACTACGTCGCCGACGTGCTCCGCGGCGCGAAGCGAGAGAAGATCGAGCAGTTCGGCCACGACCGCCTCAGCACCTTCGGGCTCATGAAGGAGTTCGAGAGCCACGACATCGTGAGCTGGCTCGACCAGCTCCTCGGGCAGGGCTTCCTCGACCGGGGGCCGATGAACACGCTCGTCCTCACGCGCGAAGGCTGGCACGCACTTCGGGGCGAACGACCGGTGCGGCTCTCGGTGCCGCGCGGCAAGCCCGCACGACGAACCAAAGCCGGCCGAGGCGGGAGTGGGGCGGACGTTGCGGCGCCCGGCAGCGCCACGCATGCCATTGATGACACCGTGTCGGCGGCGCTCTTCGACGCGCTGCGGCTCTGGCGACGCGAGACCGCCCGCCTCGAGAAGGTCGCGCCCTTCGTGGTCTTCAGTGACGCCGTCCTGATGGGGCTGATCGCGCGGCGCCCGCTGACCTTGCAGGCGCTACGGGCCTGCCCGGGGATCGGCGACCGCCGCCTCGAGCTCTACGGCGACGCCCTCCTCGGGATCTTCCGGGCGCTCCCACCGGAGGCGCGGGGTGGCGTCGAGGCGCTCCCGGACCCGAGGCACGTCACGCCGCCGCCCGAAGCGGCGTCGGCAGGTGGTGCCGGTCCTTCCGAAGGCGACGCCGGGGTGAACGACGGCGGGATGAACGACGCTGGGGTGAGCGACGCCGGGGTGAACGACGCCAGGGTGGCGTCGGCCACGCTCCAGACGGCGTTTGCGGCTTTCGACCTGGGCTGTTCGATCTCGGACGTGATGGTCATGACCACGCGGGCCCGCAGTACGGTCGAACGTTACTTCCACGACTGGGTCGAAGACCGACGACCGACGAGTGCGTCCCCGTGGCTCGAAGAGCGTGAGCTCGCGCGCGTCGAGACGGCGATTCAACTGGTCGGACGAGATCGGCTGAAGCCGCTACACGAGCACCTCGCGCTCGAAGAGCCACTCGACTACGCGATGATACGACTGGCGCTCAGGGTCATCGACGCCCGAAAGAAGGTGGCCGCGGCGGCGTGACAGGCGCTCGTGGGTGGCGTGAGAAGGTGACGGCTCGAGCGTCGCCGTGGGGGGGGCGACGCTCGGCCGTCACGTCGGTGTGAGGGCACCGTGCTCAAAGGTATCGGGAGGACGCCGGGCAACGCCTGATGCATGTGGCCGGGGACGGATGCGACAGCTCGCCCGGCCGTCAGCCTCACTCGCTCCCGTCACCCGTCGCCAGGTCGACCAGCACGTCGCCGGGGCCGCAGCGGTCGCCCGTGCGGAAGTGGACGGTCCGCACCGTGCCGTCTGTGGGGGCCTTCACGGCGTGCTCCATCTTCATGGCCTCGATCACGACGAGGACCTGGCCTTTGGTCACGGCGTCGCCGGACTTCACGCGCACGTCGAGGACGGTGCCCGGCATCGGCGACGTGAGGCCGCCTGCGTCTTGGCCGCGAGGGCGGCGCGAACGACCGGTGACGTCCTCGAGCTCCCAGGTGCGGCCGAGGAGGTGGATGGTGCGCCCGGCGATCCACGCCTGAAGGCGTCGGCCGTCGACGTCGAGGCACACGGCGCCGGTCGGGCCGCCGGTGAGGCGGTGTGCCGTGCACGTGACCTTACGATCGCCGGACTCGAGCACGAGCTGGCCGGGTTGCGCGCCTGGGCGTACGGCCGTGAGCGCCCCGAAGCTGGTCAGGAACTGGCGTTCTTTCGTCAGCGTGGTCACGAGACCCCTCCTCGGGAGGCACCAGGGGGGGCCGGCGGTGTGAGCTGAGTGACGTCGCGGGACAGACGTGCCCACGGCGAGTACGGGTCGGGGCTCGTGGGTCCGGCGCCGTTCGCCGCGACCGCCGTTGCCCCCGTGGCGCCGAGGGCCATCGCGACCACGGCGGCGTCGGGCATCGCGTTTACCCACGCGATGGCGTCGAAGGGGTGTTCGTCGAGGAAGGCCGTGGTGGTGTCACCGGCGAGATACGCCGGGCTGTCCGCGATGTGCTGTAGTAGCGGCAGGTTGGTGCGGACGCCGAGTACCACCGTCTCCGAGAGCGCGCGCCGCAGACGGGCGACCGCCTTCGGGCGGTCCGCTGCGTAGACGCAGAGCTTGGCGAGCATGGGATCGTAGTTCACCCCGACCTCCCAGCCCGCGTAAATGCCCGAATCGATACGAATTCCGGGGCCCTCCGGCCAGACTAGCGTCTCGACTCGGCCGATCTGGGGCAACCACGTGACCGGATCTTCGGCGTAGAGGCGCACTTCGATGGCGTGGCCGCGTTGGGCGAGCTGCTCTTGCGTGTAGCCGAGGGGCTCCCCGGCGGCGATGCGGAGCTGTTCGGAGACGAGATCGAGGCCGGTCACGAGCTCGGTGACGGGGTGTTCGACCTGAAGCCGGGTGTTCATCTCGAGGAAGTAGAAGGACTCGTCCGTGTCGTCGTAGAGGAACTCGCAGGTGCCGGCGTTGACGTAGCCGACGGCCTTGGCGGCGGCGACGGCCGCGGCGCCCATGGCGTCCCGCACGCGTGCGGTCAAGACGGGGCTCGGCGACTCTTCGACGACCTTCTGGTGGCGCCGCTGGACGCTGCACTCGCGCTCGAAGAGGTGGACGACGTTCCCGTGGGCGTCGGCGAGGACCTGGATCTCGATGTGGCGCGGGCGTAACACGAGGCGCTCGAGGTAGACGCTGTCGTCCCCGAAGGACTTCGCCGCTTCGCGCTGGCACGACGCCACGGCCTCGTCGAGCTCTTCTGGGACGAGCACGCGCCGCATCCCCTTGCCGCCGCCGCCGGCTGCTGCTTTCACGAGTACGGGGAATCCGATGCGCGCGATGTCCCCAATCTCCCCACCCGGTACGACGGGCACCCCGGCAGCGACCATCGTGGCGCGCGCGTCCGTCTTCTTGCTCATGGCGCGCATGGCCGACGGCGGAGGCCCGATGAAGGTCGCGCCCGCCGCGGCCACCGCCTCGGCGAAGGTCGGGTTCTCGGAGAGGAGGCCGTAACCCGGATGGACGGCGTCGGCGCCCGTGGCCTTCATCGCGGCGATGAGCTTCGGGATGTTCAGGTAGCTCTCGCTGGCCGCGGCTGGGCCGAGGAGCACCGCCTGTTCGGCCATGAAGACGTGAGGCGCGGTGGCGTCGGCCTCCGAATAGACGGCGACGGACTCGATGCCGCGTTCCCGGAGGGTTCGGATGATGCGGACGGCGATCTCGCCCCGGTTGGCGATGAGGACTCGTTTCATGGCGCGTGGTCTACCATGGCGGCCGTTCCGGCCCAAGCCGCCGCCGCGCTATTCCTCGGGCGTGTCGGGAGGGGCCGAGTCCGGCGTCGACTCCTCGGGGAGCGTCGCGGCGATGGCAGCCTCCACGTCGACCTGGTCGGCGTAGCGTTCGACGTAGCGGACGACCGCGCCTCGGTCGAGCACCACGTTCAGCTCGTTCAGGCCCTTGAACGCGAAGAGCGACTGCAGCGCCTTCGTCGGGTCATAGAGGACCCGAACGGGCTCCCGGTACGTCTTCTGCCAGGACTCGCTTCGCTCCGCCGCAGATGACACGCTGAATACTTCCTGCTAGTAGCGCGCCGCGGAGGCCTCGATGAACCCCAATCAGCCCCGCGCTCCGCTTCACCTTCTGTCTTGTGCCGCCGCGCTCCCACTCGCAGAGTCGATCGCCAAGCACCTTCATGTCCCGCTCACGCGCTCCCGAGAGGCGTGGTTCGCGTGTGGCGAAGGCAAGCTCGAGATCGCGGAGAACATCCGCGGCTCCGACCTCTACATCGTTCAGGCGCCGGTCGCCCCGTCGGATCCCCGGTCCCTCTATGACCGGACCATGATGCTCCTGCATGCCATCGAAGCGGCGGCCCTCGCCGACGCCCAGTACATCACCGTCGTCACGCCCTACTTTCCGTGTGCACGACAGGACAAGCGGAAGGGGCGCGCCCGCGAGGGGATCTCGGCCGGCCTGCTCGCTCGGTGCATGCAGGCCGCGGGCGCTCGGCGCGTCGTCGCGCTCGAGATCCACAACGAAGCCATCGGGGGCATGTTCGATCCCGCGGTGTGCCGGCTCGAGAACGTGTCGCTGCACCAGGAGCTGAGCCCCTGGCTGGTGCAGGAAGGGCTCGCGGGCGCCTGGAGCGGCGAGCCGTCCCGCCCGCCCGTGGTCGCGGCCCCCGACGTCGGCGGCCTCGAACGCGCCCGCCACTACGCCGAGAACCTCGGTCACAGCCTCGCCGTCATCTCGAAGGTGCGCGACTATGGCACCGAGAACCGCGTCTTGCGCTCGACCCTCATCGGTGACGTGGCCGGTCGGGACGTCCTCCTGGTCGATGACATCGTCGACACCGCCGGGTCCGTCGTCGCCGCCTGCGCCGAGCTGAAAGAAGGGGGCGCCCGCGACATCACGGTCACGTGCGCCCACCCGGTCCTCTCCGATCCCGCGTGGGAGCGGCTACAGACGCTCGCCGACCGCGCTCGCTCCGAAGGTTGGCGCTTCCGCCTCGTCGGCACGACCGCGGTTCATCACGAGAACCCGCCCGACTTCTACCGCAGCTTCGACATCGCCCCGCTGCTCGCCCGCGTCATCGAGTCGGTGAACCACCGAGGCTCGATCACGTCGGCGGAGCGGCCGGTGAAGCCGCCCTGCTGATCAGCGGCCCCCCTGCCCGAGGACCTCGAGCCCCGCCTTCGCCGAGGCGTGGCGCGGCGCGACGTCGAGCACCGCGTGGAGCTCCTGGGCGGCCTCCTGGGCTTTTCCGAGCTTCAACAGCGACCAGCCGAGGCCGGCCCGCATGTCGACGTCGGCGGGGTAGGCTTCGAGGACGCGACGGTAGCTGAGTTCGGCGTCTTTGAAGCGGCCCTCGTTGAACCGGGCCCATGCGAGCTTTCCGTGGGCGAGGGTGTTCTTCTGGTCCAGGTTGAGCACGTTGGTACAGGCCGCCGCGGCTTCGGACCACTTGCCCCCCGCGAGGAGGGCGGTCGCGAGGCCCAGCAAGGGCTCGATGGCGCGGGGTGACTTGTTCACGGCGAGCCGGTACGCGTCCGCCGACGAGCTGAACTTGCCGAGGAGGTAGAGGAGCCATCCCCGGCGCAGGTGGTGGATGTAGCTATCTCGCGAGGCGGCGGACAAACGTTCGAGGTCCGAGAGCGCGTCAGCGACGCGGCCCCGACCCTCGTGGTCGTAAGACTCCTGCCAGATAGGGCCCTCTCCAGCGAGCGCGGCGCCCGAGAGCGAGAGGGTCAAGGCGAAGACCAGGGCGCGAGTGCGAAGGGACATGGTGGACTCCTCGGTGAGGGTGGAAAGCACGATGACGACGCTCTGTCAGAGCGCCCTGTTGACGCGGTCGACGACGACGCGTCGCGCGGCGAAGGGGAAGGGGCGTTCGAGGCGGCGCGTCTCGGCGAGCATGAGGCCGCGGCTCGGGTCGAGCACGGCTCGCGTCTCGAGGGTGGGCGCGTCACCGGTCCGGTGCCGGCTACGGCCGAGCACGATCAGCCGCTCGCCTTCTCGGATGGCCTCGAACTCCATCACGGACGCGCCGCCGTCGTCGCCGAGGTAGGGCATGACGGCGTCCACGAGCGGTCGTCGCCACGGCGCCACGAGCGCGCGCGTCGGGACGACATCGGTCCAGCGGAGCCCTGGGGTCGCGGCGGGATCGCCGAGCTCGATCGGGACGCGGCTGAGCGCGAGCCGCAGGACGTCGAGCGCCGAGTGGGGCGCGCGCCGCGGCCCCAGCGCCACGGGATCGTAGGCCCAAAAAAGCTCGGGGAGAGCCGCGTAGGGCAGGGCGAGGCGCCGGTCCGAGACGAGGCGCCGCGTCCCATAGAGGTCCATGGACACGGTGAGCGTCTCGAGGTCGCCGGCTAGGGACGTCTCCCCGTCCCGAATGTGAGTGTGGTGGAAGCCCATGCGCTCGCCGTACGCGAGCTCGAGCCCGACGGCGGCGCTCCCGAGCGGCGCCATCGTCTGGCCGACCGTCGGTACGAAGCCGGAGAGGAGCGAGCGTCGGGTGAGGCCGCTCGTGACGACGTCGTGGAACTCCCACGGGAGGGTCGGCGCGCCGAGCTCGGCCGTCCCCTGCAGGTGGACATGGAGGTGGGGCCGAGGCGAGCGCCCCGAGCTGCCACATTGCCCCAGCCGGTCGCCGCGACGGACGATCTGTCCCGCCGCCACCGCGAGCGTCCCCGGTGAGAAGTGGCAGTAGAGCCCGTAGACGCCGGGCGCGTGCAAGACGAGGACGAGGTTGCCCCAGTTCTCACGGACGTTCGTCTCGCCGATCGGGTTGTCGGGGATACCATCCTGAACGAGCACCACGGTGCCGTCCGCCATCGCGACGACGGGCAGGCGGTAACACCGATAGTCCTCGACCGAGCGCCCCGCGTTCGCGCCAGCGCCGTGGTAAGGCGCGCCGTCAGGGCCGAGCACCTCGAAGTCGAAGGCGTGTCGCCAGAGCCCCTGGTGCGTCAAAGGCCCGTCCTGGCCCTGGGTGCAGGTCCAGCGGCCGATGAAGGGCGCTCCGAAGCGGACGCCGTGACGCGTCCCGAAGCGAGCGCGATGCGCGGCGGCGGCGGTCGCGCTGACCTCCGGCCGAGCGGCGCTCGGATCGGCGGCTTCCGGTCCGACGAGTCGCGCGGGGGCGCCGGCCGTGCCGGGGACCACCTCGGTGCGTTGACGGAGCGTGAGGAGCAGCCCGAGGACGACCGCGTTGAACGGCAAGGAGAGGAGCGGGTAGCCGAGTCGGAGAAAGAGCGGCGACGCCATGAGCGTCAGGAGCCCGGCGAGCGTGCCTCCGAGCATCGCGACCCCGAGCGCGGACCGGCTCGGGACGAACCAGACGGCTCCGAGCGCGACCGTCGTGAGCACCGCGTTGTAGAGCGCGACCTCGGCCAGCGGCGCCGCGGGGCGTATCGCGAGCGCCGAGAACACGAGCTCGAGGGCGGCCCACCCGAGGAGCGCCAACATCGCGGCGATGCGGCTGTGAAGGAGGAGGCCCACGAAGACCACCGCGCCGGCGCCGACCGTGGGAATGAAGAAGAGGGCCCCGAGGCCACGCAGCGCGCCTTGCGCCGTCGCCATGATCCCGACCGTGGCGTCCGCGCCCACGGCCACGAACTCCGACGGGGGCGGCCGCACCGGGACGCCGAAGATAGGGAGCGCCAGGAGCGCGAGCGGGTAGACCGCCAGGAAGGGCAGGGTGAGCACCGGCAGCCCCACGGACCCGAGCAGCCCGCGTAGCCCCGTGGTGGTTACGAGCGCGAGCATCCCCGCCGCCGTCACCAGCACCAGCAGCGGCGCGCCGAGCTCACCGGCCGCGCCGAGTCCGAGCCCCGTGAGGAAGGCCCCGTAGCCGAGCTGGCCCGCGCCCACGAGAGTGCGGTCGAGCCCGAGCAGGAGGGCGAGCGCGCTCCCGGCCATCGAGGCCAGGACGCCGCACGCGACGACGTCCGGGGCCGCTACCGTCAGCCCGACGAGCAGCAGCGCGCCCATCACGCGGGAGCCCGAGAAGAGGGCGGCCGCGGCGGCGCCGGACAGCGAGTCCCCGAGCAGCCGCAGCGGAGCCGGCAACAGGGGCACCCACCGGCGCCCCGAGGCCCACCCGCCCGTGGCGTGCGCGCTTGTGGCTTCAGCGAGCATGGGCCTTGTCCGCGGTGAGCCAGGCGGGCGTCCGTTCGTGCGAGCTGAAGGTCTCAAGGTCTTCGCGTTTACGGAGGAGCCCGTGCTGGCGCCCGTCACCGACCATGACCACGGCGGGGCGATAGGTGATGAACTGCATCCATTGTGTGACGTTGTAAGCGCCGACGTTCCGGAAGACGACGGCGTCGCCCGGCCGTACGGGCGGGAACATGACGGCTTCACGGACGACGTCGATGTTCATGCAGAGCGGGCCGTACATCACAGTCGGCTCCGAGATCCCGCCATGTTCGCGCACCGGGAGGACGTCGTGTTTGTACCAGTTCGAGGTGAAGAGCAGGTTGACGCCGCCGTCGAGGACGAGCGCCCGCGTGCCGTCCGGGAGGCGCTTGTTGGCCACGACCGAGGTGACGAGGTAGCCGGCTTCGTCGACGAGCGCGCGCCCCGTCTCGAGGACGAGCGTTGGCATCTCGCGCATCGGGTAGCGCAGCCCGGAGAGCCCGTCGGCGATGGCGGCGGCGTAACGGCTGAAGGACGGGCAGACCTGCTCACCCGGGAGGTACTGCGCTTTGAGCGTGTTGGGCGACGCGAAGCCGCCGCCCATGTCGATGAACTCGAGGACCACGCCGTGTTCTTCGCGGAGGACGCTCGCGAACGCGGCCAGCTTGGACGACGCTTGCCGGTACGCGTCGGGTTCGAGGACGAAGGTCCCGACGTGGCAGTGAAGGCCGGCGAGCTGCAGTTGGCCGCCTCCGAGGAGGCGCGCGACGGCGTCTCGCGCCTGACCGCTGTCGAGGTTGAAGCCGAAGCGGTCCCAGGTCTGGGTGTGGTCCGTCGCGATTGAGAGCCGAAGCGCGACCTTCGGGACAATGCCGAGCCGTGCCGCGACCCGCTCGGCGGTCGCGAGCTCGTCGAAGTTGTCGAGGTGGACGATCGTGCCGAGCGGCAAGACCCGTTCGAGCGCGGACTCGGGTTTGTAGGGGCCGTTGAAGTGGATGCGCTCCGGTGCGACGCCGAGGGCGACCGCCTTCTCCCACTCGAACTCGGACACGACTTCGCCCCAGGCGCCTTCGTTCAAGAAGGTCTTGCAGATCCCGTCGAGGTAGTTGGTCTTCCACGACCAGGCAATCCGAAGCTTCGGAAATCGCAGAGAGAATGAGTCGCGGAGCTCGCGATAGCGCTCCTGCAGTGTCTTCTGGGAGAAGACGAAGAGAGGGCTCCCGTATTCGGCGAGCAGGTCCTCCACCGGGACGCCGTCGATGTGGCTCAGCGGCCTCACCGACTGCGTTCGGCTGAACTTGTTCATGAGGCCCGCCTGGTGGCGCACGATGGTCGGTGGCTCGTAGGCCAGCCGCGAGGTCAGGGTCGAGAGGGCACGGCTCGGGGTCTGGCTCATCGGAAACTCCTGTGCGTAAGTGATTGAAAGTGCTGTATATCGCGCGTATGAGCTATTGGAGCGCCGGACTTGCCGAGCCGAGCGCCGAGCCGTCGTCGGAGTCGCCGAAGTCGTCGCTGACGGGTCGCGCCGTCCGGCGCAGCTCTCCGGTGGTGGAGATGGCGGCGAAGTCGTCGATGTGAGCGAGCTGGTCGATCGAGATCCGCACGAACATCGTGCCGACCCGATAGCTACGGCGGCTCTTGACCCGCTGGCCGGACGCGAGCCGCGCGACCGCCATGGGCAAGTTGTTCCCCGCGCCCGCGGACAGGTAGGACCACGCCGGGAAGCGCGGGTTCACCTCGAGCAGGTAGTAGCGGGCCTCGCCGCCCGGCGACGTCGACTTGAGCACCTCGAGCTCACAGGGGCCTCGCCACCCCGTCGTCGCCATGAAGCGCTCGGCCAGGGCCATCAAGGCCGGGTCGGCGATGGTGATGCCGGCCCAGCCCTTGCCCTTGTCCGTGATCATGGTCTTCCGCATCGGCACGGCGCCGACGAGGCCGCCTTCGCCATCGCCGACGGCGACGATGTTCAGCTCCTCGCCGTGAACGGCGCTCTGCACGATGATCGGCAGCCCCCACTGCGCGGCGACCTTGTGGAAGGCCGCCGTGGCTTCATCGACGGTGCGGGCGAGCGTCGCGCCGTAGTAGAGGCCCTTGACGTAGATCGGGAACGCCAGCTCCTGGTGCAGCGTGTAGAGCTGCGCCACGTTCGAGATGACGCGCTGCGGTGGGACGTCGATCCCGGACGCGGCGCCGAGCTCCGAGAGCCGGACCTTCGAGCGCGCGTCGAGCTGCTCCTCCGTGGGGAGGAAGGTCCCGATCCCCTGCTCCGCGAGCCAGGGCGCGAGGGCGATGTAAGCCGCCAGCTCCGAATCGAGTGTCGGGATGATGACGTCGAGGGGCGTCTGAGAGTGTACGTATTCGAGACGCGCCTTCAGGGCCTCGGCGCCATTGGACGGATACGGGACCAGGAATACGTCGGTCGTGAGCCCTTGCGCGTAGATGCCGGGATCGAGCGTGTCGTAGGCCAGCCCGACGACCCGCCCATGGAAGCCGCGGTGGGCCTGCAAGGCGCGGATCACGGAGACGCCCGGTCCTGGGTTGTCGGTGGCGTTCAGGCCCGTGACCGCGACGGTGCCGTGGAACTCCGCGCGCTTCACGACGCCACCTCGCTCGCGCCCGGGGCGGAGGACGGGAGCCGGAAGTCGGCGCTCACGAGGCCGTCGCGGCGAAGCAGGTGGAGGAACTCGTCGAGGTCCCGATGGAGGTCCGAGATCGAGGTCTCGAAGCGCTCGGCGAGGGACGTCAGGATCGCGTCGCGGCCGAGCGAGCGGCGTAGCCCGTCGAGGATGGTGAGGCCGGTGCCGTTCGTCGTGTAGGTCATGCCCGACTGCGGGTCGAAGACGAAGCCGGTGTCGCTGATGGCGAGCTCGCCGATCCGGTGCCGGCCATGTTGAGCGGTCGTCGCGACGTCCTGCGGGGTGGAGAGAGGGGTGTTCATGGGCAAATCCTCATCGTCGTCAAAAGGTTACGGGATCGTCTCGGCCGGGGCTTCGGAGGCCATACCGCCGCCGGACTTGAGGCAGACCAACGGTCGGCCCTCGCCCGGCGGCGGAGGGATGGGGCTCGGCGCGCAATACATCCCCGTCGGGCAGGGGCTCTCGTCGTCGCAGAGCGGCAGGCAGAGCGGGCCGAGTGGGGTCGGCCCACAGCCGGTCCTCGGGGGGCACGCGGGCTCGCCGAGCCCACAGCGCGCGTGGCACGTGCGGTGCGGGCCGGCACAGACGCCGCCATCGTCGCAAGTGCCGTCGGCGGAACAGGTCGGGAGCAGCCCGCCGGCGTCGTCTGGCGCGCCCGTCGCCGGTGCGTCCTCCGGCACGACCGCGTCCTCCCAGGCGTCGCCGGGCGGCACACACTGGCCGGTCGTGGCGTCACAGAGGCCGGTCAGGCACTGCAAGCCGGAGCGGCAGTCCGGGAAACACACCGGCGACGCCGCGCCGACGGTCGCGCAGACGTAGCCGTCACGGCAGTCGTCGTCTCGGTCGCATTCCGGCAGGCACAGGCCGCCTGTCGAAAACACGACACACTGAAAGCCCGCGTCGAGACAGGGCAGGCCGCCCGCGTCACAAGGCTGGGTACACATGCCATTGGCAAACCCGGTCGCGCGCCCCTCGGCGGTGGCCGGCGTGCAGAGATCGTGGGCGCATTGCACGTCCATCGCGCACGGTTCGCCGCCGGGGCGCCCTTCTTCGGGGTCGCAGCCGAGAAGGAGGGTGCCGAGTAGGGCGAGCCGAATCACGGCGCCACCGCCGCGTCACTGCCGATGGAAGCCGGCAAGCGTGGGCTATTCGAGAGGCCGTCCACGTCCGAGCCGTCGGTCTCGTCGCGCGCCCCGAACGCCGCCCCGAAGCTGAGCCCGAGGGTCAAGAAGTGCCCGTCGCTGGCCACGGACTCTCCGTCGACATCGAGGGTGTAGTGCGCCCATTCGTAGCCGAGGTTCAGTGACAGGCCGTCACTGAGCGGGAGCGCGGTCCCGGCCGACGCGCCGTAGAGGATGTCGCTGGCGCTGTCGTAAACGAGCGCCGCGTCGAGCAGGACCGGGCTGCGCTCGCGACCGAACTTCCCCGACGCCCAGAGCCCGAACTCGCCGCGCCAGTACTCGGCGGTCACCGACGCGCTTCCGAAGACCTCACCGCCCACGACCTGCATCGCTACCCCGGGCTTCAGGTACACCCCGGCGCCGAGCGGCGTCCGCCAGGCCGCCCCGAGTCGGAGGACGTTCCCGTCCTGACCGCGGAGCAGCACCGACGATTCGAGGTGAAGGAGGCCGAGCGGCAAGCTCGTGTCCACGGTCGCGCCGAGCGCGTGGGAGATCGGCTGGAGGCGGCTCGCGTCCGACAGCAGGCCGTAGTGGAGCCGCGCGTCGAAGCCAGAGCGCCCGTCCATGAGGCTCAAGGCCCCGGTGGACGCGTAGCCGGCCGAGAGGAAGAACGTGTGATGGGAGAACGGCTCGCCGTCGGGATCGCGCGCGTTGCCGCGCTCTTGGAGGGCGTCGTAGCGGTACGTGGTGCTGAGCGCGAAGCCCGACTCGGTACGGGCGGCGAGCGAGACCGAACCGCCAATCCCCGAATCGAGCGTCGGGCTACCGCCGTAGAGCTGACCAGTCGTGCCCGCCTGCACGAGCAGCGCCGCGCGTGGGGCCGAGAGCACGATAGCGAGCCCAGAGCGGGCGGGCGCGTGGTCCGGTGCGTCGGCGAGGACGGCGCGGAAGCCCCCTTCGGCGTCGTCCATTCGGCCTTCACGCGCGGCGCAGTAGGCCAACCCGACGCGGGGGTCGATGGCGCCGCCCGAGATTCGAGAGGCCGTTCGATAGTGTTCGGAGGCCTGCCGGGTGTCGCCGGCTTCGAACCAGAGCCACCCGAGCTGAAGCTCGACGGCGTAGTCGGTGCCGAGGACGCCGTCCGTCTCGGCAGCACGCGTGAGGACCGCTGCGGCGCCGGCCGGGTCGCCCGCCCGCTCGCGCTGTCGCGCCTGGGCCCATGCCGCCGGGAGCGCGGGGGTATCGCTGACCCTCGACGTGTCGTCCGTCAGTGGCAGAGCGGGCCCCGGGATCTCCGCGCGGGCCACGTTCCCGCAGAGGCAGGCGCCCGCCAGCAGCGCGGCGATGGAACGACTCGAGGTCGTGAGCTGAACGTGGCGCATGGCGGTCTCCGGGGCGGGTCGCGGCCACCCGAGAGGGCGGCGTCACGATCGGCCTTCGCAACCGGCGTGCCAGAGGCTGCTCAGCTCGACCTTCAGCGCCATGTGGCGCCGCGACGCACCACCAGGGCGTCACTGTCAGTGGGCGTGCTGCGCTATCGGGACGCTGTCCGGACCCGTTGTCCGGACGATCCGGGGCGGGGGCGGGGTTTTGCGGTGACAACGAAGACTGACAGGCGACAAGGACGCTTGTCGGCCCCGAGCTACTGCAAGGGGCTCTCCAGCTCTCGGACCACGACCGTCTGGGCGTCCCCGTCGAGCCACGGCGCCACCCACACCGCCATGACGCCGCCGGGCGTCGCGGCCACGCGTGGCGCCGCGGACGCGCCGGGCCCGAAGGTGGCGACGGCCGGGTAGGGGACCTGAAGACCGAGCGTGCCCGTGAAGAGGACGGCCGACAGGTCGCCCGAGAGGGGCTCGTCGCCATTCGGCGGCGCTACGGCCCCACCGGGAGGGACGATCCAGGCGACGACCCACCCTTGGATGGAGTAGGCGATCGCCGGTGCCGTCGCGCCGGGCTTCGGAAGCGCCGCGCTCTCGCCGTTGGTCGTGGCGATCGAGAGCCCGGCTGCCGTCGGCCAGACGACGCCGACCCGGCTCGCCCCCGCGGCAGCGTCGGGCCGGCCCGTTGGCGCGTCGCCCGGGAGCTCGATGACGTCGTCCGACGCCACGAGCCGAACGCCGTCGACGGACGTCACGACGAGCGCCCCCGCGGACTTCCATTCGGCCGCTCTCGGGGCCCAGAGGGACGGCGCTGTGAACAGGTTCGTCCCGGTCTCGTCGAGCAGGCGGCCCTCGCTCCCATCCCAGACGGCGATCCGCGGCGTCGTCCCGTCGATGTCCGGGGCCGTGACGTTCGGGACGGTGACGACCGAGGCGCCGCCCGTGAGGAGCGCTGAGAGCGCGACGAGTGAGACCCCCGCGTCCGTCTCCCACGCGAGGAGCCCGGCGCCCACCGCCGGCCGGCGTCCGCCCGCCGCGACGAGGGTGACCGGGCCGGTCGGCGTCCCTGTCGAATCGATCGTTCGGGTCGAGACGCCGTCGTCGTCTTGCCAGATGACCTGATAGGCGAGGCCGAAGGCGGCGATGTCGGGCGCGGTCTCCAGCTGACCCGGTCCAGCGGGGACGGCGACTTCGGTGTCACCATTGCCGCACGCGGGTGGCGCGACGCGAATCCAGCGAGCGGCCGTCAAGGTCGCCCCGGCGCCGGCGTTATCGCTGTCGTCCGCGATGAAGCGGAGCTCCAGCGTCGCGTCCTGTTCGCCCGCGATCGGATAAGCCCGTAGGCCCGTGGCGGCGCCAGCACAGAGCGTGTCGACCAGCGCGCCGCCAATGCGGACCTCGAGCCGGTCGTCGCAGCCGGTCGCCGTCGACGGGAGCCCGATGACGAGCTCGACGAGCGCGGGGCCGGCCGGGGCGACGATGCGGCTCGAGGTGAGCCGTGCGTCGACGGCACCGTGATCGTAGGTGCCGCCAGGCCCCGTGGCGCGTAGGCCGGGAGACGGGCCGGCACGCCAGTAGACCTGTGTGCTTGTGCTGGTGGCGATCCATCCTTCGGGCACGGCGCCGTCCGGGGCGACCTCCGCGTAGAGGGTGCCGGGCGCATCGTCGAAGACACGGCACTCGCAGTCGGCGCAGACCGCCACCTCGCACACGTTCTTGCTACAGTCACCGCTCGCCGAGCAGAGGCACGGGCGCGTGCCGATACAGGCGCCCCCGTCTTCGCAACGATCGTCGATGGTCGAGACGTCGCCATCGTCGCAGGGGGTCCCGGGCGGCGTGGCTTCCGGCACGCAGGCGCAGCCATCACAGCGAAGCCGGCCGTTGCAGCCGTCCCCATCGTCGAAAGGCGCGCACGCGGCGTCCGAATCGCAGATGCAGACGGTGGGACCGGCGTCGCAGACCCCGCTCCGGCATTGATCGCCTTGGGTCGCTGGATCGCCGTCGCTGCAGGCCCGACCGTCCTCCACCGGGTCGCCCCGGCACTCCCCGGCCGTGCAAGACGGCGTGATGCAAGGCAGCCCGTTCGCCCACGCGACGCAGTCGCCGTCACTCGAACACGCGATGGTCTCCGGGAGCTCTGGGCCGGGCGTGTCCGGCACGAACCCGGTGTCGATCTGACCCGAGTGAATGTCGGGGTCGGCCGCGGTGGATCGAAGATCGGTGACCTCGATGCAGCCGAGGCTCATGGCCACGAGGAGCCACGACGTAGTGAAGCGCCGGGACGCGACGTGGAGGATCGACGGGGTTCTCTCTGGCATCACCGCCTGACTCTATCCAATTCGGCGGCGTGGGCGTGCGGAGATCGCCCCTCCTCGCTCACGGAGCGGGTGCCCAGCTCCCCTGGCAGAAGTTCTGAGGTGAGCAGTAGGCGCCGAAGTTCGACGCACAACATCCGCCATCGACGCAATCGGTGCCCGTCTCACACGGGCAGAAGTTGCCGCACTGCTGGCCGCCGTCCGTCTTGCAGCAGAAGCCGAAGCCGCAGTCCTCGCTCGACGTGCAGGAGGTCGGGGTGCCGCCGTCGCCGCCGGGCATGCCCCCGGGGCCCCCGCCCGTCGACCCGGTCGTACCGCCATCGCCCCCGCCGCCGATGAGGTCGCCCGCGAGCGCACAGAGGCCCGGCTGGAGGCACGCGTCGATCTCGATCCCAAACGCCGACACGCCACAACACGCGATCCCGTCCGGGCAGTCCGAGTCGGCGCTACACGACGCGCCGATGCACTGGTCCTTCGGGCCGCAGACACCGCCGAGGAACTGGACCTCGCAGCAGGCCCGACCGGCGCCACAGTCGGCGTCGTTCTGGCACTGCGGGCCATAACATCCGCCCGTCGGAGCGCAGAAGGACGGGATCACGGAGACGCCGGGGCAGCATTCGCGACCGGCCCCGCACTCCGCGTCTGCCTCGCACTGTGGCCCGTAGCACGCCGCCGCCGACGCCGCGCAGTAGCCTTGACCGCCGGTGACCTGGCAACAGAACTCCCCGCCTGGGCAGGGCGCCCCGTCGCCACACGTCGTACCGGCCGTCCCGTCACCGCCGTCTGTGGTGCTGCCATCGGTCGTGCCGTCGGTCGTGCCGTCCGAACTGCCATCGGTCGTGCCGTCCGCGCTGCCATCGGTCGTGCCATCCGCGCTGCCGTCAGTCGTACCATCCGCGCTGCCGTCGGTCGTGCCACCGTCATTGCCGTCGATCGCACCGTCCTCCTGGTCGGACGCATCGACGCCGCCGTCGCTGTCACCGCCATCGGTGCTGGGTCCGTCGGTGCTGGGTCCGTCCGTACTGGGTCCGTCGGTAGCCCCCTCGTCCGTCGCGTCCGCGGTGCCGCCATCTCGGCCGCCCGTGGCGCCGTCCTCACCGTCGTTACCAGCGCCCGGGGTGCTGTCGTCGCCACCCGCGCCGGGCGTCGAGCACGACCCATTGACGCAGAGACGACCGCTCCCGCAATCGGAGTCCCGGAGGCACTCGAGGGTCCCGCCTGTGAGTGTGCTCGTGTCCGCCGAGCACGCCGCGCCGAGCAGCGCCGCAGTCAGGAGGAGCGCACCCGAGCGGGCCAAGGGGCCCCGCGAGAGAAGGCCACCTCGGCGGTCTTTCGGCGAGCTCGCACCGTCGCCACAGTGGCGATTTGATTCGGTCTTCATTGAACTTCTCCCACTACGCTCGCGAGCGAGCGCCACACCGGTCGCGCGTCCCGCACGGATGATCTAAGCTCCGCGCGTGATGCTTATTGGCCGAGCCCATTCACTCTCGTCACTCGGGCGCTACGTCGCCCATCTCGCGGTTTCGGGCGTCGTCGCGACGTCCGCCTCGGTCTGGTCCACGGACGCGTATGCCGAGGATGCCCCAATCACCGCGCGCGCGATTGATATCCGTGGCAAGCAGAGCCTCGGCGCGCTCACCATCGCGCGTGCCTACGATCTCGATTCGACCGATCGCCGCTTCGGTGGCCTCAGCGGCATGGTGCTCCTCGATGGCGGTCGCCGCGTCCTCGCCGTCACCGATAACGCCCTCTTCGTGCTCTTCGAGCTCGAGCGCGACGCTGCGGGGCACGTCATCGGCGTCGGCCCGGCCCGGATCATCCCCATGGCGAGCGCCACGGGCGACGCGTTTGCCGCCGGCTTCGGCGACAGCGAGGAGATCCAGCTCCTCAGCAGTGGCGACATCTTGGTCTCGTTCGAACACGAGCACCGTCTCTCCACCTTCGGGCCGGTCACCGCGTTTCTGGCCTCGCCCTCGACGACAGAGCCGGGGGCCTTGATCCCGAAAGAGGTCCCCTTCCGTGCCCCCCTTGGGCTCTCCCACGCGCCCAAGAACGGCGGGCTCGAAGCGATGCTCGCTCTCGACGGGGGCGGGGTCTTCGCCGCCCGAGAGAAGCCCTCCGATCACACGGGCCAACATCCGGCCTGGCTCTGGCCGGCTGGCGAGGGGCCGATCGTCGATCTCGTCTACCGAGCCGAGGGTGGCTTTCAGCCGACGGCGTTCGCTCCGCTCAAATCCGGCACCGCGATCGGCCTCGAGCGTCGCTACACGATGATGGACGGGATCGCGGCCCGTCTCGTCCGCTTTGACGTGCCGACAGCCGGGGCCGCTGGGGTCGTCCGTAGCGTCGAGCTCGGCCGTTTCGGCGCGGGACAGCCCTGCGACAACTTCGAGGCGATGGCCACCGAACGTCGCTCGGATGGCGGCCATTGGGTGTTCCTACTCGCCGACGACAACTTCAATCCCACGCAACACGGGTACTTTCTGCAGCTCTCGTTGCCGGATTGAACTCCCGAGGAGCGCGCCGATGTTCTCCCGTCGCTGGACCACGGGCCAGCGTACGTGAATGGCGTCCGGTGTCTGCGATACGTCTTGACGCGCCTTCGGCCGGTCCGTTTCGAAGAACAGCACCCTCCTGGGAACCAGTCTCAATAGGCCCCCGAATGACGCCTCATCGCCACCGAAAAGAATCGCACTGAGGTCGATTTTGCTTCTTGACAGGTGGTCGCTCCTGGGTACTATGCCGCTCGCTCTGCTCGGGTAGCTCAGTTGGTAGAGCACGCGACTGAAAATCGCGGTGTCGACAGTTCAATTCTGTCCCCGAGCACTTCTTCGACTTCGCACGGTCACCCCCACCGGGGGTGGTCGACGAGTGCATGCGCCGCACGTAAGTGCGGCGTGTGAGGGCCCCGGCGTCGGTCTTGGGCCCTCCGTTCCGTGAAAGCGGGCGGTCTCCCTACCGAACACCGAGAGGCCCGCGTCAATGCACGCGATCTCGCATGGCAACATCAGCGCCGTTCGTTTTGACACGCTCGCAGTGATCGTGTCAGGTGATGGGGCACTGACCGTGGGTGTACATGAGCTTCAAGACCTGATGCAGGTCGTCCAAGAGCTCCTGAATTCTGCACGGTCCGCTGCGCCTCGTCAGTCTGCAAAGACCTCGGCTCTCCTCGCCGCCATCGCTGGCGGCGCTCTCAAGGACTACGACGACTTCGAGCCGAAGCTCGCGTCGACCGTGCCGGCCCACGACGCCGTAGAGCCCGTCTCTACAGCGCCGACGGTGGCTCGAGTCGAAGCACCCGCTCCAGTGAAGGCTGCGGAGTCGCCGAAAGCGGCACCCGTCCCGGCACTGCAGCGGCGTGCGAGGGGCACTCGCGACGTTCCTTCGGCCTCGGCCCGAACCGCGGCGCCAGCGCCCGCAAAGGCCGCGGCGGCGGCGGCTCCGGCCGCCCCTGCAGCACCCGTGGCGCCTCCGCCCGTGGTGACGAAGGTCGACGAGGCTCCGGTGCCGTCCGCGGCTGCCGGCAAGCGGCCCGCAAACGAGATCCTCTCGGAGGCGGTGATCGCCTTCCTTGAGCCTCGGACGCGGCCCCAGTCCGTCGACCGGATCGCGCGAGCGGTTCGAAAGGTCGATGGCGCGCCCCAGGTGACCGAAGTCCAGCTTCGCGAGCTGCTCAAGATCCTGGTCAAGAAGGGGATCTTGACGCGATCGCCGGCCGGTGGCCACTCCATCGCGGGTGTCGAATAGCGTCTCCGCCCCCGTGAACGACACACCGGTGTCGCTCGCGGGAATCCGGTCCGCTCCAGGCACACGGTGATGCGATCCCTCCGGGGATCGCCTCCACGGTAGCGATCTGAGGCTGCAGGCGCGCCACTCAGAACGCGGCGATGCGGCTCAGCCGCGGCGACTACGCCTCGGATATGTCTTGCGACCGCTCGGCCTGCTCCTCGCCCCCCGGGCGCTTGGGGACGTTCCGCACGTTACCCTCCTGCTTCATCCGCTATTGTGTCGGCCACGTGTACTGTGTCGGTCACGTGTCCTGTGTCGGCCACGTGTCCTGGGTCGGTCACGTGTCCTGGGTCGGTCACGTGTCCTGTGTCGGTCACGTGTACTGTCTTGGCCACGACACGCTCGCGGTCTTGGAAGACCGTGGCCGATCGCGACGTCGATCACGTCCACGCCGATCCGCTCGCGGAGGTCCACGTCCTCAGCGCCGTCCATATTTCAGGGACTTGGAACGAGCCGGGCCGGATGCGGCGCGAGGCGTATCGAGCGACGCATCGACGGCCGGGAGGTGAGTAGTCTTGGCTACTTACGCGGGCCGGGCGCCGAGAGCGACAGGTCCAGGAAGTGCGTGGCGTTGCCCCCGGTCACCCGGAGCGTCTGGGCGCTGTACCCGGAATGCGGCTCACCCTTGGTCATCTGAACGCTCTCCGGGAAGCTCACCTTGGCCGTCTTCCCGCCCTTCACGTTGAGCGCCTTCTCCGCGAACTCGCTCCCCGGCTTGCCGGCGTTGCCGAGGTACTCGAGCGAGAGCGTCAGCGACCACGCCTCGCCGAGTGGCGCTTTGACCGACAGCGTGATGTCTTTCCCTTTGCGGCTGAGCTCAACCCCATCAAAGGCTTCGACTTTCGTGACCACGAGGGCCCCGAAAGGCGTCGCGCCCCCATCCCAACGGGCGGTCCCCGACGGCGTGGCGTACCAATCGTTTCGCATCTGCTCCATGCCGCAGGGCGTCGTCCCGAGGGGGCTCGACGGCCTTGGGCCTTCCGTCCCCGAGACGCGGCCGGTGACCATCACGCGGCGTCCGAGCCACTCCTGAAGGTTCACCGACCCCGGAGCGATTTGAACGGCGCCGACGCGGAGGTGTTTGTTCGTCCAGACCGTCTCTCGCCCCCCTTCGCAGACCCCGACGCCATGTTCGGTGACGACGCCGACGAGGTGCATTTCGCCGTCGGGAGGCGCGCCCGCGGCGAGTGGCGTGTTCAGAAGACCGACAGTGGCAAGGGCGAGGAACATGGGCGACTCCAATCGGCGAAGGGGGTAGGACGGCGTCAATGCCGCCGGCTGCAGCCTGAAACCGGCATCAAGCCTGATCTTGTTCCGGAAGGCCAATCGACGTCTACGCTCGACGTCCACGCTCGACGTCCACGCTGACCGGTAGCTCCGTTGTAAGAAGGGGCAGACTGGGGCACAGTCGCCTCCGTCCCCCCTTCCGTGCGAGGCTCATTCGTGGCGCTTCCTTTCTTCACGTCCGAAAAGAACAAACTCCTCGATCGCATCAAACGTCGCGACTGGAAGTCCACCGACGACATGCGGGAGCTGTTCATCAAGCTGGCTGATCAGCCGCTGAAGATCGAAGACCTCCTGTGGATGCTCTCGGAACCCGACCGCGCCATACGCAGCTTCGCCACCGACATCATTCTGAAGCAGAAGTTCGAGGGCGTCGCAGGCGCGCTCCTGCAGGAGCTCAAAGAGGCCACGGGCTCGGCCCGCACCTACATCATGAGCCTCATCCCGCGCATCGAGGACACCGGCGTCTTCGACCGGCTCGAGAAGATGCTCACGGGCAAGGACCAGAAGGAGCGCGACCTCGCCATCGACGTCATCCTGAGCTTCCCGATCGAGCGCATCGGCAAGTTCATGAGCATGCTGCTCGAGCACGAGAATCGCGACTACCGATATCGTGCTTTCCAGCGGCTCCTCTCGGATCGCGTGGAAGGTCAGCCATTTCGGCCCGAGGTCATCGGCTGGGTTCGGAAGCTGGTCCTCGACAAGGACGAACGCATCCGAATCCGATGCATCCAGGTGCTCGCCGAGAAGCCGGACGCCGAGTCCGTCACCCTCTTCCTCGAGCGGCTCTCGCACGAGGAGTACAACGTCCGCACCGCCATCATCAAAGCGCTCGACGACGCGACCCACGTCCCGGGCCTCGACATCACCGACAAGCTGCTGTCGATGTTGTCCCAAGACGACGATCAGGTCCGCACCGTAGGCCTGAAGCTGCTCGTGAAGTCCGGCAACGCGAAGGACACGATCCGTCGCATCCTGCTCATGTCGGGTGAGCTCATGGGCTGGATGCGCGAGCGCCTCGTCAGCACCATCCGCGAGTTCGGGGACGAGCTCCTGCAACCGCTCGTCGAGCTGCTCGACCATAACGATCCGGAGGTGCGAAAGAAGGCGCTCATCTTCGCCAATGACTTCGATTCGCCAACCTTGGTCGAGCCCGTCGCCCACCTGCTCGATAGGTCCGATTCGGACTGGTGGACCCGCGTCATCGCGCTCGACGTCCTCGGTCGCCTCAAGGACGAGCGGGCCGTCGACGCGCTCATCAAGTGTCTCGAGAGCGACGAGACGCGCTGGTCAGCCGTCGAGGCGCTCGGCCGTATCGGCAGCAAGAAGGCACTCGCGCCGATCGCGAAGCTGCTCGGCGATCGCGCCGCGGAGGTCCGTACCCAGGTCATCGCGGCGCTCGAGCTCTACAACGACCCACGCGCCCTCCCGCTCCTCCAGAAGAGCATGGAGAAGGATCCGGAGGTCGACGTCCGCGAGCGCGCCCTCCAGGCCTTCAAGCACATCTCTGAGAAGCACAAGCAGGCGGTCGACGAGAAGACCCTCCGCCAGCAATTCGGCTACACCAAGGGCGAGAAGGCGCTCGACAAGCTGCTCGTGGAGACGCGCCGCATTGGGGCGTCCGACCTCCACGTCGCGCCCACCTCGCCGCCGACCATCCGAATCTTCGGGGCGCTCAAGAAGATGAGCGCGCCGGAGTTCACGGCCGACCAGACTGAGAAGATGGTCCTCGAGATCCTCGATGAGAAGCAGCGAGAGCGCTTCCAGAAGGAGAGCCAAGTCGACCTCTGCTACAACATCGCCGGCGTGGGTCGTTACCGCACCAACATCATGCGGAATCGGCTCGGGATCTCGGGCGTGTTCCGCGTCATTCCGAACGAGCTCCCCACCTTCCTCGACACGGGCCTCCCGTCCCACCTGACCGACATCGTCAACTACCACCAGGGGCTCATGATCATCTCGGGGCCTGCGGGCTCGGGGAAGTCCACGACGCTCGCCGCCCTCATCAACCTCCTGAACGAGAAGAAGCGCGACCATGTCTTGACGCTTGAGGACCCGATCGAGTTCGTCCACCCGTTCAAGGGCTCGCTCGTCAATCAGCGGGAGATCGGCAAACACTCCAAGACCTTCGCGTCCGCGCTCCGGGCCGCGCTGCGTGAGGATCCCGACTGCATCATCGTCGGTGAGCTGCGAGACGCCGAGACCATGGTGCTCGCCATGACCGCCGCCGAGACAGGCCACCTCGTCATCGGCACGATGAACACGACGAGCGCGGTAAAGACCGTCGACCGCCTCGTCGGCGCCTTCCCGCCGAAAGAGCAGCAGTCGGTCCGTATGTCGCTGTCGGAGGCCCTCAAGATCGTCACGAGCCAGACCCTCTTGCCGAGGGCGGATGGCAAGGGACGTATCGCCTGCCACGAGGTCCTCATGATCGCCGGCCCCGTGCGAAACCTCATCCGCGACGACAAGACGGGGCACATCCCGTCGGCGATGACGGTCGGCAAGTCCATCGGCATGCAGACGGTCGACATGGCGCTCATGGACCTGCTCGAACGGAAGCTCGTCACACCGGAAGTCGCGTACCGCCGCTCTGAGAAGAAAGACCTCTTCGAAGCGATGGTGTCCAAAGAGTTCCTCGAAGGAATTCAGGGGTAGTCCATGCCGAGGATCGACAACTTCTTGCGTCTCATGCAGGAGCGCGGCGCCTCCGACCTCCACTTCGTCGTGGGTCAGCCGCCGTGCTTCCGTCTCTCGGGCAGCATCGACCCGATCCGCTACAAGAGCCTGTCGAACGCCGACTTCGACGTGTTCCTCGGCGAGATCACGCCCAAACACATCTGGCAGCACTTCAAGGACGGCGGTGACGCCGACTACGCCTACGAGTGCCCGGGTCTCGCCCGCTTTCGCGTGAACCTCTTCAAACAAGAGCGCGGCGCGGGTGCGGTCTTCCGAATCATTCCGACCAAGCTGCTGACCATGGAGCAGCTCGGGCTGCCCGACGCGTGCCAGAAGATCGTGACGATGGAGCGAGGGCTCTGCCTCGTCACCGGCCCCACCGGCTCCGGCAAGTCCACGACGCTCTCGGCTATCATCAACAAGATGAATGAGACCCGAAAGCTCCACATCATCACGATCGAGGACCCGATCGAGTTCGTCCATCCGAACAAGCAGAGCCTCATCACGCAGCGGGAAGTCGGCGCGAGCGCGACCAGCTTCGCCGCCGGCCTCCGCGCCGCGCTGCGCGAAGACCCGGACATCGTCCTCGTCGGTGAGATGCGTGACCTCGAGACGATTCAGCTCGCGCTCTCCGCAGCCGAGACGGGGCTCCTCGTCTTCGGGACGCTCCACACGAACAGCGCGGCGAAGACGGTCGATCGCATCATCAACGTCTTCCCGACGGACGAGCAGGAGTCGGTGCGCGGCATCATCTCCGACACGCTCTCGTGCGTGCTCGCCCAGCAGCTCCTGAAGCGCAAGAAGGGCGGCCGCGTCGCCGCGCTCGAGATCCTCTTTGGTTCACCCGCGATGGGGAACATCATTCGCGAGGGCAAGACACACCAGCTGACCAACCTCATCCGCGGCGGCAAGGCCAAGGGCATGGTCACCATGGACGACAGCCTCGAGCGGCTCGTGAAGGAGGACGTCATCTCGGCCGAAGCGGCGTACGAGAAGTCCATCGACAAGAAAGAATTCCGGAAGCGAATGATGATGCTCGGCCACAACGTCGGCGCTGCGGACGAGGATCCAGAGGAGACCGAGAAGCTCATGAACGAGGTCCTCGGCGTCGGTAAGAGCTGATCCGGCGGGTCAGTATTTGCGGAAAGCCGTCCCGGCTGGGATTCTCCCGAGTCGGTCGGCCGTTCGGTGCTTCGTGACGCCCACGAAGAACCCGTCCGTCTCGGCTACACCGCTCATCCGCGAGGCTCCACTCGTGGGGCCAGTGACTGACGTGGACCACAAGAGCAGCCAACGAGACTTCGCGCAGTCGGATGGCCGGCGCTCCCTTGAGCCCGGGCCGCGTCGGCTCGCGTCGGGTCCACCGGGGCCCGGGGGACCGGCGAGTAGCCCGCCGTCACGCCTCCGCCGCTTCTTGCGATGGTCCTTGGTCTTCTCGCTGGTCGGTATCGCGACCATGCTCATTGGCTACTGGGCCGTCGTCTTCTACTTCGAGCACCGCCTGCCGGAGATCTTCTCGATCGCCGACTACGTGAACAACGCCCAAGAGATGAACCGAGTCCTCGGCCGAAACGGCGAGGTCCTGACGGAGGAAGGCGAAGAGAAGCGGACCATCGCGATGCCCGAGGAGATCCCACAGCGGGTCAAAGACGCGGTGCTGGCGGCCGAGGACGCCGATTTCTACTCCCACGGCGGGCTCGACTACTTCGGCATGGCCCGCGCGATGTACCGAAACCTGAAGAAGCAGAGCATCCGGGAAGGGGCGTCCACCATCACGCAGCAGGTCGCCAAGACCTTCTTCTTGAGCTCGGAGCGCACGGTCTCCCGCAAGCTCAAAGAAGTGGTCCTCGCACGGGAGCTCGAGGAGAAGCTCGCCAAAGATGAGATCCTGTTTCTCTACTTGAATCAGATCTACTGGGGCCACGGGCGTTACGGCATCAAGGAAGCTGCGAACTTCTACTTCGGCAAGACGCTGAAGGAGCTGACGCTGGCGGAGGCGGCGCTGCTCGCGGGCCTCATCGCCGCGCCCGAGCGCTTTAGCCCCTTCAAGAACCCGAAGAAGGCCCTTGAGCGCCGTGCCTTCGTGCTCGACCAGCTCTCTCGTCACGGCTTCCTCGATGTCGCGACCACCGAAGCCGCCAAGCTGGAGCGCGTGAGCCTCGCTGAGCGCCGCACCGACTCCGGAAACCTAGGCAAGTACGCGACCGCAATGGTGAATCGCTTCGTCAAAGACACGCTGGGCGAGGAGCGGATCAAGCGGGGCGGGCTGCGCATCTACACGACCATCGACGTCGAGACGCAAGCGGCGGCCGAACGCGCCGTGCAGACGAGCCTCGAGGAGCTCGATCAGCAATACGGGCTCGCACGCCCACTCGAACAGCTCCCGGCCTCTCGCATCGCCGACCGCGTCGATCAGCTCGCCCGCCAGCGCGCCAAGGGGATCCGGTCGGGCGAAATCGTGACGGGGGTCGTGACCGGCTGGGACGCCGAACGAAAGGCCTTCCTCGTCCATGTCGGGCTCGGGGAGTGCCTGCTGCCGGAGAGCGCGCTCTCGCGTTACGCCCATGGTGGCCCTGTGGACAGCCTCTTCGCCGCGGGAGACGTCGTCCGCGTGAGCCCGCGCTTGCCGCTCACGGGCTCCTGGGAAGGCCGTGAGAAGTCGCCGCTGTTGAACCTCGATCAAGGCCCGCAGGCCGCGCTCGTGGCGATGGATCCGCGCTCGCGCGAGATCCTCGCGCTCGTCGGCGGCTACGACTACGCGACCCACCCCTTCAACCGGGCGTCGATGGCGAAGCGGCAGGCCGGCTCCACCATGAAGCCCTTCGTCTACGCGGCGGCGCTCGAAGCCGGAGTCATCGAGGCCGACACCCGCTTCGACAACATCCCCGAGACCTACCGCTTTGGGAACGAGAGCTGGACGCCGCGGAACTACTCCGGTGACTACGACGGAAAGAGCTACAGCGCCCGAATGGCGCTCGCGAAGTCGGTGAACGTCATCGCCGTCAAGGTGCTGGAGCGGACCGGAGTCAAGAAGTTCGCGGACTTCGCGAAGCGCGTCGGCATCAACTCGCCCATCGCGCCCGACCTGTCCGTCGCACTCGGCTCGACGGCGGTCTCCCCTCTCGAGCTCGTCAACGCCTATGCCTCGCTCGCGAGCGGTGGCCTCGTCGACACCCCGCTCCTCGTGAGCCGCATCGAGGACGCGCGTGGCACCGTGCTCTGGCAACACACGCCGCAGCGCCGCCGCGGGACCACCGCTACGGTGGCCTACCGGACGACGGAGATGATGCAGGCCGTCGTGACCCACGGCACGGCCAAGGCGCTCTCGTCACTCGGCCGGCCGATCGCGGGGAAGACCGGCACGACCGACAAGGGCATCGACACGTGGTTTGCCGGGTTCACGCCCGAGCTCGCGACGGTCGTCTGGGTCGGCTTCGATGACATGCGCGCCGTCGATAAGGCGACGGGGGGCACCATCGCCGCGCCGCTCTGGTCCCGCTTCGTCGCGTCCGTGCTCGATCGCACGGCGCCCACCGCCTTCAAGCGGCCGTCGGGGCTCGAGCCCCTCGGGCCGATCGAAGCGATTGGGCCCGGGACTCGGCCCCCGCCGCAGGACGAACCCGCGGGCGGGCCGCTCCCCGTGGCCGATGAACCCGCCGGCGGTCCTGCGGTGGACCCCGGGGACCCCGCGCCCCCGGCGGAGGAGGGCTCGGACGACCCGGCTCCGGCGCCCACCTCCGGCGAAGGACGGCGCGGGGCCGCCGAAGAGCCGGCCCTCGATCCGGACGCCCTCTACGAATGATGCGGAGCCCACTCCGACGTCTAATGCACTGGGTCGGTCGTCTCGGGGTGTTCACCCTGGCGCTGTCCGCGTCCTCCGTTCGCGCCCATGACGGCATCGACGGGCTCACCGGCGACCTTGCGCGAGGCGCCGCCGCCGCGCTGTCCGTGCACGTCCTACCGGGCGAAAAGGTCTTGTTACTCGTGGGCTTCTCGGCGGCCGACCGGGGCGCGACGGACCGTCCCTCGAAGCTGCGCGCCCTCCTCGAACGGTCCCTCGTCGCGCGTCTCGGGCCATGGCTGCTGCCGACCACGACGCCGCGGGGCAAAGACAGCGTCCCTCCCGGCGGCGGGCGCCCTCCGCCCGGGGGGACGCCGCCGGCCCGTGAGGCGCTCGAAGCGGACGCCCGCACACGTGGCGCCGTCGCCGCGGTCACCATCGATCTGTCGATCTCGGGCGGCTATCTTCACGCCGTCGGTGAGCTCGTCCTCCTGCGCCTCGACTTTTGGAGCCGCGTGGCGCCGCCGCCCGCCGGCGTGGCGTCGCTCTGGTACGCCCGGGCGCGCCTCGACGGGGGCCTTCGTCACCTGCTCGAGCTGCCCGCGGGGGACCGCCGTATTGGGAGCGCTCCCTTCGAGCTCGGGCCTGGCGACGACGCGGGCTTCGAGGTGCTCGCGACGGCCGTCGGTGATTTCGACGGGGACGATTTGCAGGAGCTCGCGCTTGTCGGGCGTACCGAGATTCGAATCGTGCGCGTGCTCCGTGACGGGGCAAACCGCAGCGTGACCGTGGTCGGGGGGGGGCGCTACGCGTCACGGCTCACCACCGCCGCTCCGCTCGTGCCGCTCGCCACCGCGCTCGCCGTGGACCTCGATCTCGACGGTCGCGACGAGCTCATCGCGTGGAGCGCGGACGCGGGCCTCGTCTCCCCCGCCCTTCAGCTCATGGGCAACGAACTTCGGAGCGTCGCCCGACGGTCGGTCGGAACCACCTGTGGTACGCCGCAGCCATCGGGGGCGCCGCTGGTCTTCTGCGGGGCTGTCGCGGCGCTTTGGCCGTCAAAGGGTCCCCCAGGGGCACAACGCGACGTGTCGTCGATGCCACTTGTCGTCAGCGGCTCGGTCGGAGCGCTCGGCTTCGAGGGGCGGATGAACCTCGCGTCAGCCCTCGGTCGGGAGACGTCGTTCGCGGCCCCGCCGGGGCTGTGGGCGTGGACGGTCGCGCGTAGCACGGTCGACGCCCCGAGCGATGGGACGGCGGCGTTGACGGCGATGGTGGACGCGAGCGGGCGGCTGGCGCTGACGGGCGGCGCGAAGCCGACGGTCGTGGCTGAGGCCGGCTTGGCGGTCCTGCTCGTCGATCTCGACGATGACGGGACTATCGAGCTGATTTCGACCACGTCCTCCGATCCCGGTGCTCGCGATGCGCTCATCGTTCACGACGCCCGGACCCCCTCTCGGCGGCGCTTCGAGCTGCGCTTGCCATCGGTGCTGCACCTCTCAAGTGGCGACGCGGACAATGACGGCGTCCTGGACGTCCTGGCCACGACCACACGCGGGCTCTGGGCGGTGAGCGCGACCGGGACAGGCCCGTGATGGCCCTGCTACTGCTGGCGGCGCTGTCGTCGGGCGGCGGCACCGTCCGACGGCCGGCGGTAGGCGGGACGGTGGTGTGGCGCTACGCCGAGCCGGTGCGGACGGCATCACCGTGGGCCGCGCTCACCTTCTCGGAGTGGCAGGTGGTGAGCCTCGTCCACGAAGGCCTCTATCGCCTGACGGGCGACGGGAGTCCCGACCCGGCCCTCGCGACCGCATCGCCCGAGGGCGACGCCGGGGGCGCGGGACCAAAACGATTTACGATACGCCTGCGAGACGCCCGCTTCCACGATGGGAGCCGCCTGACCGCCCCGGACGTCGCGGCGAGCTTCGAGGCGGTGCAGCGGGGGCCGACGGCGGCGCTCCTCGACGGGATCACGTGGCGGATCGCGGACTCGGGCGCGGTCGTCATCACGACCCTGCTGGACGCGGAGGCGCTCGCTCGCCGGCTGGCGAGTCCGGGGCTCGTCATCGCGAGGGCGTCGTCACCGGCGGTCGGGCTCGGCGCCTTCCGCCTGGTTGCGCTCACGAGCGATGGCCTCACCCTCACGCGACACGAGCGGTACCACGCGGGGCTCCCGTGGCTCGATGGGGTGGTCGGGACCTATGCGACCCGCGTGGTGAGCGGCGCGATCGGGGTCGCCGACGACACGGCAGCGAGTGGTGCGCATCTCACGTTCGAGGCGCTCACGCCCTTGCCCGGCTTCGTGCAAGTACCCGTCCCGGCAGGCGAAAGTATCGGGGTGGTTCTGTCCCGAAGCTGTCTCCTGGCGGCGGCGCGGCTCGTGAAGACACGCGCGCCGAGGAGCGAGATCGCGCGCCGGCTACCCGGGACCGAGGTCGCCGGGGCAGGGGGGGCAGCGGAGGCGGGCGCCCCGGGTGGGGTGCGGCCTTACCTCGCCGTCGCCGACTGGCTCATGGGCCCAATTCGAGACGCGTTCGCGTTCGCGGAGCCGTGGCCGCTCGAGCCTATCGGACCCGAACGTTTGCTCGCCGCCGTGCAGGATGGGAGACCGCATGATGGCGTCGTCGTCCCGTGGGTGGCCGTGGTGTCGCCGGCCGCGATGGCGCGGCGCTATGGGGGGACCTACGTGCCTCTCGTGTCGCGGTCGCGGCGCGCCAGCTTCTCCGTGCGCCTACGCGGGACCACTTTCACGTCGGCAGGCACCTTGGATCTCTCCCGGGCCTTCCTCATCCCCGCGGCGCCAACGGGGGTGGCGCCATGAGCCTGCGGCTGCGTCTTGGGCTCGCGAGCGCGGCGCTCGTCTTGGTCGCGGTCGGCGTCATGAGCGCCATCCTCATCGCTCAGTCAGCGGCCGCTTTCGACCGGGAGTTCGAAGCCGAGCTCTTGGTCGCGCGTCGCGCCGTCTCCGAGCGCCTCGAGCGGGACGCGAAGGTGCTCCGGGATCGCCTTGTGGCGCTGGGGCGTGACGAGCGGCTCGGAGAGGCGCTGCGAGAGCTCACGGGTGACGGCGGCGAAGCGCGGCACGACGACGCGCTCGGGCCAGCGAAGCTCGGGACCGCCGTGCTCGACGCCGTGTTGGCGAGCTCGGGGCTCGATACGCTGTGGGTCTTCGAGGTCTCGGGGGATGGTCACGGGGCCGCTGTGCCGGTCCCGATCGGCGTCGCCCATACGCGCGGCGACGCGGCGCTCCCCACGGGGGTAGCCCGGCTCGCTCGACCGACGCGGGCGCCGTACGAGGTCGCCCAAGAGGAGATCCGCCGCAGCGGCCGGCTCGTGAGCGTGCCGGTCCTCGAGGCGGCGGCTGAGATCGCGGGCGGCCGCATCGTCCTCGTCGGCGGGAGGGTCATGGGGCGAGACGTCGCCAAGGATCTGAAGGCGGGTGCGACCCTCCCCATCGACGTCGCGTTGCTCGACGCGACGGGGAAGATCGTGACGGCGAGCTTCGAGGGGGCGGCGGCCGTCGAGCCCGGTGGAGGCCCGGGCGGGTCCGTTCGGACGGCCGATGTGACGCTGGCGGGACCGGGAGTTCCAGGGGTCGCCGCGCCGCTGACCATTCGCGTCTTCGCGAGTGTGGCGCCGCTCGTAAGCCGACGCGCCGGCCTCATCGAAGCGACGCTCATCGCGGGCGGTGTCGCGACGGCTCTCGCTTTCGTGTTTGCGATGATCTTCGCGCAGCGCCTCTCCCGCCCGCTTCGGGCCCTCTCGGCGGCGGCGCGGCGGATCGCCGCTGGCGAACGCGACGTGCACCTCGAACGCCGCCGCGACGAGGTCGGCGACGTGAACCAAGCCTTCGAAGCGATGACGACGGCCCTCGCGGCCAGCGAGTCGCGGCTGCGGCAAGCTGAACGTATCGCCGCCTGGCAGGATCTCGCCAGAGAGCTCGCTCACGAGATCAAGAACCCGCTGACGCCCATCCAGATGGCGGTCGAGACCCTCCAGCGCACGTGGGAGCGTCGCCCGGAGCGCTTCGGCGAGATATTCAAGGAGTCGACCGACACCGTCCTCGAGGAGGTCGAGCGGCTCAAGCGTATCGTCGCCGAGTTCTCGAGCTTCGCGCGCCTGCCGGCCTCGGAGCGTCGAAGGGCGTCCTTGAACGACGTGGTCCGCCGCGCCGCCGCGCTCTTTCAGGAGACGTGCGACGCGCCCATCCGCGTCGAGCTCGATCCGGGGGCCGACGCCGCCTGGATCGACCCCGACCGTCTAGCTCAGCTCGCCCAGAACCTCCTCAAGAACGCCATCGAAGCCACTCGAAGCGCCGGCCGGCCGCCCGCGATCACCTTGCGCACGAGCGCGGGCCCCGATTTTCTGGCCCTGGAGGTCGAAGACAACGGCGTGGGCATCCGAAGCGAAGACCAGAGCCGCGTCTTCACCCCCTACTTCTCGAAGAGCGAAGGCGGCACCGGACTGGGGCTCGCCGTCGTGAGCCGGGTCGCTACCGAACACGGCGGCGACGTCGAGGTCCAGTCCGAGGTCGGCGTGGGGACGCGCTTCGTCGTGCGTATTGCGCGGCGGGGCGGGGAGGTCAGTGGAGAGCGACCCACTCGTCCATCGCGCTGATGCTGCAACCGTGCTTGGAGTGGCCCTCGCCCAGCCCGAGGGCGGCGATGATCTGGGTGCACGAGCAGCCCGCCGTGTCCTCGATCGTGTAAGAACGTCCTGGGCCCTTGCCCTTGGGCATCGTCGTGTCGAAGATCCCGTCACCGTTGACATCGGCCCATCGGTTGACGCCGAGCGACACGGTCGGAACGGCCTCGGCGGTCGTGCCAGCGCAGGCGTCCTCCCCACCGCAGATGCCGTCGCCGTCTTCGTCGTTGAGCGCGTCAGTGGGGCAGACGTCGCACGCGTCGCCGACGCTGTCGCCGTCCGCATCCGCCTGGTCTGCGTTGGCGAGTCCGTTGCAATTGTCTACGTCTCCACAGGCGCCGTCTTGGTCGGCGTCGTCGTCGGCGTCGAACGGGCAAACGTCACACGCGTCGCCGGCGCCGTCCCCGTCGCTATCGGCCTGGCTGCCATTGGCCACGTACGCACAGTTGTCGACATTGCCGCAGACGCCATCCTGGTCGACGTCGTTATTGGCGTCGAGGGGGCACGCGTCGCACGCGTCCCCGGTGCCATCGCCGTCGGAGTCCTGCTGGTTGGCGTTCGCCACATCCGGGCAGTTGTCGTCGCCATCGCAGACGCCGTCCTGATCCGGATCGTTACACGTGTCGCAGGCGTCACCGATGCCGTCGCCGTCGATGTCGCTCTGGTCGGTATTCGGCGTGATGATGCAGTTGTCGAGAGAGTCTGGGACGCCATCCGAATCGGCGTCGGCGATCTGGTCCGTGTCGAGCAGCGCGTAGTCGAACGCCAGGTACGGCTCGTTGGGTGCCTGAACCTTGATGATGACCTGGCCGTCGACCATCGCAGACCAGGGTACGACCGCCGCGGCCTTCTGGACGAGTCCGTCCCTACCACCGCCCTGCAGCGTGAGGGGGACAATCTGACCGTCGACGCTCAGCGACGCAGGGTTGACGTCGTAGTCACCGAACACGAAGTTGATGTAGTGATTGACGCCGTAGTCGTTCGCGCCGAACGTTGGTACAGTGAATGTGAACGTGAACGTCGCGTTGTGCGCGGCGCCCGCGTTCTGGACGGCGCGGTCCGTCCACTGGGCCCCGTTCGCCGCCGCGACTTCCGCGGCGGAGCGGAAGTCGAAGGAGTCGCCCGAGCCGACGGCGGTGGAGCCGTTCCTGTTCCAGTCGGGCAGGAACTCGAGCGGCTCGATGATGCCGTCACCGTCGGTGTCGACCGGGCTCGTGTGGGGGGCGCCCGTAGCGCGCACCAGCCCGATGGGGTAGATGCCGAAGCCGTCCACGTCGCCAATCAGCTTGGTGATGGCGCCCGCCGGCGTGGCGAGGCTCGCCGCGGCGGCGACCGTCAGGAATCGAATCGTGCGCATGTGCTTCTCCGTCGAGTAGGACCGCTAGAATCCCGTGGACAGCACAGTCAGCGGTCACATTGCAGTATTGGAGGGGACGGTACGCCTGCTCCAGACGGTGTCAAGCGAAGTGGCGGTGGTGTCTCATCGGAGGTGGCGCCGAGTCCCTGGCGCCGAAGAGTGACTTCGAGTTCGAGGGCCCTCGCGCCTTGTGGCCCACGATACCGCTCGACGAGGGTGCGCAGCTCGGTCGCTTCTATCCACTCCGGGCGCCGCCCATCGGCGTGGTCGGCGCGATCGTCAACGGCGGGCGCGACCGGCGGGTGGGGATCAGCTCAAGGCGGCGATGAGGCGAGGTCGGAGCTCCTGAGGCGCGATGACGTCGTCGAGGGAGCCGACGGCTTTGGCACGGGCGACGCTGTGGACCGCGTCGAACTCGCGGGCGAGCTCGGCCTGCTTCTCGGCGTGGACCGTGGCCCGGAGGCGCGCAAACTGCTCGCGCAGACGCGGCCGGTCGTCCTGGGGAGCGGCTTCGAGCGCCAGTCTGGAGGCGGTGACTCGGGGGTCGTCGTTCGTGCGGGCCAGGACCTCTCTCGGGAAGACGACGGTGGCGGCCGGGGCGCCGCCGATGACCGAGGCGTACGAGCCTTCGACCGCGAGGGAGACGAGGTTCTCGTTCAGGGCCTTCGAGAACACGACGTAGGCGCCGCCGTGGTAACGGGCGACGACGCAGAAGACGATGCGCCCCTCGAATTCGACAACGGCGCGGCCGATCTCCGCCCCGTACTCGAGCTGCATACGGCGCATCGATTCGGGTGAACCGTCGAAGCCGCTGAGGTTGGCCAGGACCACGACCGGACGTCGACCGGAGGCGGCGCGGAGCGCGCGCGCGATCTTCTTCGAGCTGGCCGGGAAGAGGGTGCCTCCAGACCAGGTGTCCGGTCCGTCGCCGGGGATCCAGCCTCGCCTCGGGGTCGGCTTCGACTCGATGCCGATGAGGGTGATGGCCTTCCCGCCGAGGTGCGTGTCCCACGTGATGGCCGTGTCGCCGTGGCGCAGGTCCGCGAACTTCTCGAGGCGCGGCGCGTCGCGGTCCACGACGGCGTGCATCAGGGGCCGCATCGAGAAGGGGCGCTTGCGCTCGGGGTTGGCGGTGAAGATCTCGCCGACGTTCACGAAGCCGCCGTCGCCGTAGTAGGGCGCTGCGCAGACGTCACGGTGGGCGGGATCGCTCGTCGCGCGCCGTCGCAACGTGGCCTCGCCCGGGACCAAGGTCGCGACGTCGTGGTGGTGGGCGAGCAGTTCGAAGGCGTGCTTCAGGTCGCGCGCGAG
>JADMJS010000763.1 GCA_018780435.1 Myxococcales bacterium
GCCAGACGTAGAGCTGGGCGTCCATGCCGGCGGCGATGATCTCGAGATCGCCGTTGCCGTCGAGATCGTAGAGGACCGGTGCTCCGAAGTAGCCATCGTCCTTGAGGTGATCGGGATCCGTGTTGCGGAACCACTCTTGGTCGATCATCTGGGGCCAGCCCTCCGCCAGCTTGCCGTCGGTCCCGTAGACGTAGACGAAGCCGTCGAAGGTCGCGACGACGATGCTGAGGGTCTCGGTCCCGGTGAGCGCGCCGACGCCGATGCCGAGCATGAGCGTCTGGCGAGGCAGGGTCGGGTCGACGTGCCCCGCGAGCCCGCAAGCCCCCTTCTCGCCTTCGGGCCGGAACGCACAAATGTCCGTGATGTTGAAGGCATAGGCGGGATCCATGTCGCGGCGGAAGGGTAGCGCGATCGGGAAGCCGGCGGCTTCGGACCCGTCGATCTTGAAGGCGTGGATGTAGCCGTCCGTCGTCGCGACGATGACCTCTTCCGGGCCGTCGCCGTCGATGTCGAAGACCTTCGGCGAGCCCTCGGCCGACGTGTTCAGGTTCTTTGGCCAGCCTTCGTGAAGGTCGGGGTCGCTAATGAAGTGCCCAGCCTTCCGGAACTCGCTCTTGACCGGCTTGCCGTTGCTCGTGGCTTCCACGCGCAGCCGCAGCGTGAAGGTCCACTGGTGCGGATCGACGAGCTTCTGAGTGAAGTCGATGGCCTTCGAGGCCGCCTCGACGTCCCACGTCGCGAGCAGACCGGGGGTGGTTCCGCCACCGACAGCACCGCTGCCGCTCTTGATGGCCGTCCAGCCGCCCTTCGGGTCGACGCCGAGGGCCCACTCCAGGGTCCAGGTGTAGTCGCTGTAGCGGGCCGGGAGGCCGTCGATGCGGGCGCCGACGCGACCCGTGACGTCGACCGTCTTGCGCTCACGGACGTTGATGGGCTCGAACCAGAGCGGCGCGACGATGTCGGCCTCCGGCGGGATGACCTCGTCGTAGATGAAGTCGAGCGAACGGCGCGCGTTGTTGCGGCCATACCCGAAGTGCAAGTCCCACCCCGTGCCGGACGGGAACTTGGTGTCATCCGTCGCCGACTCGGGCACGTCGATGTCGTCGGCGCTCATGATGAGCAGCCCGCGCACCTCCTCGGAGCTGAGGGGTGGGTCCACGCCCTTATCGAGGGAGGCCGAGTAGACGAGGCCCGCGTGGCCGGACGTGATGCCGGTCGCCTCTGAGCTACAACCACCGCCCGGGGTGGAGAGGAGGAGCTGCGCGCCGAAGTTCGTGCAGTTGTTGAAGTTCAGGAAGGTCGTCGAGTCCTTCGCGTCACTGTCATCGTGGACGATGGCGTGCACGTAGACCGTGTGATTGTTCGTGCCCGGCATGTTGTGGTGAAAGCTGAGCTCGTCCGCTGCCGACGCGATGATGACCACGTTGTTGCGGTAGGCGTACTCGATAGCGGCCTGGGCATACGCCGAGTTGTTGACGGCTCCGAGGGCTTCCTGAACGACGCTCGCGCCCGAGTCGACAGCGAAGATGACGCCCGTCGCGAACTCGTTGACGTCGACGACGAAGGAGTCCCCGACGCGGACGTTCAGGAGCGTACACTCGGGGCACACGCCGAGGCCGCCGATGCCGTTGTTCCCAGCGCCGACCGAGTCGCGGGCTTCACCTGTCCCGTGTCCATAGCGCGTGTCGTCGTAGGGATCGTTGTCGCCGCGGTAGGCGTCCCAGCCCGAGATGTCGTCGGTGAACCCGTTCTCGTCATCGTCGACGCCGTCCGAACAGGTTCGGATGAGATCGCCGGGATCGAGGAGGCCGTTCTGGTTGCCGAGCGCATCGCGCGCGGGTCCGAAGGCCGGGTCCTTCGCGAGGTAGTCCGCGATGTTGAAGATGCCGTCCCCGTTCACGTCGTAGGCGTCCGCGTCGTCCGGCGGGACGTCGAGCGGCGCCGGGAGACACCCCTTCAGCTCGGACCGCGACAGGTAGTGTTTCATCTGCAAGTCGGGCTGATCCCATTCGATGCCCGAGTCCAGAACCGCGACCACGACCCGGCGGTCACCGATAGTGCGCTGCCACGCGCGATCGGCGTGGATGCCCGTACCGAGAGCGACTTCGGCCTGACGGAAGTTCTTGTTGTCGGCCCACTCATCCGGGACGAAGGACCAGAAGTTCCACTCGCCGCCGGTGACCTTCCCGTTCGCGTCGACGTTGATGAAGCTCGGATCGTCGGGGTACTCGAGGCGGGGATCGTCGTTCACGCCATTCGGCCATTCCGGGTTGGCGGCACTGGCGGCGCCGGCGAGACCGAGCGCGCAGGCGAGGGTTCGACTCACGCGGGAGAACGTCGGGCGCATGCGGACCTCCGAGAGAACGCCACGGAAACAGGACGAGAGCCGGCGAGCCGGGGACACGGACGCAGGTGTGGCGTGCGGAGAGTACGTGGCGATGCGGAGTGAGTCCACCCGTGCTCACGCCAAACTGACATTGGATTCCACTTCACGGCCAGGCGCGGTGGGCCCGGAGCGGTCGTGGTCACGTTTGAGACGTGCGGCCTTTCCGAACGGACGCGCCGGAGGCATAGTCGCGCCGAGTCCGGGAGCGCCGAGCCCCGCTCTCACGGGTAACCGTCAGGCGCGACTGCCCGTGCCGGACCCGAGCGTTTCGACTCTGCCCCGAGGAGCCCTCATGAGCCAAGCCGCCGCCCGAACGACCGAGTTCTCCGACATCGACGCCGTCGTCGCCCGCGTGAAGTCGAACGCCGACCGGTGGGTGGCCGTCTCGCTGGCCGAACGCGTCCGCTATCTCGAGCGCTGCATGGACGCACTCCACGCCACGGCCGAAGGCTGGGCCGCCGCCACGGCGACCGTACGCGGGATCGATCCGAACGCCCCAGGTGCCGCCGAAGCGTGGCTCTCCGAGCTCATGCCGACGATGCGCGCCTTCCGGCTCCTGGCCGACGCGCTCCGCCAAGGGGGGCAGCCTACTCTGCCCAGCGTGAAGACGCGGGCCGGCGACCAAAAAGTGGTACGCGTCTACCCGACCGACCTGATGGACAAGCTGCTCTTCGCGGGCGTCACGGCCGACGTGTGGCTCGAGCCTGGCCGCCCGGCGAGTCAAGGGGAGCTCTACCGCGAGAAGGCCGCCGGCCGCGTGCGCCCGGGCAAGCTCTCGCTCGTCCTCGGGGCCGGCAACGTCGGCTCGATCTGCCCCACGGATGCCATCTACAAGCTCTTCGTGGAAGACGAGGTCGTGGTCGTCAAGACCAACCCGGTGAACGCCTATCTCACGCCCTTCTGGGAGGCCACCCTGCGGCCGCTCGTCGACGACGGCTTCATCGCGTTCATCGACGGCGGGCCCGAGGCGGGGGTCCACCTCACGCAACACCCGGAAGTGTCGTCGATCCACATCACGGGCTCGGACAAGACCTACGACGCCATCGTCTGGGGCGGCGAGCCCGAGGGCCAAAAACGCCGCAAAGCGTCTGGAGATCGCGTCAACGCCCGCCATGTCGCCGCGGAGCTCGGCTGCGTGACGCCCGTCTTCATCATCCCGGGCGAGTGGTCCGACAAGGAGATGGCCTATCAGGCGCGTGCCGTCGCGCTGATGGTCACCAACAACGCCAGCTACAACTGCACGGCCGGCAAGGTGCTCGTCACCTGGTCGCGCTGGCCGCAACGAGAGCAGTTCCTCGGCGCCTTGAAACACGCCCTGGCCGAAGCGCCGGTCCGAAAGGCCTACTACCCGGGCTCGGCTCAGCGCTACGACGCCTTTCTGAAGGCTTATCCGAACGCCGAGGTCGTCGGCCGCCGCGCCGAGGGCGCCATCCCGTGGACCCTCGTCCCGAACGTACCGGTCACGGACGGCGAGTACGCGTTCACCCACGAAGCGTGGTGCGGCGTCCTCGCCGACACGCCCCTCGATGCGAACAACCCCGCGGAGTTCATGCAGAAAGCGACCCAGCTCGCCAACGAGAAGCTGTGGGGTACGCTGTCGTGCAACCTCATCGTCGACCCACGCGCTCGGAAGATCCACGCCGCCGCTTTCGACGCGATGGTGGCCGACCTCCAGTACGGCGGCATCGGCATCAACATCTGGGCCGGCGCCATCTTCGGACTCGCGAGCCCACCGTGGGGCGCCTTCCCCGGTCACACGCCCGAGGACATCCAGTCGGGCACCGGCTTCGTCCACAATACGTTCTTGCTCGACCATCCGCAGAAGACGGTCCTCGAAGCGCCCTTCACCATCTTCCCGCCGCCGGCCTGGTTTGACGGCCACCGGGGGGCTCGCGAAGTCGGTCGCCGCATCGTGAAGATGGAGTACAAGCGTTCGTGGCTCGCGCTGCCGGGGCTCGTCCGGCACGCGCTCCGCTCCTGACCCCGACCGACCCACTGCCGAACTGACCCACTGCCGAACTGACCCACGGCCGAACTGACCCACGGCCCGAACTGACCCACCGTCCGAGCGAACCCCCATGAAGAGCAGTCAACAATTCCCGGACATCGAGCCCGATGGGCTCGAATGGACCAGCGCGTCCGACATCACCATCGCGTGGAACGACGGCAGCCGCTTCACCTATCGCCGCGCGTTCCTCCGCGAGCACTGCCCGTGCGCGACCTGCCGCGGCACGCACGGCTCGACGGCGACCCTGGTCAAGGAAGTGGCGCCGCCACCGCCACCGCCCGGCAAGAAGGCGTCCTTCGCCATCATGTCGGGGCCGAAGCCGCCGTCACGAGACGTCGCGACCACGCTCACGTCGGCCGATCCCGTGGGCGCGTATGCGATGCGCCTCTCGTGGGGCGACGGTCACACGAGCGGTATCTACTCCTGGCGTTACCTCCGATTCCTCGGCGAGGTGATGGAGGGCCGGGCCACGCTCGGCGAGCTCGAGTAACGTCCGAAGGGCGTGACGGAGGCGCGCGTATTGGCCTCCGCTGCGCTTGACAGCGGCCAGGTCGGGCGGTAAATCACGGCCCGTCGCAGGGAACTGCGTCGCACGCGAAAGTGGCGGAATTGGTAGACGCGCAAGATTCAGGTTCTTGTGGGCTCACGCCTGTGGGGGTTCGAGTCCCCCCTTTCGCACTGCGGAGACTGTCCCCGCCGGCTCTCGATTGAGGGTCGGCGGGGCGGCTCACCTCCTCCCCCGCATCCCATCGCCATCGTTCCGGGAGGTCCACTTGGTCACACGAGAGACCCCGCGCGCCGCCAAGATGGCCAGCGCTCTGGCATGGCTGCTCGCCGCCCTACTGCTGGCGGGCGCAGGCTGCCGGACGGCCGAGGAGAAGCACCTCGAGGCTTCCCTGGCGCTCTACTCGCAGGCCCTCGAAGTCCTCGAGAAGAACGCGGGCAACCCGAACGAGGGGCTGGCGGCGCTCACCAAGCTCGAAGAAGACTCACGAGAGCAGCGGACGGCCATGCGCACCGAGTTCGCCGCCGCGCTCGAGAAGCTCGACGAGACTCAGAGGAAGGCGTTCAGCGACGAAGCGAAGACCCGCTCGGATCCACTCCGCGCCAAGCTCGACGCCGCGACCAAACGATACCCCGAGGACCGACGCCCTCGGATCCGACAGCTGCTCAATCAACTCCTTCGCTGATCTAGCACGAACTTCGATGGGTTGGGAGAGATGGACAGAATCCCTGCCCCCGCGTGAACGGGGGCAAGGACCTTGCCCCGAAAAGGCCGTCGTGTAGCGCTAAGCGGAACCCCTTTGTTGTCACAAAGGGGGTTCCGTGTGGCTGCTTCAGGCTTCCCACTACAAGGTGGGCATGCACAACACAGCCGGGGACAGATCCCGAAGAATACGTCAGAGGTTCCACACTTGGCGCAATCGCGAACCCCACAGGGTCTTGATGAGGAGCTTACCCCTCCTGTCCCCCGGGTCAACGCGCCGATGCAAACTTTCTTTGGATGGCCCATCTTCCTGTTGGGGCTCCTGTGCCCAGGCCTCGGCCTCTTCCTTCGAGCACGTCGATGGGACGCGTTGGCGGCCTTCGCTGGCGCGACCTGGACGAGCGGGATGGCGGCGCTGGTCGGCGCACGGCTCGTCCGTGAAGGCGCGATGGCGGCCGGGCTACCGCCCATCCCGTGGGACGACGTGTCGCTGTGGGCGCAGGGCGTCCTCGCCAGCGTCACCGACTCGACCACCCTGCCCTGGCCTCTGATGGCCCTCGTGATTCACGTGGGCGCGGCGTGGGTTGGCGGCCGCTGGAGCCCTAAGGCCGGCTTCTAACGTCTTCGCCGAGTCGACTTCGTGACCGGCGGTCGTAGCGGCTGAAGCTGGGTTTGGAGCCCGAAGTGGTCGCTCGGGTGCAGGCGGGGGGCGTCCGCAGGCGCGCCCTTGGGTCGCGGCAACACGTTGGTGAGCACGACCGCCGACTGACGCACGCGCCAGGGTCCGACGAGGCCGATCCGATCGAGGCGCCGGCTCGGCTCGCCCGCGTAGCCGTTCTTCTTCGCGAGGCCGTTCTTCTTCACATCCCACGTGAAACCCGGGAGGCGCCGATGGCGCGACCGAAAGACGTCGGTGTATCGGCGCAAGAGCGCGTCCTCCGGTGCGCCGTCGCCGAAGTTCATGTCGCCACCGATGAACCCGTGGCCTTTGCCGCGTAGCCGCTCGAGGAAGGCCAAGGCCGCGCCGAGCTCCCCTTGGCGACGCTTCCCCGCCGTGAGCTCGGGGCTGAGGTGAACATTGACGACCGCGAACTCGAAGTCCCGAATCCGGATCGTGGCCCCGAGCGCTGGCCGCCCGCGCCCCGGTAAGACCACGGATTCACTGGTTATAAGATCGTGGCGAGTCGCGATGGCGAGCCCCCGCCCAGTGTCGGGGTTCTGGCGATGGGCGACGACGTAACCCTTGGGCAATACGCGCTGCGCCTGCGCGGCTGCCGGTGTCGCGACCTCTTGAAAGAGCACGACGTCGGGCCGGGTGCGACGCAGGTAGGCTGCGATCGCCGGCTCCCGGAGCCGAGGCGAGTCGAGGTGCGCGCGCAGGTTCAGCGTGAGGACCGTCAGCGTGCGCGGGTAGACAGGCGGGCGTGGACGCCGCGGGCGTTCGGCCGCCGCGGTGGCTGCCCAGAGGAGCAAGACCAACACCCGAGCGAGCCATACCCAGCGGCGGTGGCGCGTGGGGCGGCCGCTGGAACGCCGAGGTTTGAACGAAGAGGTCGCCACGCGGGGTGCATGCCACCCAACGTCGCGCGCGACAAGTTCTCGCGCGCATCGCCGGGACAGGGCCGGCACGGTACACTCGACTCCCGATGCCTGACTCGCCGACCATCGTCACCGCCGCCGTCGGGGTCACGCTCACCCCGAAAGACGGCTGGCACCGGCTCCCCATCACGACCACGTGGGATGGGCTCGCGTCGGACGTCTCAGCCTGGATCGCCTTTCGGCTGCAGGCGGACCGCCTCGACGTCGCCGGTGGTGCCTGCGAAGCGGCGCCCGTGTGCCCGGGTAGCCCAGCCGGGGCGAGCACCGAGCGCCTGTGGGAGTACTCGGTCGTCGAGCTCTTCCTGGTCACGGCGTCCGGCTACCTCGAGGTCGAGCTCGGGCCGGACGGGCGCCATCTCGCCTACAGCTTCGCCGCACCGCGCGTTCGGACCGGATCGTGGGTGGCCCGCTCAGCACGCCAGATTCCGATGCCACCGGGCGCTGGCTGGGGCAGCGCCGCGTGCTTCGACAGGCCGTCCGTGCTCGCGGACGCGCCCATCGAGAAGCTCAACGCCTTCGCGCACTTGCCGGGTCGGCTCGCGGGACACCCGGCGGGCGCCCGCCTCTTCGCCTTTCACTCGCTCCCGGGCCCACGCCCGGACTTTCATCAGCCGAGCCGCTTTCCGAGGTGGACGGCCCGATGAGCAAGAAGGCGTATTGCATCTGTGGACTCACGAAGAGCCCGCCGTGGTGCGACGGCTCACACGCCAGCCTTGGCAAGTCCGACCGCCGCCTGTCGGCGCCGATCGCGCTCTCGGATCCTCGTGTGACGCGCTCCTCGCCGCTCGATCTCGGGCCGACCCTTGACTTTGAGCGAACCATGGACGAAACCGCTCGCGTAGCTGCGGGCATTACGCCCCAGCCTCTGGCCGCCCCGGACGCGCGCCCCCCAGCCCACCCGCCGAGTGAGGACCCCATGTCGCTGCCCACCCGAGGATCGCTCGCCCTGAAAGACGTCGAGGCGCTCATCGCCGCTGCTCTCCCTGGCGCACGGGTCACCGTGACGGACATGACGGGCACGGGCGATCACCTGGACGCGCAGGTCATCTGGTCGGGCTTCGAAGGCAAGTCGCTCGTGGCCCAACACCGTGCGGTCAATCAAGCGCTCACGGAGGAGCTCAAGGGCCCCATCCACGCGCTCAAGCTGACGACCCTCACGCCGGACCAAGCGGCGCAGAAGGGCCTCGACTGACGGCCAGTCGCCCACACCCGACCTCCTGATTTCAACGTCGCCGGCCCACACCGGCACAACCTCCTGAGGAGTCCCCCATGTCCCGAGACGTCCAGGCCGAGCTCAAGCAAGCAGTCGAGTCCAACAAGGTCATCCTGTTCATGAAGGGCACGCCGTCCTTCCCGCAGTGCGGCTTCTCCGCCACGGTGGTGGAGATCCTGAAGCAGCTCCAGGTGCCCTTCGCCGGCGTCAACGTGCTCGCTGACCCCGAGGTCCGCGAAGGCATCAAGCAGTTCTCGGACTGGCCGACCATTCCGCAGCTCTACATCGGCGGCGAGTTCGTCGGTGGCTGCGACATCACGAAGGAGCTCTTCGCGTCCGGCGAGCTCAAGAAGAAGGTCGACGCGACCCTCGCCGCCTGACGAGGGTGGCGCACCCGCTCTGGTGGTGGCCCGAGGACACGGAGACGGTCCCGATTCCGGCGCATTCGGCGCCGGCGTGGGATCCGTCTGCCACCTTGCGGGTCATGACCTGGAACGTGCAGTTCTTCGCCGGCGCGGGCTACGTCTTCTTCTATGACCTCCCGGGCTGGTCCGGCCCCGATCGCCGGCCCTCGGCGGTGGCGTGCGCCCGCTCGCTCCGCCAGATCGCAGCCGTCATCGACGAAGAGGCACCGGACGTCGTGCTCTTGCAGGAGCTCGACGACGGCGCCGCCCGCACCGACTTCGCCGACCAGCTGCGCCAGCTCCAGAGCGAGCTCCGGTGGCCTTTCCCGGCCGTCGTCAGCACCTTCTACTGGCGCGCCCGCTTCGTCCCACACCCGAAGGTGATGGGCTCGGTCGGGCTCAAGCTCGCGATCCTGTCGCGCTTCCAGCTCCGTTCGGCGCGCCGACACCAGCTCCCGCGGATGCCTGGCTCACCGGTGCACCAAGCCTTGAACTTCCACCGCGCCATTGTCGAGGCGCGCGTCTCGACGAGCGCCTCCGCCGCCTGCCCCAAGGGCGAAGTGGCCGTGCTCTGCACCCACCTCGACGCCTTCGCCCAAGGCTCGGACACCATGCAGCGCCAAGTCGCCAAGGTCGGCGCCGTCCTCGGCGACCTCGACCGCGACGGCGTCCCGTGGGTCATCGGCGGCGACTTCAACCTGCTCGGGAGCGACTCGGCGTACGGCCGGCTCATGCCGCACGACGTGCCCATGTATCAGCCGAGGACCGAACTCTCGCAGCTCACGACGCGTTACCGCTCATTCCCCGCGCCCGCCGACCTCGACGGGCCGGACGAAGCCCGCGTCCGGACCTACATTCCGAACGATCCACGCGCGGACGGCCCCGACCGCACCATCGACTATCTGTTCATGTCGGAGGGCTGGGCAAGGGAGGCGGCGACAGTGCGCCAGGACGCCATCGCCCAGAGCGCGTCGGACCACCTCCCGGTCATCGCGACCTTGGCGCTCGCGTCGCGCTGAACGGCCGCGTACCCCTGCGCCCGATCAGGACGCGCCGTCGGCCTCTTCAGCAAGCGCGGGACCGTTCACGGACGCCTTCGTGTTGATGCGCCAGTTCGGGTTGCCCCACCACGGCGGGCTCACCTTGCGGTTGAGCGTGCCTCCGATCCGGTCCCAGAACGTGAACACCGCGCCGAGGTTGAAGTTCTTGAGGCCGTAAGCGTGGTGCAGATTGTGGTCTTTGGTCGAGAGCATGACCGTGTTGCCGACGAAGTTCATCGACGAGTGGACGACCGTGGCCCAGACCATGAGCCCGATGTTCAATGCATAGACGGTATACACATGAAAGGGGAGGATGAAGAGCGGCACCACATAGGGGAGGATACCCGAGAGCAGCGTCTCGAGCGGGTCGATGGCGATGCCAGACCAGGGGACCGGCGGGCGGCAGGCGTGATGCCGAAAGTGGGACTTCTTGTAGACCCACGGCATGTGGAGAACGATGTGACCGAGGTAGAACACGAGGTCCCAGAGCATGATGTAGATGGGTAGGCTCAGCGCCCACCACAGCCACCCGTAGCCAGCCATGTCGGTGTAGAGCAGGCTGATGCCGTAGGTCTCGGCGAGGACCGAGAAGCCCTGAAGGATGGGCGAGCCCACCACGAGCGAGGCGATCCCCCACTTGAAGTCATGGCGGAACACGTCGCGGTTCACGTTCCGATTCCAGTACTTGGATACGACGGCGCCGGACACGAGGTAGAGGACTATCGCGATCGACCCGCTGATCAGCGACCGAAGCAAGAACTCATTCAAAGGTCACCCCCACACGGTGGAACTCGTTTCAGTCGCCGACTATCGGAGAAGGCCCGGGCGAGGTCAATTCCCAGGGCCACGCCCAAATCGTCGGCGGGAGGTGCCGCGAAATCGCCCTCGACTCGCGATGGCCAGGGCGCTTCCGGTGGCGAAAGCGGGCTCATTGCCCGGTGAGACACCGGAAGCGCCCTGGACGCGCGAGGCGAAGCGATTTCGCGCACCGGACGCCGACGATTTGGGCCATGCGGGTGCAGATGACAGCCCGCCCCGTTCCGGGTCAGTATGTCGCCTATGGCCGATCCACATCACGATGACCGTCTCCGCGGCGGCGACTACAGCCCGTCCCTCTACAACGATGACCTCGCGCCGACTCCGCCCGAGAAGCGCACGTGGACACGATGGAACATCGCCGCTTTGTGGGTCGGCATGGCCGTGTGCATCCCGACGTACACGCTGGCCGCGAGCCTGCTGACCTCCGGGCTCTCCTGGGCCGTGGCCGTCGGCATCATCCTGCTGGGCAACCTCATCGTGCTCGTTCCGATGGCCCTGAACGGCCACCCGGGGACGAAGTACGGCATCCCCTTCCCGGTCCTCGCGCGCGCCTCCTTTGGCACGCGAGGCGCCAACGTGCCCGCGGTCCTGCGGGCGCTGGTCGCCTGCGGCTGGTTCGGGATCCAGACCTGGTTCGGCGGCCTCGCGGTCTACCAGCTCGGTATCGCGCTCTGGCCCGAGCTCGCCAGCTCCCCGCATCTCGGCGACTTTCTCGGGATCAACCGCGCCCAGCTCATCTGCTTCCTGGGCTTCTGGGCGCTGAATATGGTCTTCGTCGTGAAGGGCATGGAGTCCGTGAAGTGGCTCGAGAGCTGGTCGGCGCCTGTCCTCATCGCCGTCGGCGTCGGCCTCCTCGCGTGGGGTTGGTCCTCCGGCGGCGGGCTCGGCCGAGTCCTCGATCACGCGAGCGAGCTCGGGCGGACCCCGCTCACGGTGCAGGTGACCGAAGGCGAACCGGCACGCGTGAAGCTCGACCCGACGCAAGTCGACGGGGTGCGACGAGCCACCGAGTGGCGCGTCGCGGTGACCAAGGGCGATGGGGTCGAGGACTTGATCAAGAGCTCGCGCTGGGAGCCACTGAACGCGGTCGAGATGTCCGTGCCGGTCGGCGCCGCCACCGCAGGCGAGGTCCTCCACGTCGCGGTACAGCTCCGCGACGCCGCGACGCCCGGTGGGACCGCGGTCCTACGCGCCGATCCGAAGGTCAACCCGGCCGGTGCTCCAGCAAAACCCGGCGCCGATCTCGGCTTCCTCTTCGGCGTCATTCTCCCGGCGCTCACGGCGATGGTCGGCTACTGGGCGACGCTCTCGCTCAACATCCCGGACTTCACGCGCTTCGCGAAGTCTCAGAAGGACCAGATCATCGGTCAGACGGTCGGCCTCCCGCCGACCATGGCCTTCTACTCGTTCATCGGCATCGTCGCGACCGCGGCGGGGCTCGTGGTCTTCCCCGACATACTCTCGTCCCAAGATGCGCCGTGGGATCCGGTCACCCTCCTCGGGCGCTTCAAGTCCCCGTGGGTCCTGGCGCTGACCATGTTCGCGCTCTCGATCGCGACGCTCACGACCAACATCGCCGCCAACGTCGTCTCGCCCGCCAACGACTTCGCCAACCTCGCGCCGAAGTACATCTCCTATCGCACGGGTGGCATCATCACGGGCGTCCTCGGGATCCTCATGATGCCGTGGAAACTCCTCGCCACCGCTGGCAGCTACCTCTTCACCTGGCTCATCGGCTACTCCGCGCTCCTCGGTCCCATCGGCGGCATCCTCATCGCCGACTACTTCATCCTCCGAAAGCGCACCTTACACGTCGCGGAGCTCTACCGAGACGACGGGCGTTACGCCTTCGGCGGCAGCGGCGTGAACTGGCGAGCCATGATCATCCTGGCGCTCTCCGTACTCCCGAACGTGCCGGGTTTCCTCGCCGCCGCGGGGATCGTCTCGGCAGACTCCGTGCCGGACGTCTTCGAGACCATGTACACCTATGCGTGGTTCGGTGGCTTCGCCATCGCCTTCGGACTCTACGTGCTCTTCGGGCTCCCGAAGGATCAGCGGGAGGTGGTCGAGCGCCCGTGACGTCCCCGCTAGGCCGCGGTCGCGCCGAGTGAGGCGTGCAGCGCGCTCAAGGCGACGACCGCCCGCTCGACCTTGAACTGAGGCAGCCCACCGAGCGCGGTCGACAGCACCTCGACGTTCCACCCGAGCACCTCGGCGGGGGCTTTCCCGAGGACGAGCTCGGTCGCGACGCTGGCGGCGGCGATGGTGGCCGCACACCCCTGCGCTTCGAAGCTGGCCGCTGCGATGACGCCACCGTCGACGCGGGTGTAGAAGCGGACCGTGTCACCGGCTTTGTTGACCGCCGAGCCGACCCCGGTGGCGTCGCTCATGGCCCTGCTGTTGCGCGGGTGGAGGAAGTGATCGATAGCGGCGCGGCTGTAGTACTTGTTCACGGGACGACCTCGGTGGCCATCATAGGCCCCTCAGCCTGGGGCGCCAACCACGGCCCGGGCTAAGGGCTCGGTCGAAAATAAGTGATTCAATTTGCCTCGCGCCGCATCCCCGCCCGGCCCCTTCCAAGTCCTCGAAATACGGGG
>JADMJS010000483.1 GCA_018780435.1 Myxococcales bacterium
CCCCCGTGGGGAATCGCTTCGGCCTGCTCGGTCCGAAAATCAGCACCCTCCTAGGCGCTCTCCCGGAAGAGGCCAGAGTGGGTTCAGCTCTTCTTTCGGTGTTCCACTCCCAGCTTCTTGACCGTGGCCTTCCAGACCTGGGCAGGAAGCCACTTCGGGCGATTGGCGGGCGCAGCGGACTTCTCGCGCTTGCCTTCGAACACATGGATCCGATCCGTGCCGCGTTCTCGCAGACGAATCTCGATGTGGCCTCGGCTCGCCGCTTTCAGTGCGGCGCCGCGCGCTTGACGGCTCTGGAACACCTCGGTGGTGTCTTCACCCTCTTTGAGAAGGACGAAGTTCTTCTTCTTGGGCTCGGTATCTTCAGTCATTTTACCCCCCCGGAATTGAATCGCCGGTGGGGTGACGGTAGCCAAGGCGGCGGCGTGTCCACAAGAGCAAATCGAGGGAAATCGGCCTTGGGTACGCGCTTTCTGCTTGATCTTCCGAGGATGTGTCCTGAGACCCAGTGTCAGAACGCGAACTCTGATGGATATTCGAGTTCAGTGCATCGAATTTACAGAGAGTGATTCTCGGCGATCGCAGAGAGCCGGTCCATCGACAGGATTGCCCCGGCCACGGCCTGCTGAAGGGTGCCGCCGGTGTACCGTTCCCGCGTGATCGCGCCGGGCGGTAGGACGAGCGGGCGGCCGTCGACCAGCAACGTGGCCCCTTCAAATCGTGCCCGGGTACTCCTCGCCCGATCGAGTATCGATGTGTCGCGCGCCGTGGCGAGGCAAGCGGCGAGCTCCGGGAGCTTCTGATCCATCTGCTGCGCCGCCGCCGAAGCGGTCTCGGCAGCGGCCAAGCGTAGGGCCGGGAGCGGGGTGCCGAGGGCGACGGCGCAGGCGAGCCGGCGTCCGACGGCGCAGCCCCCTTCGGTGCAGCCGGTCGGCACGTCGAGGTGGAGCCGGAGCTCGGCGACCGTCCCGGCAGCGAGGCTGAACTCAGCGGCTGCATAGAGGCTCGGGGGGAGTACGTCGTTGCTGCTGAAGGTGATGGGCTGCTCTAGAACGGGGAAGCCGGCTCTCGGGGGCGTGACTGCGGGCTCAGTGGGGGATCCGCGTCGAACGTCCGCGACACGCATCGCTCTCAAGGCGGCGACGAGAGGGCTCGGCGCTGCGTGTTTGGCGCGCTCCGGGAGCGACGCGGCGAGGCCTTTGAGCGACTCCGCGCGGAAGCCGCCTTCGAAGAAGAGGCCCTCGATCACGCTGGCAGGAGTACCCTGAACGCCGACGAGCGCCCCGAGGAGGATATCGTCGCGTAATCGGGCGTCGGTTTCGGGAGCGACGAGGCACGTCTTGAAGGCGGCGTCGTCGAGGCCGATCTCGCTGGCCAAGGCGGCGAGTTTTGAGTCCGAGAGGTCGGACTGTCCTTCGAAGGCACCATGGGCGAACTCGAAGAAGCGCCCTTGGGATTCGGCACAGATCGCGGCACGCGCGGTCGGGCACGCGCGCTCGTGGAAGCGGTCAGGGATGAAGGGGTTACAGTCGGAGGAGAGCGGGAAGTGCCTGAAGCCGACGCGCAAAAGCGCCTTGTCGGACTCGACTACGGCCTCGACCTGTTCGTAGTAACGGCGGCAATGGGGGCACTGAAAGTCGCTGAACTTCAAGACGGAGAGCGTCGCGTCCACCGGGCCCAGGGTCGGTGCGCCAGTCCAGAGGTTGGGCTGGCGACCGATGGCGACGGCCGCGTCGAGGCGGCGCGCATCGAGGCCGAGGCGGAGCTCGCGCCCTCGGGCGATCTGCGAGTTCAGCACATAGACCCCGATGACGACCACGACGACGAAGGTGGCGGCTGCTTTCAGGGTGGTCAACGAGTCGCGCACGAGAGCGCCGAGCGTGGCACCGAGCCGAGACCACGGGAACTGTCCCGTAGCGAAGCGATGCGCCGCGATGAGGAGTGTGTTGACGATGTAGAGTCCAATACAAAGCACACACCATGAGCCTACTGACGCCGAGTACGCGGCCAGCGCCGCCGACCACGTGAGCGCACCGAGGATGAGCGACGCTAGGAGCGGTACGCTGCCCCGTCGGAGGAGCAGGAGCACGAACGAGGCTCCGATGACGACGTAGGCCGCGAGTGCGAAGAGGCTCACGGGGATGCCGAAGACGGAGGAGGCGGGGCTCTCGAGGGCCACGGCGCAGCCCTGCGCGCTCCCGAGTCGGCATATCTCCGAGTCCGCCTTACCCGTGACGTCGTTCTCCACCTTCAGGAGGGTGAGGTAGATCGCGTCGGCGATCCCGGCGAGCGCGAGCACGAGCCCAAACAGGTGGGACGCGAGCTGCCCCACGGTGAAGCGGGTGGTGGCGCTGTCGGCGCCGGCCTGGCTGTCCATGACTTACCTCGGTGAGCCGAAGGGCTCGGTCGTAAATAAGTGAGAGCTTTTACCGCGCCGCGCCCCGGCCGGCCCCTTCCAAGTCCGAAGACATACTCCCCGTATTTCGAG
>JADMJS010000599.1 GCA_018780435.1 Myxococcales bacterium
GCACCCGTGGGGAAGCGCGAAGGCATGCGACGGGAGAAAAGCAGCGCCCTCCTAGATGCCCTCGGCGAAAGTCCCAACACCCCCGCGCTGGCGGCCAAGCTCGGGAGCTTCGTCGGCCCTCCTCGACGTAGGTCAGGGCTACGCCTTCGTCGGCCCTCCTCGCTCCCGAACTGGTACGCTCCGGGCGTTTCCCGACATCTTCCTGGCTCTCGCAGGGAATCGCTTCGGCCTGCTCGGTCCGAGAAACAGCGGGCTCCTAACGCGTCTTGGTCTGATACCGCAGCGTCACGCGATCCCCGGAGGCCGCACCGTCGAAGGTCTGGGTCTCGCCGTGAGGCCATCGTACGTCGATGGCGTCGACCGAAGGCCAGTCTCCGAGGCCGACGTGGACCCGCAAGGAGGAGCTTCCACCCCACGACGGCGTGCCGGTGACCCATCGCTTCAGAGCGACGTCGCCGCGCTTGACGGTGATGACGGCGCCGACGGCGGGTCTATACCAGGGGTACTCGAGGTCGAGAGACAGCCATCCGCCACGCTGTAGGTCGTTCCGGAGCACCTGCGGGGCCACGCCCACGCCCGACACGGCAACGTCGACACCGCCGTCCCCGTCGAAGTCCGCGAAGGCTGCTCCGCGACCATACGCAGTCGTGTCGAGGCCGGTGCCGTCGGTCCCGGTGCGACGCGTGAAGTGCCCGGTCCCGTCGTTCTCGAAGTAGACGCGCTCTTGCACCGGGCCGTTGCAGCTCCCCGAGAGCATGGCGCCCCCGCCGACGACGAAGAGGTCCACGTCACGATCATTGTCGAAGTCGATGAGACCGACGCCCCACGGTGAGTACTGACCGAGGTCGGACAGGCCGCGCTCGCCGGCCGTGTTGCGGTAGCGCCCCGCGTCGTCTTTCTCCCACAAGTAGCCGCCGCCGTCCGTGAAGTGGTCGGTCACGATCAGCTCGGGGGTGCCGTCGCCGTCGATGTCGGCGAGGTCCGATCCCATCGCGGAGGTCTTGCCGTCGAGCCCGAGGGCCTCGCCCGCCTCGACGAACGCCCCTTTGCCCGTCCCGAGGAAGACGCGGTCGCGCTCGAAGCCTTCGGTGCCGACGAAGAGGTCGAGCAGTCCGTCGCCGTTCAGGTCGGCTGACATCGCCGACTGCACGTTCAGGTCGAGGTCGAGCCCATCCGGCGGTGCCACGTCGTACTGCTGGGCGGGACGGCCGCCGACCGGATCGACGAAGAAGCTCTCCGGCTTGCCGGCCGACGCGGGATCGAAGCCGAGCGCGCACAGGTCGGGGAGGGTCGGTACGTCGAGGCTCTCCAGGTTGTTGGCGAGCACGCCGGCGAAGAGCGAGAGCTGCCCCCGATACGCGAAGTCGCCGAAGGTGAGCACGACGGGGAGGCCGCGTGACGCCGAGTCTGGCCTCACCGACTGACGCTTCACGAAGGTGCCGTCGCCGTTCCCTTCGTGCACTTCGAGCGCGTTGATGGTGAAGAGCAGCAGATCGAGGGCGCGACCGCCCGTGACGTCGGCCACGAAGACCGACCCGATCGCCGATTCGCTCTCGACGCCCTCACCAACGGTGCTCGCGAGCCAGAAGGATCCGTCACCCCGATTGAGCCACACCTCGCAGCGACCGGCTGCCGGTCCGAGGAGGTCGTCATCGCCGTCGTCGTCGATGTCGATGGCCGTGATCCCGGCTTCGATGGCGCGAGTGGGGTGTAGCGCGAGCTGGCTCCAGGTCGTCACGTCCTGAAAGATCCAGTCGGATCGGCGAGTTGGCGCCGGCGAGCCCGGCCCTGGCGGTTCTGGGCGCCTCGTCGTTACGACCGCGTCACTGCACCCGAGGAGACCCAGGGTGAGGACGAGCAGTCGGCGGCGGAAGGACATCGGCGCAGCATAGTCATGCGCGCCCGGCCCGTCATGGAGAGTCGCGACTTGCGACCAGCCGCGCCACCCGACTACCCTGCCACATCCGGCTCGGGCCGGCACAGGAGCGGTCGCCAAGATGGATTCTGAAACGACAACCAGCGGCCCACACGCGGCTCCAGCCCCAGCCAGCCGGCCCTCGTTCGTTGTCGGCGCTGTCCTGGTCGTCCTCATGATTCTCCAGACTTTCGGCGCGTGCAGCAGCGACGGCGGCGCTCCCGTGCCGCCCCCGGTGATGCCGGACGCGAGCACCCGGGTCGACTGCACCGACGCCTCACCGTGCGCGACCTGTGAGGCTTCCGGCACGGGCAACCTCGTGGGCGACGTCATCGCCGACCAGAGCTGGCCCATGGATGTCGGCGGCGATCTAGCCCTTCATCGCTTCTGTGGCGTGCGCCGCGGCGTCCTCATCATCGAGACCGCGACGTGGTGCACCCTCTGCACTGAACGACTCCCGCTCATGCAGCAGTGGATCGCGCAGTACCAGCCGCTCGGCGTCGAGTTCGTGTTTCTGCTCGGGGAGAACCAGAACGCCGCGATTCCGACTGAGGCGGACCTGAAGGCGTATCGCTCGGTGCACGCGCTTCAGGCGTCCATCTACGTGGCCGGCGACCCGAAGTGGACCTCGATCAAGAAGACCGTCCTACACTCCGGCGGCGTCGGGACGCTGCCCGGCTTCGTGCTCCTCGATGAAGCGATGAAGCTCGTCTACACCGGCGACGGCGGCGACAAGGCCTTGTTCCCACAGGTGTCCGACGCGCTGGGGACGCTCACGGGCTCTCCCTTCGTCGCTACTCGCGGATGTGACGGCTTCTGCGGCAAGCTCGCCCCGGGGGGCTGCTGGTGCGACGACCTCTGCGCACAGCTCGGCAACTGTTGCGAGGACAACTGCGGCGTCTGCGGCTACTGCCCATGACGAACCGTGATCTTTGCTGAACGTGCGCGTCGCCGTATCGCTCCCGACGCTGCTGTGGGCGACCGCGTCATTGGCGGGGACCCGTCTTCGATTTGAGGAGGTGACGGACGCCGCCGGCCTCCCCGCAGCTCGCGCGGTGCCTTTCTTCACCAACTACGCGTCCGCCGCGCTCTGGATCGACTGGAACCGTGATGAGTGGCCCGATCTCCTGATCGCTGAAGTCCCCGGCACGGCGCGGCTCTTCGTGAACCGCGCCGACGGGTCCGGCTTCGTCGAAGAGAGCGACCCGGTCCTCGAGTCGCTGCCTAATGTCCTCGCCTTCGATCACCTCACCGACGTGGCGATCGCGGACGACGACGGCGCCCCGGTGGTCGCGCCGGGGTTCGTTGCCGTCGTCTCCGAGGGTGGCCGCGAGCGGCTCGTCGTCTGGGTGGACGACGGCGAACAATGGCGCCCCGTGGCCGTCGCGTCGCCCGCGCAAGGTCTCTCGACCGTGAACCACGGCGATCTCGATGGCGACGGCCTCCCGGAGCTCTTCGTCACCCACGACGTGTGCGGAATGGGCGCCGCGCCCCTCGCCACCCTTCACCGCCTCGAGCGCCGTGCTGGAGGTTACACGTCGGCGTTCTCGGCCGGGACCGTGGCGGACCGCTTCCCCGCCGAAGGCTGTTGGCCACTCCCCTTCGTCACTGATCCCGACGGGGACGGGCGCCTCTCCCTCTTTGTCGGCGGTGACTTCGGGAGCGTGGACCGCGTAGGTTACGTCATCGGTCCTGACGGGGAGACTGAGCTGCCCGCCGCTTATACGATGGGCTTTGCCGCGGCGGACCGGAACGACGACGGCGTCCTCGACTACCTCATCACGTCGATGGGCCGCGATCTCCTCTGGCTGTCGTCACCGGTCGGGCACGTCGCCACCGCGACCGGCGCCGACACGGAGTGGGGCTTCGACGGTCCCCGCTTTAAGTGGGCGGCCTCCTGGCTCGACGCTGACAATGACGGCGACGACGAACTCTGGGCCGCCGCCGGGCTCCTGCCGGCGACCTTCGTCGTACCTGACGCGAGCTCTCGCGACGTCTTCGTCGTCGACGGCGAGGACCGCGCCGACGATGTCGGGGTCGACCTCACCACCGCCGAACGCACGCTCGCGCTCGCGGACTGGAATCGCGATGGTCGACTCGATGCTCTGCTGGTCGGTCAGGACCGGCTCACCCTGTTCGAGAACACCTCGACCGACGTAGGCCACTGGATCGGCTTCGTCGGACCCCTCGAACCGGGAACCCGAATGGTCGTGGAGGCTTGCGGGCGACGATACATCCGAGAATGGTCCTCCGGGCAAGCCGGGGCCGGGCACGAACGCCTCCTTCACGTCGGCCTCGGCGATTGCACGAGCGCAAACGTCACGCTCCGCTATCCGTGGCGACCTGCGCTGGTGCTCGGCCCCCTGGAGGTCGACCGATACCACCCGGCTCCGTCGCCCGGCCGCATCTGGTTCGAACCCGGCCTCGCCGCGCCCGGGAGCACGGTCACCCTGCGCTCGACCCTCGGTGGCGCCGTTCGTGTCGACGTGGATGGCGCGGCGGTCGAGCCTGGTCAGACCTTCACGGCGCCAGCCGAAGCCCGTGACCACCGCTACGACGTCCGCGTCGACGGCGCCGTCATCGGTCTGCGGCCACGCCTCACGGTCGCCGAAGGTGGCACGGAGCTCTTCGTCGAACCCTGGCCTGTTCGTATCGGCGATCGTGTGGTCGCTCGCGTCGCCCCGAGCGGCGGCGCCGCCATCGGCGTGCCCGCGGGTACGGTATCGGCGCCGTTCACCGTGCACGCAGGAGGGGAGGGCGCGGGCCTCGACGTCACGCCGCTCCCACGCGTCGATACGGCCCGTTCGGCGGTCGAGATCGAGGAGCAGGGCGAGGCGATACACGTCGGCGTCCTGCTGGCCGATTCAATTGGGACCTCTCCAGTCGACGAGACCGGCGACCCGGGTGAGGTGATCGCGACCTCGAAGGATGGCAGCGAGACGCGCGTAACGCTCACGACGGGTCTGCCCGGATGGGCGTCGGCGACCGTGCCGGCCGGCACAATCTCCGTGTCGGTCATCGCGTTCGGCGTGACGCTCGCGACCGTCTCGCTCGCCGGGCCGCCCGGCCCGATGGATCCCACGCGGAGCCGGCTCTGGGTCGTTCAGCCGAACCTGCGCGCCGACGGCCAGGACATCGTCGAGGTCGTTGGCTGGTTCGCGGACGCCTCGGGGCGCGTCATCGCGCCCGGGCCGGAGCTACTCCCGACCGCCAAGGGACTCACTCGCGTCGACGGCGCGTACCGCCCGGCCTTCGAGTTCGACGGGCGACGGGCGTGGTCGGTCCGCTTCGTCGCGGGGACCACGCCGGGCGTGTTTACGATCTCGGCTGGTGGCGTCACCGAAGTGGTGCGTCTACTCCCTGCCGAACACCCGCCGGTGGACCTCGCGGCCTCCGAGCTCGCTTTCGACGGGCAGAACCTCGTGCTCGTCCCGCGAGACCGTCACGGTCAACGAGTCGGGCCGGGCGTTGCGACGACGCCGCCTTTCACGCACGTCGGGAACGGCACCTACGTCCGAGCCTCTGCCGGCGACGAACGCGTCACGCTCGATACCGCTGGCTGGCTCGCTTGGACCCACGCGGGCGTCGAACGCGGCACCGAGCCGCTGAACACCGACGGCGGCTGTAGCGCTGGCCGGACCGGCGCGCGGGAGGCCCAAGCTTGCCTCTTGCTCCTGTTCATCGTCGGTGTTCGATGTCTGCGGAGCAAACGCGGGTTGCGGGCCCCGTTCGGCAGGCCGTAGTCTGCTCGTCATGCCTTGGGCCCGCTCGCTCCTGTTCGTCGTCTTCGCTTTTAGCTGCGCCACTGACGACGCTCCGTCGGACGCGGTCTGCGAGACCAGCGCCGTCCTCGTCGACATGAGTCAGTGGGTGCTGAGCGACTCACCGACGGATCCTTTCCCCGATCGCCCGCCGGGGATGCCCTGCACGGACCACGGCTGGGGCCTCGACGACGGCGGGGCCTTCGGGGTCTATACGGGCGAGTGCGACTACGTCACGGTCTCACAGCCGCTCCAAGCGGCGCTCTCAACGTGCAACGAGCTGGTCTTCGAGCTCACGCACGACCGGCTGACGGCCGGAGACGGGGTGGTCGCGGAAGGTTACGTCGGCCTCGCCATCGCCGATCGCCTCGTCTGGGAGAAGAAGGTCCCCATCCCCGGCCCGCCGCTCTACGAAGAGCTCCGCGTCGCCATCGACCGAGAGATCCCGGCCGGGACCCCCGTTCAGTTCCACATCCACAACCATGGCTCCAACGGCTGGCGGCTCCTCTCCCTCGAACGGCAGGTGCGGAGCACGGATGACGCGCGCTGAGCTGTTGGCGTGCCTTTCGCCGCTCGCCCTAGCGGCGGGCTGTGACGGTGTGACGTCGCCCCCGCCGGACGCCGGCCCGGCCCTCGACGTGGAGGACAAAACGGACGTCGTGATCCCGGAGCGCGTGACCTGGAGTGTGGTTCAGCCGGTCTACCTCCGGAACTGCGGCGGCTGCCACGGCGGTCAAAGTCGCGGTGGTACGGACTTCGCCATCGACTATGACGACGCCGTCGCCGAGTCGGACTCCTGTCCGCCGGACCACCTGCTACGTCCTCTGAGAGTCGCTCAATGCGCGGTCGAACGCGTTGACGCCGGGACGATGCCGCCGAATGGCGTTCAAGTATCCGAGGCCGACGCCGAGATCATGCGCCGCTTCCTGAGCAGCGGCCTCGATCCCGAGTGATTACGAGCTAGTGAGTGGGATCTCGGGGCCGAGGGCGCCGTCGGACGTGATGAGCTGAACAGTGGCCTTCTCGGCGTCTAGCGTGAGCCAAGCGGCGCCCACGCCACTCCCCGTCCACAGCGCGTCGGGCGCCGGACCCGGTCCCGCCCACGCATCGACGGCGGCCGGCGGCACCGAGATCTCCCACGGTCCTAGGGCGCCGAGTCGGTGTACCGACCCGAAGCCGACGCCACGAGTGAGCACGATGACGTCCGGAGAGGCGCTGAGCGCGTCGAGGAACGCCGTGCGCTGGTCCGGGTGGTGTGCCCACGCCGCGGCGGGCAACGCGTCCATGAGAGCCTCCACGGCCGGCGCCGCCGTGACCACGAGCTTCCACCGGCAAGGGCTCTCGGCCAAGGCCGACGCGAGCCAGGTGAGCTGTTCGGTGGACACGAGCCCGCTCTCGGATTCGGTGGCGGTGTCGAGCAGGAACACCTCGGCGGTCTTGCCCCATCGGTGGCGGCCCCACAGTGCGCCCGACGGGGCGGGGGTGGCCGGCAAGGCCTCGGAATAGAGTCGCTTTTGGTCTTCCAGGGGAGCGATGCCCGCGACCTCGCTGGCGGAGGGGACCGTCAGCGTGAGCGACCCCGTAAAGAGCGCCCCAAGTGACGAGTGCCCGAGCTGCTCACGCCAGGCGGCTCGGACGTCAGCGAGGCTCTTTGCCCCCGCCGTGGTGACGAGCCCGCCGACATGGACCGAGGCGGCACGGGAGTCCGCGGCGATCGCATCGAGGGCAGGTGAAGCGTCCTCGAAGGTGGCGCTGACCAGCGCGAAGCGCAGCGTCGGGCTCGCGTCGTCCGCCGGCGGAGTTCGGAAGCGCCCCACGCGGGATCGGGCGACCGGCGGGCCCGTCGGTGAGCGCCCTTGCCCCGCGAGGCGACCTTCGCCGACGAACATCGCGACGTAGTATTCGGTGTTGGGCAGAAGGCCAGTCGCGAGAGCCTCGGCATAGTCGTCGACGACGTCCGAGATGAACGCCTTGGTCTCCGAGAGGAGGTCGCCGTCCCGCCACACGCGCCAAGCGACGCGGCGGGCTTCTTCGACGAAACACGTCACTCGGACTCGAGTCGGCTCGGGCGCTCCCACGATGAGCGGCAAAGGCGCGTAGGTCGGGTCTTCGGGGACATCATCGACCGTGAAGACCGGATCGAAGTCGTCGACGTCCTCGCCATCGCCCTCAGCGATGTCGGTCGCGGAGGCTGCGGCGTCGCCGCTACAGCCGACGCCACCCGCCAAGAGCGAACCGGTCGCTACCAAGAAGGCCCGTCGGGACCACGCGCCCGCGACCGGGCTGCTCTGTCGCTGCGTCATCGGTTCTACTCTGCGCGTCCGGGCGTGCGCCGCTCACTGCGACGCGTCGCGAGAGCCTACTCATGCAGCGCCTTGGCCGCCAGTCCGCCTTCCGTCACACGACGAGCTTGTGGCGGAAGGCGTATTGAACGAGCTCAGCGGTAGTCTGGAGCCCGAGCTTGTCCTTGATGTTCCGAAAGTGGGTGCTGACCGTGCTCGCGCTGATGAAGAGCTCCCGCGCGATGTCGTTGGTCTGGCGGCCTTCGGCGTGGAGCTGCAGGACCTGGAGCTCTCGGGCGCTGAGCACGTCATGCGCCTCACCGGCGACGGGCCCGGTGGCGAGCGCGTCCGCCACGAGGTCGGTGAGGTAGCGTCGACCTTGGTGGACGCGTCGGATGGCGTCGAGCAGCTCCGACGTGGACCGGTCCTTGGACAGATAGGCGGCTGCGCCAGCGCGTATGAAGCGAGCGCCGTACTGCTCTTCGGGGTACATCGAATGAACCACCACGGGGATGTCGGGGCGGTCACGGCGTAGACAGCGCAGCGCCTCGGCGCCGCCACCGCCTGGGAGCGAGACGTCGAGGACCACCACGTCGGTCTGATCGAGGGCCGGCGAGCTCAACAGGCCGTGAACGTCCGCCGCCTGTCCGGAACAGCCGAGCCCCGCGACGGCGGACAGGATCCGCGCGAGCCCTTCCCGCACGACGCTGTGGTCGTCAGCTATGAACACCCGAATCATCTGAGCGCCTCCCTGACCACGGCTACCATGTCGACTTTGACTCTCACCTGTATCTCGAAAATTTTCTACCGGATTTTGAGGACTCGGCTGATGCCGCCCACCCGTGCGTGACCGCTAGGCTCAGAGCAACTTGGTGTTGTTTGCGTCGAATCGAGCGGAGGCGTCATGGTCAGCAGAACGCGTCGGTTTTCTCTCTACCTAGTCTTTCTCGCAGGGTGTGCCGGGCCCGTGGCAGCCCCGACCGGCGACGCCGCTGGGGGCGCGCCGACTGACGTAAACCTTGGCGGTGGCGACCTTTCGACGACGAGTGATTCCAAGGTCACGGCCGATTCGGAATCGCTTGATGTGGTCGGACCGTCTGCCGACCTCGACCAGCCTTTCGATACGACGTTGCCCTCCGATGGGATCGATGGGCCCGACGTCCACGCCGAGCTCGATGTCGAGATCCCCGTCGATGTGGAGCTCGCCGTTGACGTCGAGACGCCCGTCGACGTCGAGACTCCCGTCGACGTCGAGACGCCGGTTGACGTCGAGATTCCCGCTGACGTCGAGGCGCCCGTCGACGTCGAGACGCCCGTCGACGTCGAGGCCCCGACGGACACGTTCACGCCCGGCGACACCGGATCCCTAGACGACGTCCAAGGCCCCGAGGACACGACAGTCGTTGGCGACGTTGTCGATACCGCGGACACGACCCCAGCTCCCGATTGCCTCTTCGACCTGGACTGCCCTCTCGATCTCGACGGGTGTATCCCCCAGGTGTGCGTGGTCGGCGTTTGCGAGCCGAAGTCGCTGCCTGGACCCGCTTGTGACGACGGTGATCCCTGCACTGACGACGCCTGTGAACTGGGCCAGTGCGCGTCATCCCACAACACCACCGCGTGCGACGACGGCGACCCGTGCTCGCAAGGCGAGGCGTGTTCGATGGGCATCTGCCAGGGAGGCGTCTCGACCTGTGAGTGTTCGAGCGACGCCGACTGCGTGGCCAAGGAGGACGGCGACCTCTGCAACGGCGTTCTGACCTGCGCGGAGACCGTGTGCGTCATCACGCCGGGTTCCGTAGTGGCCTGTGACACGGCGGCGGACACCTCCTGTCGTAAGGCGACCTGCGATCCCGCGACGGGCTTCTGCGGTCAGCACCCGGTCGAGGACGATTCTCCATGCGATGACACGAGCCTCTGTACCACGAACGACCATTGCACGGACGGTGAGTGCGTGGGCACCCCCGCGATGTGTTCGGACTCGAACCCGTGTACCGACGATGGTTGCGACCCGACGACGGGGTGCACGAGCCAATGGAATACGGCCGCCTGCAGCGATGGGGACGGATGCACCGAGGGCGACACCTGCTCAGGCGGCGCCTGCACGCCTGGTCCGAACGTGTGCGAGTGCCAGGAAGACGCCGACTGCGCCGCAAGCGACGATGACGACGCCTGCACCGCGCCCAAGGTCTGCGACCGCTCAGTCCCGGCGCATCGGTGCGTCCCAAACCCAGTGCCCCGCCCGCCTTGTGACGCGTCGGGCGACACCGCCTGCCTCGAAGCTCGGTGCGACTCGACGACGGGTGACTGCGTCCCGATGGCGCGCAATCAGGGCGGCCCGTGCGATGACGGAGACCCTTGTTCAGCAGGCGATACCTGTACGACAGGACAGTGTATGCCCGGCAACGCCGTCTGCGCCTGCCAATCGGATGACGACTGCGCCGCACAAGACGATGGCGACGCCTGCACGGCGCCTCTCGTCTGCGATCGGTCGGTTCCGATCCACGTCTGTGTTCCAAACCCGGTCCCAGTGCCGCCGTGCGACTCATCGACCGACACGCCATGCGCCGAGAACCGGTGTGATCCGGCGACAGGTGGATGCGTCCTCCGGCCGCGAAACGACGACGGCGCCTGCGACGACGGCTCCAAGTGCACGACGGTGGATGTCTGCCAGAATGGCCAGTGTGCTGGACTTACACCGGTCGTCTGCGACGACGGGAACCCCTGCTCCGACGATCTCTGCGAGCCGGCGGTCGGCTGCGTCGCCCCGCCGAACACGGCCCCGTGCGACGACGGCGACGAATGCACCTCGCCAGACGCGTGCGCCGACGCCACCTGCAACGCGGGCCCTATCATCCCGTGCGACGACGGAAACCCCTGTACGCAAGACGGTTGCATTGCAGGCGTTGGTTGTACTCACCTCGCTTCCGAAGCGATCTGTGATGATGGCAACCCGTGTACGGACGACGGGTGCAACCCGCTCACCGGTTGCACCGCCACGTTCAACGCGGCACGCCCCGGTGCGTGTACGAGTCCCGCACCCGGCGCGTGTCGAGCGGGCGAGCTCCTTTGCCAGGACGGTGTCGCTTACTGCATGCCGGCCGTGCACGACCTCGGCGACGCGCGTCACATCGTCGTCCCGGGCGGTCTCCTCGAGCGAAACTCCGGGCTCCTCGGCTCCGGCGAGCATCTGCTCACATCGAACGGGCGTCACCTGATCCTGTTCGCTCACAGCGTCGATGCCGGCGGATACAACGGCTGGACGTGGCGAGCACACGACCCGGCCGACGGCTTCGCTCTGGTCGATGAGGGAAAGCTGCCCGGTGAGTCGTTCTACGCCGACGGCGTCCTCGCCGATGAGGGAAACATCTACGCGGTGGAGTGGTCGGGAGTCGGGGCGGCGCGCGTCGTCCGCATCGACGTCGAGGCGCATCAGGCGACCCCCATCGGGCACGTGCTCCAAGTCGAGTCGGACCCCTTCGCGCCTATCAATGGCCAGTACGACGTGGTCAATGACCAGTATTGGCTCGGCAGCCTGATCGCCGGAGTGGCGGGGCGCTGGCCCAGCCCCTTCGCGCCTAGCCTGGACCCCCAGTCGGCTGATCATCCGTATGTGACGAGCCTCAGTGGCATCGACGGCGCGGGCGTCCTCATGACCGACGGGACCTTCCTCTACGCCAAACGTTGGGCGAACTACCCGGGCGATAACACTCTCCGCCGCTCCGGGACCGGCTATCAAGGCACGGCCCTCGGCGAGTACCTCGGCGCCATCCCGGCCGCGACGGCGGACTACAGCCTCTCCGGCGCCTACCACCCCGACGGGAACATTTACATTCCGAGTAGCGACGGCATCCATCTCCAAGCGATACGAGTGAGCGCGAGCTCGCTCGAAGTCTGTAACGAGGTCGATGACGACTGCGACGGTGAGGTCGATGACGCCTGCCGTCACCTGAACGACCGTTGCGACGGAGCCATCGTGGTTGGCGATGGTGACGTCGATGTCGACACGACGCTCACCACCTCGGACGGGCCTCCCGAGCCGGCCTGCAGTGAGGCCCCGGCTCACGATCTCTGGTTCGAGTACGTCGCGACCTGCGGCGGCGATCTCGCGATCGAGACCTGTGGGTCTGAGACGCCGCTCACGGTCGCGCTCTATTCCGAGGGCTGCCCGTCCGCGAGCGCCGCGACGTCCTGCGCCACGGCGCCGTGTGGTCCCGGCGGCGCCCTCTCCGTCCCCGTCGTGCACGGTCGCACCTACGTCCTGAGGGTCGGTTCCGCTACGGAAGGCAAGGGCCGCTTCTCGCTGACGTGTCAGTCGACGTGTGGCGACTCTGTCGTGAACGGTTCGAGCGGCGAAGAGTGCGACGACGGCAACACCGAGTCGGGAGACGGCTGCAGTGATCGTTGCGTCGAGGAGCGCTGCGGTGACGGAATCGTGCAGAAGGACCGCCTCGAGGTCTGTGACGACGGTGCCGCGAACAGCGCCACGGCGCCTGGCGCGTGCCGGCCCAACTGCATGCCTGCGCAGTGCGGCGACGGCGTACGGGACGGCATCGAGGAGTGCGACTACGGCGACCAAAACACGAACACCGTCAGCCAGGGCGACGGCAACAGTGACGTCACGCAGGGTGCATGCCGGCGGAGCTGCCGCCTCGCGGGGTGCGGCGACGGCGTCATCGACAATGGGGAGCAGTGCGACGATGGCGACCGGGACGTGGGCGACGGGTGCAACGCGACCTGTCAGCTCGAGTACTGCGGCGACGCCATCGAGAGCGAGGGCGAGGAGTGCGACGACGGCGGCGACGTCTCGGGCGACGGCTGCAGTGACGAGTGTCGCCGCGAGGTCTGCGGGGACGGCGTGCGTCAGGCCGGGCTCGGCGAAGCCTGCGACGCCGGTCCGAACGGTGACGTGCTCTGCGCTGCGGACTGCACGGAACGGCCGTGCGGGGCCACCGAGCTTTGCAACGGGAAGGACGACGACTGCGACGGCGAGCTCGACGAGGGCTGCAGTGGACCGGCGGTGTCCTACCTGGTCCTCGGCGATTCGGTCCCGAAGTCGAAGGCGCTCCCGAGCGCGTGCAGCAGCGCCTACGACTGCAACGACGAGAACATCTTCACGACCGACGCTTGTACGAACGGGTCGTGCACCTGGGACTACGTGCCGTGCGACGGGCCGGACGCCGACGGCTGCCTTGACGGTCGCCACGTCACTCAAGGCGGCGCGTGCGTCGACACGGGGCCGATCCTCCTCTGGGACTTCGAGGACGTGA
>JADMJS010000691.1 GCA_018780435.1 Myxococcales bacterium
CCACGTTCATCCATTCATCCACCACGGCCGTCCTCACGTCGGCATCGCGCCAACGCTCGCTCAGGGCACAGTGCCCTAGCGGAGGACGGAAGAGAGCTTTTCCATCCGTGGGGCTGCTGAGCTTAGTCGAAACTCGACACATTTGCACGAAGTTTGCCAAACGCGACGAGAAGGACTATCGCTTGCAACTCCACATACTCTCTCGTTTCCAACTCGTCTCACCTGCCGAACGCCATGCCCGGCGTCGCCGCGAGTGGGACGCGTGTGCACCCGGTTCTATTCCAAGGCATCCTACGCCCATGCCTTCCCGCCCTGTCCCCGAGCTCCGCGTCACGTCGCTGAACCCGGCGCCCGTCCGTGCGGACGCGGCGTACGTGCTCTATTGGATGACCTCGGCGCGCCGCACTCGCGACCACTTCGGGCTCGACCGGGCCATCGAACACGCCCGAGCGCTCGGGCGGCCTCTCAGTCGGCCGACCCTGAGCGCTCGGGGCGGGCCGCGACTCGGCTATGCCCCCAGCAGGCGGCCTTCGAGCGCCCGTAGCGACTGGAAGGTCTCGACGCCGGCGAGGCCACTCGGCGCGCCACTGCCGCCCGCGAACAGGATCGCGCCGTCATTCAGCTCACCACGCAACTGCGTCAGGAGCACACGCGCTTCGCCGGCTTCCGTTGCGGACGAGACGCTGACGACGACCCACGCGGCGCCGCAGTCCCGCGCCGCCCGAGCGATGGACTTCACGGGCATGCTTCGGCCGAGGAACACGAGCCGACACCCGGCCCGCACTGCGACGACAGCGGCCATGTGCAGACCGAGGTCGTGGTGCTCGCCGGGGAGCGTGGTCAGCAGCGCGACGGGCGCCGCCGCCGGGACGGGCGCTCGGCGCCACATCTCTGCGAGGCGATCGTGGATGGCTTCGCTCGCGACGTGTTCGTGGGCTTCGCCAATCTCGCCCCGAGCCCAAGCGTCACCCATGCGGAACAGGAGCGGCCGAAGCAGGCTCTCCATGAACTCAATGGCGCCGAGGCGATCAAGATGGGACGCGAGGAGGGCGTCAAGCCGGGGGCGGTCGAAGCGCAGCATCGCCTCGAACCACGCGACGTGGTCGTCGCCGTCCTGAAGCCCGGCGGTATCGACCGGGAACGTGACGGTCGGCCCGGCACTAGAAGGGTTGGACTCGACGAGCCGCAGTCGTGGGCTCGCGCGGCCGTCGCCAGCGGTCAGCTCGCGCAGCTGCGTCAGGTCGAGCCGAGTGGCCTGGGAGGCCCTCATGCCCCGCTCAAGGGCGCGGCTGATGAGGCGAATGTGGTCGATGGCCGACGCCGGGTAGAGCCGATGGCCACTATCGGTGCGACTCGCGACCGGGACGCCGTAACGACGCTCCCACGTGCGCAGCGTCTCGGTGGGGACGCCCGTCGCCGTGGACAGCGCGCCGATCCCGATGAGGGCTTTGGGAGTCGAGGAGGGGTCGCCCTGGTCGCTTCGCCCGGTCATTCAGCTACCCACAAGACGTCGATGCCTCCGATGGGGGTGGCGCGGAGCGCTGCGCTGATCCGGGCAAGCGTGCCATGGCCGCAGTGGGCGCCGGTAGCGCCCTCTTGCGGTCAGCGGCTCGTGGCGGTCAGCGACCAGCTCACGAGCTGGCCGTCGTCCTGAGCCGCACCATCGACGACCTGGAGGGTCCAGGTACCGGTTGCGTTCTGACCCGCGAAGTCATCGAAGGTGAAGGACTGCTGGAGCGCGCTGCCTTCGGCACCGGAGCCGTCGTAGACGACGACGGTGGTCTCCCCGTGGGTGAGCGAGACCACGAGGTCGCCAATGTACGAATGTTCGATATCGAGAGTAATGGTGATGGACTCGACCGTCAGCGACTCCGGTACCTCGATGGTGGAGGCGACGCCAGCGGGGTCCGCGTCGGGGATGGCGACGGCGCTCTTCTGGTCCCACGTCGTGGACTGGGTGTCACCGTCGACCTCGGGGCCGCACATCGAGCCGGTCGGCGAGAAGCAGTTCTCGCGGACGCCGCTCATGCCGAAGGTGGAGTCACCGACTCGCGAACGGATGGCGACGAGGATGTCCTTCCAGCTCACCTTGTAGTCATTTTCGAGGGCGTGGACGAGCTTCGCGAGGAAGGGCCCCGCATACTCGTTCGCGTTCGCCGAGACCTCGACGACGCTCGAGAGGATGTCGAGATTGTCCCAGCCTCCCTTCCCGCCGAGGATCGGCGCCACGTAGTACTCGTAGCCGAGGCAGCCGCCGTACAGGAAGATTTGGTAGAAGTCCGGGTACGTCGGTCGCGACCAAAAGTCGCTGGCGCCGAGCATCGAGTGGCCGTCGTAGGTCACGATCTCGTGCTCCGCGAGCGCCTTCTCGAAGTTCTTGTAGTTCTTGTAGTCGCTGAGCCCAGAGAAGTCGTAAGGCGAGTAGAGGTCGACCTCGACGTCGACGCCCTTGACCGTCTTCAGGAAGCGACGGCCGACCGGGGCCGGGGTGATCTCGGAGAAACCGCCGGACGTGAGCCACGACGCCATCTGCTTCTGCGCCCGAACGCCAATGTCGGAGTCGACGATGGGGCCATCGCCGATCTGGCCGAAGAGCACCACCATCGTCACGCGACCGTCGGCGACGAGCTGGTCGTATTCCGGGTAGGTGACTTTGGACGGCAGCATCTTCGAGACCGTGATGGCCATGTCCTGGCGCGCGACGGTGCAGTCAGACCGTTCCGGCTCCCACATGTACCAGTAGATCGATTGGTCGAGCGCCATGTGACCGTCGCCGACTTCGGCGCAAGCCTTCCCCGCGTCGGCGTAGACGCTGTAGGGGCGCAGGGGCACCGGCGCGGTGATGACCGAGCCGACGTCGATGCCGCGGCTGGCCGTGTGCAGAAGCACCGCGTTGATGCCGCGGATGCGGAAGCGCTTCAGGCGCTCGACCGGAATGTCCGAGACGTTGCCGGCCGCCAGCCATTGACCATCAACCTGCCACTCGACCCGATCCTCCGAGCTGGCCTGCTCGGCGAGTGACTCGAGGTAGACCTGTTGGTTCTTGCGGAGGTAGGTGAGCGCGAACTGCCCGAGGATGGCGGGCGCGTCGAGGGTGCGTGAACGCGTCAGCCCCGCCGTGTCGAGGTCAGCTTCGAGGTCGACTTCGACTTCGATGCCATCGGGGTTCAGGTATTGCGAGTCGAGCTTGCCATTCGACTGGTCCTGCAGGAACGGGTTCTGGGCGCTCTCGTCGAGTGTCGCCGCCGGATCGCTGGCCGAAGACCCGATGACGGACGCGTCGCCCGAACAAGCCTGGGTGGTCGTGAGAGCGAGGGCGCTCGCGGCGATGAGCCGGGCGCCGCGTGAACCGAAGAAGCGGAAGGGACGCATGGAGACCTCCGGCCGCCGCACTCGCCCGAGGCCGCTGATGCGCGTACGGGATTAGCATTCGGGCGGACCAAAACTTGAAGCGGCGGAAGCTTAGCAGGACACTGCGACTGACGCGAGCCGTTTCGGCCTGCGCGCCCCCTCGTCCCGCGCTTGACTGCACCCGACGCTGCCCTAATGACTACCAAAGCAACGCACCGATCGGACTCGGCGCCGCCCCATCGCGACGTGACCGGGGACACGCTGGACGACACGCCGGACGCACCCGAGCGGCCGGCCATTCGGACGGGTATCTACACCACTCGAAGTGGCGCGCAGCCGTGGCTCTATGCGGGCGGCGCGTTCCTGGCGGGGCTCGCCGGCTACGTGAACGCGGTGAGCCTCGTCGCCGTCGGCCTCGTCGTGAGCCACCTGAGCGGCTCCGCGTCGATCCTCGGCGCCGACCTCGTCCTGCCGCACAAAGAAGCGGAGGCGTGGCCCTTCGCCGTCATCCTCTCCAGCTTCTTCTTCGGGGCCGCGTCGTCGGGAGCGCTCCTCGGCAGCGCCGATCTCAGGCCCGGTCGTCGCTATGGTTTCGCCCTGATTCTGGAGTCTTGCGCGCTCTTCCTCGGGGCTCGGTGGCTCCTTGCGGGAGATGCGCTCACCGGGGCCGCCGCACTCGCCTTCGCCATGGGCCTCCAGAACGCCATGGCGACGACCTACCGCGGGCTCGTCCTCCGCACGACCCACATCACGGGCATCGTCACCGACCTCGGCGTCATGACCGGCCACCTGGCTCGGCGGGAGAAAGTCGCCGGCTGGCGTTTCGTACTGCTCGTGAGCCTCTTCTTGGGTTTTGCGAGCGGGGCAGTCATCGGGACCATGATGTTCCGTTGGACCGGAACGAGCGCCCTTTGGTTTCCTGCGGGCGCGACGTTGGCGGCTGGCGCCGGCTACTTCCTGTGGCGAGCCGGTCACGCTGGACACCTATGGCGAGAGCTGTGACCGCCGAGCTCAGGGCGGCGATACGGCCACGTCAACGGTCGCGGTGGCCGACGTGAGCAGGTTCACGAGCGCGCCGTAGGCCACATCGGACGCGCTCAGCCCCCCAGGATCGAGCCCGTCCATCATTGCCAAGAGATGTCGAGTGATTGTCACTCGACCTGATTGTATACCGCCATAGAAGGTAAATGGCACGCCGTCTGGATCCAGGACGGGGGTGACCAACGCGGCGGCCGCGATCGCGTCGCCACGAAAACGGACGGCGTCTTCTCCGTCGTGCTGCCACGTACCTTCGATGACGACGCTGAGCCCGTCCAGCGCCGAGTCGAAGCCGGTCCAGCCCGGTCGAATGCGGCGCGCCGCGACGTAGACCTCGCAGAAGCGCCCCGCTTTGGAGGGGATCGCGCTCGTCTCGAGCGGCGTCACGGGAATCGGAGCCCCCCCGGCCGGGAGGGCTTCGACGGTGTCGAGATAGACGGTGAGCGCGTTCGGATCGGCGGAGTGCCCTGCGTAAGCCAGTCCCGTATGAGCCGAAGCGGCGCTGGTCACGTCGTCGGCGCAGGGGACCAGTTCGGCGGCGTAGGTGCCGATGGCGACACGCGACAGGGTCCACGTGATCCCGAGGTCGCTGCGGAGACGAAGCGCGAGCGGGGCCTGGACCAGCTCGACGCCCGTCGAATCCCACAGCAGCTCGTAGGTGACGGTGGGGCCGTCGCCCCCGGAGGCCGACTCGGTCCGTGTGTCCGTCGCGACGTCAGTGTCCGTCGCGACGTCAGTGTCCGCCGCGACGTCGGTGTCCGCCCCGGAGCATGCGACCACGCTCAGGAGCCCAAGCTGAGTCAGTCGAAAGCTCGGGATCACCGGATCCGAGCGACGGTCATGAGGTCGCGGGTGATGTTCTTCTGGTGCGCCTCGTTCGTCCCGCCGCCAATCTCGAGGAGCTTGGCATCTCGCCAAAGCCGCTCGACGTGGTACTCGCCGACGTAGCCGTAGCCGCCGAGGACCTGAATCGCACGGTCGGCGACGTTCTTGGCCATGGCCGCGCAGTAGAGCTTCACGCCATCCGAGTCCATTCGATTGCCCGACTTGTTCAGGTCGAGGTTCGCCGCCGTCGCATACACGTAGGCTCGGCCCGCCATGTACTCGGCGTAGGACTCCGCGATGTGGCGCTGCACCTGGCCGAAGTCGCGGAGCGGGCTCCCGAAGGCCTTTCGGTCGCTCGCGTACTGGTTCATGATCTCGATGCAGCGGCGCGCGATCCCGAGGCTCATGGCCGCGAGCGTGAGCCGCTCGATCTCGAGGTTCCGCATCATGCAGAGCACGGCCCGGCCGTCGTCGCCGATCCGATTGGCCGCTGGAAGGACACAATCCTCGAAGACCAGCTCGGCGGTGGCGGACGCCCGCATGCCGAGCTTGTCCTTGATGCGCTGCCCGAGCGCGAAGCCCGGCATGCCCTTCTCGACGAGGAACGAGGAGATGGCCTTACCAGCAGGTTCTTCGGTCTTGGCATAGACGAGGAACACGTCACCGAGTTCGGTGTCCGACACGCACCCGTTCGTGATCCACATCTTGGCGCCGTTCAGGATGTAGTGGTCGCCGCGCCTCACTGCGGTGGTGCGCATGCCGACGACGTCGGTGCCGGCGCCGGGCTCGCTCATGCACATACCCCCGATGAGGGCGCCGCTGCAGGCCCCGGGCAAGATGCGCAGTCGCTGCTCGTCATTGCCGTTCACGGCGAGGTTGTTGGCGAAGAGCATCGCGTGGGCCAGGTACGAGAGCGTGAAGCCCGGGTCGGCCGCCGCGAGCTCCTCGTGGACGATGACCGCCGCCGATGCGTCGAGGCCGGTGCCGCCAAAACGCTCCGGGACGGTGATCCCGAGCAGGCCGAGCTCGCCGAGCTTGCGGAAGAGCGCCAGGTTGAAGCGCTCGGCCTTGTCGTACTCGGACGCCTGCGGGGCCAGCTCCGACTCCGCGAAGCGGCGCGCGAGGTCCCGGAGGTCGGCGTGGTCGGGAGTCGGGTTCATCAGGTCCATGTGAGCTCTCCGGAGAGTCGAACCGCGGCAGCCTTCGGGCTGGCGCGAAAGGTCTACGTCAGAAGTGCACGCCCAGCAGCACCCGCACGAGCAGCGGTGGGCCGGCGATGGTGTGCGATACGGGGACTCGCGCCGAATCGCCCGGCGGCCGCGACTCGTCCCACCGCGATGGGTGGCTGACCTCCCCATCGCGGAGCTCGAGGCCGAGCAAGTTCTCGATCCCAAGGCCGATGGTGAGGAAACGCCACGTATAGCCGAGGTTCAAGTTGAGGTTCGAATAGGAGTCCGAGACGTCGCCTCCATCGAGATCGCGGGGCGCGAGGAAGACGTAGCGCAACGCGCCATGCACGCCGCTCGGGTGTTCGACGAGCGCCGTGGCGCTGGCGACAAGCCAGGGGACGCCGGGGATCGGGGAGTCGCCGCCCACGAAGCGCGCGTCGACGAAGCTCAGGTCTGCCCGGAACTCAAGCCACTCCGTCGGCGCTGACGCGACTTCGAACTCGAAGCCGAAGCGCCGGCTCGCGCCATACTCAAGGTTGGTCTGCGCTTCGGCTGCGTAGACCGACTCGCGGTCGATATAGGTAAAAAAGCCGGAGGCGCCGAGCCGAAACCAGGGCCCGGGGGCGTAACGTACGCCGATCTCCACTGAGTCCGACACGGTCATCTCCGGCTCGACGGAGCCGGCGGCGGTCCCCGTCCCCACGATGGGGCCCGCCGCGAAGGCGCCAACCTCGGGCGGCCGCGCCCCTCGACCGTAGGCACTGAAGAGCCCCACTTCCGGGATGGGGTACCACGCGACCGAGAGACGGGGGGATACCGCCGCGACCGCGCCGCCACCCGAGACCGCACGGATGTCGCCCGGCAAGGGGCCGGTGGCGCGCTGTCCATCGGCAGCAACGAAGGCGCCGTCAACGCGGAGCCCGACGTCGATGCGGAGCTCGTCCAGAGGCGTAATCCGCAGCGACGTGCGCGCGTCGACGAGCACCTCCGCGCCATCGCTCGCACGCACGACGCCCCTCTCTTCGAGCAAACGGCCGAGGCGGGTCTCGGATTGATCGAGGACGATCGTGCGAACACCGAAGCCCGTGTCGAGGAGCAACACCGGATGGACGCGCCAGCCGTGCCGCGTGGAGAGCCCGAGGTCGAAAGTGTCCTCGACCTGCTCGCGCCGATCGCCGTTCAGGGGATCGACGAGATAACCGGTGGTGTTGTCGACGAGCCGCGTGTGGCGACTCGTGGCGTAGAAGGTCGTCCCGACCGCGTGGCGCCCGTAACGACCGTCCCACCGCACCGAGCCGAAGAGGCGGCTCGACTCGCCGTTGAGCTCGGGATCATAGACGTCATCGATGGACCGGGCGCCGGCGTCGAGGTCGTCCTCGCGGACCGGCGTGGGTAGCCCGAAGGCCGACGCGCTCGCGCCGAGGGTCAAGTCGAGGCGGCGATCGCGGTCGTCCCAGATGTTCAGCGCACCGATGAAGCCGAGCCGGCTGACGGCCCGGTTCTCCCCGAAGCCGTCGTCGTGGACGCCTTCCGCAAAGACGAGCGTCCGGGGGTGGGCCCCTTCGGGCGCATAACTGACTCGTAGACGATGGCGATTGGTCGTCCCAAGTTCGTACGAAAAACCGGCGCCTCGACGTTCTTCCGGGACGCCAAGGCGCAGGTCGACGGTGCCCGCCAGCGCGAAGGGGCCCTGGAGCGCCGAGAAGGGCCCATTGGTCGAGTCCACGCCCTGGAGCGCCTCCGGCAGGATGAAGGCGAGGTCCACCCAGCCGTTGCCGTGGATGTGCGACGGGGCGTTGAGCGGGATCCCGTCGAGCCGTACTTCGATGTCGGCGCCGTACTCGGCGTCGAAGCCGCGCGTGAAGAACTGAGGCGACTTGCCCTCCCCGCCCGGCTGAACCAGCACCATGCCCGGCAAGAGCCGGAAGGTGTCTGCGGGGCTGCGACCATGGAGGAGGCGGAGGTCGCGGCTCGTCAGGTGGTCGGTCGAGCCCGTCTCCGGCATGCCCCCGTCGCGGATGGAGGTCGTGAAGTCGTCGTCGTCCGGATCGGAAGCAGGATCGGGGTCCCTCTCGTCGCGTGCGGCAGCCAGAGGCAGCCGGGCCTCACCCGTGTCGATCTCAGGAGGCAGAGCCCACGCAGCGGGGCTCACGGCAAGCGCGAGTAGGAGCGCGGCTAGTCTCTCTCCCAGAGGGTGCCCCGACTCTCGCCGACGTCGCGCCCAGGGCGACGTCGCAGCGCTGTCAGACTCGGGGTGCCCCATCATCGTGTGCTCAGAGGGGTTCGACGTCGAAGAGCTCGATCCCTGGCGCGTTCTTGCGAGCGAACTCGAGGGCCCAGTTGCCCTGCACCAGCACGACGGGGTTGCCGCGGCGGTCTTCGACGAGCGTGTAGTCGCGCCGCTTTCGAATCCAGTCGATGGCCTCGTCCGGGCCACGAAGCCACCGAGCCGCCCCGAAGGGCTGCGTCTCAAGGACACACCGGGCGCCATATTCGGACTCAAGGCGCTCTCGCAACACCTCGAACTGGAGGAGCCCGACCGCGCCGAGGTAGGGGTCGCCGCGGCCGAAGCCGTCGCGATAGAAGGCCTGGATGACACCCTCTTGCGAGAGCTGTTCGAGCCCTTGGTCGAGCTGCTTACGGCGAAGGGGATCCTTCAGCACGACGCGCACGAAGAACTCGGGCGCGAAGCGGGGGATCCCCTTGTATTGAAAGATGTCTTCTTTGCCGCCGCCCGTGTCTTCGACCAGCGTCTCACCGATGCGGAGCTTGCCCGGATCGTAGAGGCCGACGATGTCGCCCGGGAACGCGTCGTCGACGATCGACCGTTCTTGCGCCATGAAGGTGTGCGGGTTCGAGAGCCGCAGCACCTCGCCGGAGCTGGCCAGGACCACATCCATGCCGCGCCGGAAGCGCCCGCTGACGCAGCGCATGAACGCGATGCGGTCCCGGTGCTTCGGGTTCATGTTCGCCTGGATCTTGAAGATGACCCCCGTGAAACGTTCGTCGCTAGGCTCGACGATGAAGGTCTCGCCGTTCTTTCGCGTCGCTTCCCGCATGGCGGGCGGCGCCGCGTGATCGGCGAGGTACGAGAGGAGCGGCTCGACGCCGAAGTTGGTCATCGCCGAGCCCCAGAACACGGGGCTGATGTGCCCGGCCAGGAAGCCCTCCCGCGTGAAGGGGTCGCCGGCGATGGAGAGGAGCTCGATCTGCTCGACCGCTTCCTGCACCCGATTGTTCCCGAAGCGCTCGCGGGCTTCGTCGAGCGAGATGATCTCGGTCTCAAGCTTCTCGGTGCCGTGTTTGCCGCCCGAGTAGACGTAGACCTGGTTTGTGGCGATGTCGATGACCCCCTCGAACTCACGGCCCATCCCGAGCGGCCAGTTCATGGGGACCACGTTGAGGTTGAGCGTCGTCCGCACCTCGTCGAGTAGCTCGATGGGATCCTTGCCGACCCGGTCGAGCTTGTTCATGAAGGTCACGATCGGCAACATCCGCATGCGGCAGACCTCGAAGAGCTTCAAGGTCCGCGCCTCGACGCCCTTCGTGTGGTCGAGCAGCATGACCGCCGAGTCGACGGCGGCGAGCGTGCGGTAGGTGTCTTCCGAGAAGTCGGCGTGGCCCGGCGTGTCGAGCAAGTTGATGGCCGAGCCGTGGTACTCGAACTGGAGCACCGTGGAGCTGACCGAGATCCCGCGCTCCTGCTCGATCTTCATGAAGTCGGACAGCGCGTGGCGGGACGCCTTGCGGGACTTGACCGACCCCGCGAGGTGAATCGCGCCGGCGTAGAGGAGGAGCTTCTCCGTCAGCGTGGTCTTACCGGCGTCCGGGTGCGAGATGATCGCGTGCGTTCGGCGGCGCGCGGCTTCACGTTCAACGAGGCTCATGGCTTCACTCGCTCCCAAACGGGAGCTTCTATCGAGAGAGGGGCACCGGCGCACATCGCGCCAGTCGCTCAGAGGACGACGGGACCTTCGGCCGAGACGCTAGGGCTTCATCGCGTGGTGGTCGATGCTACGCGCCACGATCTGCGCGATGTCGACGACCTTCACGTCCTCTTCCTTGTTCTTGTCCTTCACGCCGTCGGTGAGCATGGTCGCGCAGAAGGGGCACGCGGCCGCGATCTCGCGCGCGCCGGTCCCGAGCGCTTCTTCGGTGCGCTCGATGTTCACGCGCTTGCCGGCGTGCTCCTCAAGCCACATCCGACCACCACCCGCGCCGCAGCAGAAGCCTTTCTCCTTGTTGCGCGGCATCTCGACGAGGTCGAGCCCGGTGGCGGCGGCGATGGTCTCGCGCGGCGCTTCGTAGATCCCGTTGTGCCGGCCGAGGTAGCAGGAGTCGTGGTAGGTGATCGTGCCTTCGGCCTTGGGCAGAAGCTTGAGCCGGCCCGTGCGAAGCAGCTCCGCGATGAACTCCGAGTGGTGGACGACCGTGAAATTGCCACCGAACTGCGGGTATTCATTGGCGAGCGTGTTGAAGCAGTGGGGGCAATGCGAGAGGATCTTCGTGACCCCGAGCGAGTTCAGGGTGTCGACGTTCTGCTGAGCGAGCGTCTGGAAGAGCATCTCGTTGCCGAGGCGGCGGGCCGGGTCGCCGGTGCAGGTCTCCGACTTGCCGATGGTGGCGAAGGAGACCTTGGCGGCCCGAAGGACGTCGACGAGGGCGCGCGCCGTCTTCTTCGCGGCGTCGTCGAAGGAGCCGGCGCAGCCGACCCAGTAGAGGACCTCGAAGTCTTTGGCCTCGCCGTCCTGGCCGAGCACGGGGATGTTCAGCCCCTTCGCCCAGTCGACGCGGCTGTCCGAGACTCCCCACGGGTTGCCCTTGCGCTCGAGGTTCTTGAAGATCGCGGTCGCTTCTTTCGGGAACTTCGACGCCATCATGACCTGGTAGCGGCGCATCTCGACGATGGTGTCGATGTGCTCGATGTCGACCGGGCACTCCTGAACGCAGGCGCCACAGGTCGTGCAGGACCAGAGGAACTCCTCGGAGAAGACGTTCTCGATGAAGGGGCGGAGTACGCCTTCTTCGTCTTTCTTGCCCTGGATGAGGAGCGGACCGGCGCGCTCAAGCTCCTTGCGGAACTCGACCTGGAGGCCCTTCGGGGTGAGCGCCTTGCCGGTGTTGTACGCCGGGCACTGGTCCTGGCAGCGGCCGCACTCGGTGCAGGCGTAGCTGTCGAAGAGGGACTTCCAGGAGAACTGGTCGAGGGTCGAGGCCCCGAAGACGGCGTCGTCGGCCATGTTCTCGAGGTCGATCTCGGTCTTCTTGAGCGCGGCGCCCGACTTGTGAGTGGCGTTGCCGTTGAAGAAGACGTTCATCGGGCCGCTGATGAGGTGGAAGTGCTTGCCGCGCGGGATCCAGATGAGCATGGAGACGAAGAACGCCGCGTGTAGCCAGAAGCTGGCGTGGCCAAAGAAGCTCTGGATGCCGGGCGAGAAGACCGCGAGCGCCTTCGCAGCGAGGCCGGAGATCGGCAGCGCGTCGATGGGCGGGAGCGACGCCACCTCAGTCCCGGCGAGGCGCATGTTGATGAGCATGCCGTTCGTGATGAAGTACGTGATGATGAGGCCGGAGATGCCACAGAGGACGACTAGCGCGTCGAACTCGCTGTGCGCCTTCACGTGCGGGTTCTTCTTGATGTAGCGCTGCCACGTCGCCATGCCGATGGCCACGAGTACGATCGCGCTGAAGACCTCTTGCATAAGGCCGAGCCCGGCCGTCCCGCCGACGAACGGGAGCTTGAAGTCGAAGCCGAAGAGCCCTTCGCCGACGACCTGGAGCATGACGGTCTGGAGCACGATGAAGCCGTAGAAGAACATGACGTGCATGGCGCCGCGCCAGCCGCGTTGCAGCAGCTTCTTCTGGCCGAACACGTTCTCGACGACCCGCTCGATGCGAGACGGGATCTCGTCCCACCGAACCTCCGGCTTCGCCACGGCGAGCCACCGGAAGCGGGAGATGATCGCGTGGGCGAACGCGCCCAGGCCGGCGAGGAGGATCACCGCCATGAATGCTGCACTGATGGACATTCCGAACCCCAGTTCTGTCTACCCGACGTCGCGTTCGGGCATCTCGTTTCAGGCGCCCGCGCCCCGTGCCAGGCCCGATGAAGCCACTGGCCCAAAGGTGCCACGACGGCGAGCGCGCTCGCGCGCGGTATCCTGCCCATGCCTGCAGATGCGCGCAAGCAATGATCGGTACGAGCCATGATCGATGAGCGTCCGCCTCCAGCCCCCGCGCCGTCCTCACGGGGAGTGAAGTCGACCGGTGACGACGCGAAGAGCTTGGCCCCACCCGCCGCCACCGCAATGGACACGACGTCGGGGAACTTCGCGGTGGCGTTCGGAGTGACGACTGAACCGGTTCAGGAGGGGGTGTCGTTGACGGCGATGATCGCGGATGGACCCGGTTTTGGGCGCATCGATCAGGGAGGTGCGGCCAGGGCCGGCCTCCTCGGGGGAGCGTGGCGTCGTGCTCGACCCGGTCAAGTCGCCCCGCTCGCCGTCCTCGCCGGGCGCTGCGCGGGCCCGCCTCCGGGCGGCTGCGTCGGGACGACTTGACCGGGCCTGCGCTCGACGGCGGCGGGGAACTTGAACCGGGTCCGGCGCAGCTCGATCCCGCTCCTGGGCGCAGACGCCGTCAGCGCAATGGACACGACGTCGGGGACATTCGCGGTGGCGTTCGGAGTGACGCCTGAACCGGTTCAGGCGGGGGTGTCGTTGACGGCGATGATCGCGGATGGACTCGGTTTTGGGCGCGTCGATCAGGGAGGTGCGGCCAGGGCCGGCCTTTTCGGGGGAGCGTGGCGTCGTGCTCGACGCGGTCAAG
>JADMJS010000742.1 GCA_018780435.1 Myxococcales bacterium
TCCGGCGAGATGGTCGGACGCTGCTCGAAGCTCACCGACGGGTTGTGGATGACGAGGACAGTGTCGGTGCGGCTCACGTCACCGCGAGTCGCGGTCACCGTGAAGAAGTTCGGACCTTCGACCACCGTGACGAGATCGGCTGACCAGAACGGGGCGCCGATTGCTTCGCCTGTCTGGCCGGTCGTGGTGTTCTCCCAGACCACGGTGTCCGGGTTGCCCAGCACGAGGCCGCCGAGCTGAATCGTCGAGCCGGGGGACACGATCGAGTACCGACCGGCCGCATCGCTGGCCGTGCCGTAGATCTTCACGAGGAGCTCAGCGTCCGGGACCCCGGCGTCGTCGCCATCCGCGCCGCTGTCGACGGCGTCCGTGCCCTCGGCGCCGTCGGTCGCATCGGACCCGTCCGAGCCGTCGGTCGCGTCCGACCCATCGGTGGCATCCGTCGCGTCCGTCTCGTCGGATCCGTCGGTCGCGTCGGTGGCATCGGTGCTGTCGGTCGCGTCGTCCCCATCGCTGCCATCGACGACGTCCGAGCCATCGGTCGCGTCGACGGAGTCCGACGCGTCTGAGCCGTCGGTGGCGTCGCTCGCGTCCGTGTCGGTCGTGCCGCCGGTCGCGGGGGCGGCGTCGTCAGTGCTACAGGCGGCGAGGGCGAGGCTGAGTGCCAGCGCGCTTCGGCTCAGGAGGCGGGACGCCAGCCGCCCCGTCGAGGTCGTCGCTAGCGTGGATGGTCCCGTAATCGTTCGCATATCGTCACTCCCAGCCTTCTTCTTCGAAGGGGCGTCGCACCCAACCGGCGTGCGTTCACGTCCCGGGCACGCCACCGCCAAGCGCCGCGCCGGACCCGGCACGGTATCGGATTGACGCGTGTTGCGTCAATGCAAGTACCCGGATCCGGCGTTCTTGGTTATGCTCGCGTCGCCATGAGCAACCTCGATGATCTCGCCCTTCTAGAGACCGCCTGGAGCCACTTCCGCCAGCGCAAGACGTGGTACTCATCGACTGTCGTTGGCACGGTGAGTTGGCTTTCCCGCTTCGTGATGACGCGCATGAACGACCTTCGCGTCGAAGGACTGTCGCAGCTCCAGGCGGCGGCGGAGCGATCCGGTCGCGGGCTTCTCACCTTCTCCAATCACGTCTCGATGTTCGACGACCCGTGGCTCATCTGCAGCTTCGGGTTGCCCGAGTACGAGAAGATTCGATGGGTTGCGGCCGACGCAAAGAACTTCTTCTCGAACCGCTTCAAGGGGGCCTTCTTCAGCGCTGGCAAGTGCGTCCCCGTCGTACGCGGTCTCGGCCTCGACCAACCCGGCTTCGCGTTCCTCGAAGCGCGCCTCCGAGAAGGGGACTGGGTTCACCTCTTCCCCGAAGGCGGGCGAACCCGGCATGAAGACGGGCGGATGAAGCTGCCCTTCAAGCCTGGGATTGGGCGGCTCATCGACGCGGCCGAACCGCTCGTCCTCCCCTTCTTTCACGCCGGCATGGGCAAGGTGTTGCCGCTCGGCAAGTCCTGGCCGCGCCGTGGGAATGCAGTCGACGTCCGCTTCGGCGAGCCCGTGGTGATGGACCGCGATCGTATCGCGGCCATCACCGACGGCAGCTCAGACGATCGGGAGCGCATGCGCCGCCTCACCCGGTGGACCGAGGAGGCCCTACTGGCGCTCGAGGCGCCGACGTGACGACGGCGAGGCCGGCGGCTTCGAGCTCCTCGATCCGCTTCGGCCAGTCGTCTTTCAAGAGGCGGGCGAACGCGCGGTCCGACAGCAAGCGACCGCCGGTCTGACAACGCGGGCAGTAGTTCGATTCGTTGTCCGCGAAGACGATGCGCTGGATCGCGGTCCCACACACGCCGCACGGCTCACGAAAGCGGCCGTGGACGCGCATCGCCGGGTGAAACGCCGTGACGGCGCCCGCGCCTTTGCCGACGCCAGGAAATCCGTCGCCGACTTCGAGCCGGAGACGCTCCACCCACCCTCGAAGGCTCGACTGAACCACCGCGTGGAGCCGAGCGAGGTCGTCCGCCGCGAGCGACGTCGTGATGGCCATCGGAGAGAGCTGGGCTTCGTGCAGCAGCTCGTCCGAAAAGGCGTTGCCGATCCCGGCGAAGAGGCGTGGGTCCGCGAGCGCCCGCTTCAGGGTTCGGCGCTCGCGCGTGAGCGCCGCCGCGAAAGCATCGAGGCCGGCGGTGAGCGGCTCGAGGCCACCCCGATCGTGAGCGGCGAGGCCCGCGGGGTCGGCGAGCAAGTGGAGCGTGGCGCGGCGCTTCGTTCCGTATTCGTTCAGGTGCAAGGTGCCGCGCTCAAAGGCGAACGAGGCCAGGCCGAACTTCTTGTTCGGGGGCTCGGCGAGCCGCTCGGACCAGAGGAAACGTCCCGCGATCATGAGATGTACGACGGCGTACCGAGGCCCATCCCACACGTCGTTCCGCCATTCGAAGACGAGCCGCTTGCCGAGGCGCTCCACCTGGACCAGGACGCTGCCGGCGAGGTCCGACGGCCGCGGCGACACGGTCTGCAGGACCATGGGGCCCTGAACTCGGAGGGATTCCAGGCGCGAACCAACCGCGAGCGCACGCAAGCGTTCGAGGTAGATCTCGAGGTAAGGCAGCTCCGGCATAGAGGCACTGTAGCCGATCTCGCCCTTGTCCTTGAGGTCGAGACCGCCGATCGCCATGATGCCGCCCATGCTCACCCCTGCAACCCGGTCGTCGTCCGCGCTCTCTCTCGTGGCTGGCGCGATGGTGTCCCTCTTCGCGCGCTGCGCCGAGGTCACGGGGCCCGCGCCCACCGACGCAACCAACGGAGAGACCGCGGACACGACGACGCTCGAGCTCCCCGTCGTCGTGTTCGACCCGGCGTCGCCGACGAGCCGTGACGACGTGACCGCCCTGGTCGCCAACGCGGCCCCGGGCGTGAGCTACACGTTCACTTGGCAACGCGACGACGGGACCGATGGCCCGAGTGGACCGGAGCTGCCTGCGGCGGTGACCGAGCGCGGGGAGCGCTGGACCGTCACGGTCGTGCCGGTCGGCGCCGCCGCGCTCGAGGGCCTCTCCGGGGTCGGCACCGTGGTCATCGGCAATTCGGCGCCTCGGTGCCAGCGAGTCGAGCTGGCGTCGTCATTGTCCGCCGAGTCGGCATGGACGTGCGCGTGTGCGGAGCGGGACGAGCCCGACGCCGGCGATCCTTCCGGCGAGGCCGACGACTGTGCGTGGGTCCTGAACGGGGAGGCGCTGCCGCAGGATCCAGAAGGTGGGAGTTCGTGTGTGCTCCAGGCGCCCGATGTCACTCGTGGTGACGAGCTCCGTTGCGTTCTCACCCCGACGGACGGCGACACCCTCGGGCCGCCGACGTCGTCGCCGGTGCTCGCGGTCGGAAACGGTGCGCCCACCGGGGGGACCGCGACCGTGGAGCCCGCGGCGCCTCGGGAGCTCGATCTCGTACGCTGCGAGGTGCAGGGCGCGGTCGACCCCGATGGCGACACACTCTCCTGGACCGTGCGGTGGATCGTGAACGACGAGGTCGCGCTCGAAGGGTCGGTTGAGCACGCGAATGCGCTGACGCTCAGCGGGACCCGCTTCGACGAAGGAGACGCGATTCGCTGCGAGGCCGTCGCCCACGATGATGCATCGAGCAGCGCGCCGGTCGTGTCGGCCGCTGTGACGGTCCAGAACACGCCCCCGGTCGCCGAGAGCGCGACGATCTCACCCACGCAAGCGCGTCGCGACATGCCCTTCACGTGCACCCACGTCGGCGGGCTCGGGGACGTCGACCCCGAGGATACGCCGACCTTGCGCGTGCGTTGGTATCACCAGCCCGCGGGGGCCATGGGCGGGGCAGGGACGTTGATTCGGGAAGCGTCGCTGGCGCTCGGCGATGTCGACGACGAGCTCGACCTGGCGACGGTCACCGCGGCGACCGTCGCCGCTGGAGACGGCCTCGAGTGCACGATCGAAGGCGTCGACGAAGCCGGGCCGGGACCGGTCGTCGTCTCTGACCAGGCGACTGTCGAGAACTCGCCGCCGGTCGCGCCTGCGGTCGTGCTCTCCCCGACAGCGGCGACCGTGGCGTCGGCCCTCACGTGCGAGGTCGACTCGGCCCTCGATCCCGATGGTGACCCGGTCTCCATCGTGGTGTCGTGGTCGAAGAACGGCACCACCTTGACGGGCGCGACGGGCTCGACGCTCGCGGGCGTCTTCGCGCAGGGAGACGCGATCGCCTGTTCGGTGGTGCTGTCGGACGGCGAGAGCCAGACCGCGGTCGTCTCATCGGGCGGCGTCACGATTCAGGGGTCGGCGCCCTTCCTCGCTTCGGCCGTCATCGAGGCCACGTCGCCGGGGCCTTGTGGGATCGCGACCTGCGTCCTGGGTGGGCTCGCCGATCTCGACGGGCCGAGCGGCGTTACGACGAGCGTCGTCTGGCGCGTCGACGGAGCGGTGGTCGGCGACGGAGCGAGCTTTGCGTTCGCCGATCTCGCCGACGGAGCGGAGGTCAGTGGTCTCACCTGTCACGCGACCGCGTTCGACGGCGCCCTCAGCTCCACCGAGGTCTCTTCGTCATCCTTCTTCCCGGTAAACGCAGCACCGACCTTGAACGCAGCCGTACTGGTCCCCGCGACGGCCATCCCGGGCGATCTGCTGACGTGTCTCCCGGTCGGCTTCAACGATCCGGACTGTGGCGTCGCGCCCAGCGTCCGCGTGGAGTGGACCGTCGATGGCGGCGAGCCCGAGGCGGGCGCCATCTCGGCGCTCGGCTTCGACACGTCCGCGCTGTCGCCTGGCCAGAACGTCGCGTGCCACCTCATTGCGTCGGACGGCGAGCTCGATGCGCCGGCCCGTGACGCGTCGCTCGTCCTCGACGCGCTCCCGGTCGCGGCCCCTCAGGTGACGGTCGAAGCGCCCACCGGCGCCGGTGGTCCGATCACCTGCGCCCCAGTGGGTGGAGAGGTGCCCGAGGGGCTGATCTGGCATTGGTGGATCGGTGCTGGAGCGCCTTTCCTCGCCGGGCCGGTCCTCGATGCGGGGCTCGCCAGCGATTGTGATCGGGTGCGGTGTCAGGCCGAAGCGACGGGTGGCGTCTCGAACATCGCCGAGCGAGTGCTGGCCTTCGGTCCAGGCTGCGATGACGGTGAGCTGTGCACGAAGGACGCCTGTAGTCCCCTCGGCGGGTGCCTGCGAACCTACGCGACCGGCGAGTGCGACGACGGGGAGCCGTGTACGATCTTCGACGCGTGCGTCCCGGACAGCAAGATCGGCGGCTTCTGCAACGGGCTCACGAACGGATGCGACGACGAGAACCCGTGTACGGGTGACGCCTGCGAACCCGGCGTGGGCTGCACCTTCGAGCACGTGGCGGCCGGCTGTTCGGACGGGTCGGTGTGTACGGCCGGTGACGTCTGCTTTGCCGGCGGCTGCAAACCCGGCGCCGCCGTCTCCTGCGACGACGGCGACTCGTGCTCCATCGACAGTTGCGACCCCATCTCGGGCTGCGTGAGCACCCCTGGGGTCGGCGGCATCTGCAATGACCAGAACCCCTGTACGGCGCTCGACCAATGTGGCGCCTTTGGGTGCATGGGCAGTCCGGTGCCCGGCAAACCATCGTGTTCATTGCAGAATGGCGCGGGTGGGTATTGCGGGGCGGGCGTCTGCAACGCCAATCAAGCGCCCTCCGCGCCGACGGTGGCCGTCACGCCGTCGCAGCCGGCGGCGCTGGAGTCGCTCCAATGTACCGCCTCCGGCGCCGTGGATCCGGACGCCTGGCCGGACCCCATCACCTACAGCCTGAGCTGGCGGAAGAACGGCGTCCCCATCGAGGGCCAGATCGCGGCGCAGCTCCCGGGGAGCTTCGTCACCAAGGGCGCCACCATCAGCTGCAGGGCGGTCGCCTCCGATGGCCTCGACACCTCGCTTCCGGGGCTCGCGTCCGTCTCGGCGGCGAACGCGGCCCCGGTTGTGAGCAGCGTCACGGTCACGGCGGTCGGCGGCGGGCCGGGCATCGCGGGTGCACCGCTCACCTGCGTCGTCGCGGCCTCTGATCCCGACGGCGACTCGCTCTCGACCTTCGTGAACTGGCGAGTCAATGGGGCCCTCGTCGCGACCACTGCTGTTCTTTCGGGCGCACAAGTCCCCGGATGTGCACGCGTTCAGTGTGACGCGACCGTCTCGGATGGGGCGACGACCGCAGTGGGCGCCTCGCCTTTCGTTCAGCTCGACGCCGGGATCGCCTGCGGTAGCACCGCCTGCAGGCAATGGTCGTGCACCGCGGAGGGCGCCTGCACGAGCACGGAGAAGACGGGGAGCTGCGATGACGGCGACGCGTGCACTGGCCCCGGGACCTGCCAGGCCGGGACGTGCTTGGCGGAGCCGATCCCGCTCACGGCCTGTGACGACGACAACCCCTGCACGGTGGATTCTTGTGTTGCGGCCAGTGGTTGCGTGCATCAGAACAGCACCGGCGACTGTGACGCAGACGGGTCGGCGTGTACGCTTGGGGATGCTTGCGTTGGTGGCAGCTGTGTCCCGGGCCCGCCGAGGGACTGCTCGGATGGGGTCTCGTGTACGTCCGACGTGTGCGACCCGCTGACCGGCTGTGTAGACGCCATCCCTCCCGCGGAGATCGCGTTTCCGATTACGTTCACCGACAAGGCGGGAATGGCGGTCCCTGACGGTGCGGGCCTCGAAGTCGTCAAAGGTCTTCAGGGTGGTGAACACGTCGAATACGGGCTCCGACTCGTGTTGCCGCCTGCCTTCACGTGGTCGCCCGTGAGTGTGCGCGTGGTCGTCGTGCTCCGGGGGACCTGCTGCGATGGGCCGGCCATCGCCAGTGGCACGCTCAACACCGTGGGTTTTGGCGTGCAGCCGGACGGCAGCTACCTCAGCACGAGCCTCCTCACCTTCATGAGCACCGCGTCGGCGGCGTGGGTGACCAAGCCGGCCTGCCTCGAGGTGACGGTGAGCGCCCGTGGGCAGAATGGTGCTTTCCTTGCGACCACCCGCGCTCGCCACGGCTATACGCTTCAGGATCTCTTCTGATGTGCACTCTGCTCCTGGTCCATCGTCTTCATGCGTTTTCGCCCGGGGGGCCCGGCGTGTCTTCCACGCCCCTTACGCTCCTCGCCGCCAATCGGGACGAGAACACCGCGCGTCCAGCCGAGGGGTGGGCGCCGCGTCTCTATGGCGAGAGGCGGGCCTTCGCGCCCCGGGACGTCACCTTGGGTGGGACGTGGATGGGCATGAACGACGCCGGCCTGGTCGCCGCGGTCACCAACCGCTTCGGGCTCCCTCGGGACCCGAATCGCCGCAGCCGGGGCGAGATTGTCCCTGGGCTTCTCGCCCACGCGACCGTGTCGGACGCGGTGGCGTGGCTGTCGGGCCTCGCGGCTCTTGACTACAACGGCTTCCATGCGCTGGTCTTCGACCGGGACCGTGCGGTCGTCGCGTGGCCCGAGGGCGACGCGCTCTCGCTTGCGGACGTCACGGGCCGCCGCACGATCGTCAGCGAGCGTAGCTTCGGCGCGGCGAGGTCACTCGGTGAGGCCGGCGAGCGGCCCGAGCGCGAGCGTTGGGTGGCGCCGGCCGTTGCGGCGCTCGCTATGGGCGGCGTCACCCGCCTGGAGGCGTGGCAGCAGCTCTTGGCGGAACATCGGGAGCCCACCTTCGAGGGTCTCTGTGTCCATTGGGATCAGCACGAGTACGGCACCCGAAGCAGCGCTATCGTGACGCTCGCCGCATCTCGGGTCGGGCTCGTCACGACGGACGGGCCGCCGTGCCGTTCGCCGTGGGCGGTGCGAGACGACGAGGTCGCGGCGGCGCTCGACGCTCGGAGCACAGCGCGCCCGCTGGGGCGTGGAGACGACTGATGAAAGAGATCGACCAGAGCGGCGGTTGCGCCTGCGGCGCCGTCCGCTACACGTTCGCCGCGCCTTCGACGTGGTGCGCGTGGGTACACCACCCGGCCGTGAGACGCTCGTTCGGCGTCGCGGCGGTGGCGATGACGGCCGTCCGCTTCGACAAGCTGACGCTGACGCAAGGGGAAGGGCGCCTTCGGCCGTGGGAGATCCCGGGCTTTGGGCGCAAGGAGGCCTGCGACGCCTGCGGGACGCCCGTCCTCGTGCGCTCGACCGACTGGCCCGAGCAGGTACAGCTCGTGAGCGCGACGCTCGACGGCGGCCCGCTGCGCCGGCCCGCGGCCAACCTCTTCGTCGACCAGAAGGCCGACTGGGCAAGGCTCGACGACACGCTCCCCGGCTTCGGCGGCCCCACCGGCGGCGATCCCCTCGGCAACACGGACTTGCGCGACCGGCTCTCGCGCGTCGCCCCCGGCGTTCGTCTCGCGACGCCCTTCGACCTCTTCGAGCTCGCGGACCTCTACCGCGACCTCGCGGCAGCCGAGTGGGACGACGTCCCAGCCGACCTCGAGAGCGGCCTCGCTCGAACGCTCGAGCGCCACGACCACTGGATCCTCGTCGCCGACGGCACCGGTCCCACGGGCGCCGCCCCCAAGGTCCCCGCCGGCGCCCGCTTCGGCGCCACCCCCTCGAGCGTGGTCGGCTTCTGCGACATCCGGCGTTTCCCCGCGACGTCCGAAGGCGCCGAACAGCTCTTCATCGACGACCTCTGGGTCGCGGAGGCGCAGCGCCGCACGGGCGTCGGCCGACGGCTCCTGGACGTCGTCGACTGGCTCGCCACGGAGACCGGCGCCGTCCTCATCCGCCTCGAACGCCGCCCCGACAGCGAACAAGCCGCCCGCTTCTACGAGGCCTTGGGCTACGAAGCGACCGACGCCGTCGTCATGGAGAAGGCGCCACCGCCGCGCACGCGGTGAACCCAGCGCCCCCAACGAGTCGAACCCAGATTCGCGCTTCCGGCACTTGACGGACCCAGGCAGTGGGGTAATCTCCCGCTCCTCCCGGCTCGCCGGGGGCCGCCCTCTCCAGGGAGACGCGGACAGCGCCAACGCGGGTGTAGCTCAGTCGGTAGAGCGTCAGCTTCCCAAGCTGAATGTCGCGAGTTCGAATCTCGTCGCCCGCTCCACGAAAAGCCCTGGTAATTCCAGGGCTTTTTCGTTTCTGGAAGTTCCCTGGATGACCTCGGAGTCCCAAGTGGAACACCATTCACCCAAGTAGACTCCCAAGTCGGACCGCCCTAGAGCGGAACATCAGTCGCGGTCACCATTCGCTTTCGGGCCTCCATCCGGGCTACGGCGTCGAGCTTTGCGTCCACGCCGATACCCGCATAGCGCTCCGTCATCTGCTCCGAGACGTGCCCTAGTTGCGACCGGATGACGATGCGGTCCACCCCCGAGAGGAGGAGGAGCGTGTTCACCGTTCGCCGGAGCACCTGCGGCGTCACGACCTGCTCGATGCCTGCCGCCTCGGCCGCCCTCGCGAGTGGCTTCCGGAGCGTCTGCCCCGTGCGGTACCCGCCGGTCTGGGCCGGGAACAGCAGCGTTCCCTTGCGCCCACGATGGAAACTGGCTTCGAGGAAGGCACGGTGCTCCCGGATGACCGCGAGCATGCCGGGTGTGAGCGCCACCTCGCGTGGCGAGTCTGTCTTGGTCGAGTCGAGGTGACCGTTCCAGACGGACTTCCGGATGAGGATGCGCGCCCGCTTCTCGTCCACGTCCTCATCGGAGAGCGCGTAGAGCTCCCCGGCGCGAACGCCCGAGTACGCGAGGATGTAGACCTCGGCGTAGCGCTCCGGCGCGATGCGCTTCAGCTCCCCGAGGAGGGAGCCGAGCTGGTCCGCGGTGAGCGTCCCCTTCTCCCGTCGCCCCTGCTGGCGCGGCTTCGGGGCCCGAACACGGTTCGTCGGGTCCACAGGAAGGCCGAGCTCCGCGACGGCGTCCTTGACCAGGGTCACGAGCGCCCGCCACCAGCCGGTGACGGTCGCCCGGGTGTAGGCCCGGCCTGACTTCATCTTTGCGGTTTCCGCCCACGTGACCCAGCCCTCGATGTCCTCTCGGGTGAGATCCTCGAGCGCGATGTGCCCGAGGCGAGGGAGGATGAAGAGCGAAAGTTTGGCCTCGTAGTTGATGGCGACCGACGGCCGAACGCGCTGCGCCTTACGGCCCAGCCATTCGGTCGCGAAGTCGGCGACGGAGAGCGCGGAGCTCTTCTTCGGAGAACGGCGCACGCCGCCCTCCGCGAGCGACTCTTTTAGTTGATTCAGTTGTGAAAGAACCGCGGGCTCGGGGGTGGTCCCGGGCAGTGTCCGCGTCGCTTCCTTGAGTTTGCCGGTCGTCCGGCACACGGCCGTCGCCCGGATCTTCCAGTCGCCGCTCGGGGTGCGGTACACCCCGGTATGGCGGGTCTTCTTGTCTTTCATTGTCGCCTCCAGAAAGCCAAGGGCCGACGGGGGGCGACGTGTGCCGAGTAGGGATCCTAGACCGCAAGTCGCCCGGAAGGGAAGCGCGGAGGAATCGGTCAAGCTCCGCGCGAAGGAACAAGTAGGCGCCGCGGGTACCCACGCGGCCGGACGGCGCGAGGAGCCCACGCTGCACAAGTGCCCGTACTGACGAGCCTCCTGAAAGGCGAAGGTACTGCGCGGCTTCGTCCGTGGTGAGGTACGGCGAGACATCTCCGAGCCGTTTCGGTGTTTCATCACCGATTGGGACGGACGGCGTTGTCACCGACGCACGCTTCTCGCCGAAGCCTTCGACAGGTTTCGCGCTTCGGACGGCCACAGCATGGCGAGAGCCACTACTCAAACCACCGAGTCAGGGGAAGAGTGGCGAAACGGCTATCCCGAACCGCACGACGCGCGTTTCCCAGGTGCTTGGCCGAAGCGAAGTCGTCGCCGCCAGTAGCCCGCGCTTTTCGGATGTCACCCGGTCGCAGAAAGACCGCCCCTCCGAGCCCACTACGCCAGATGTCCTGGTTGGTGGCGACGCGCGCCACCGCGTCGAGGCCGCCGGAATCGACCAGGGTTTCGGCTTGGTTGTTGCGGAGGTCGATGCTGGTGGCGTCAGGGCTGAACGCGATGAATATCAGGCGAGCGACCGAGCACCCGTAGTCCCGTGCCGCTCCCCCACCATTCAAGTACGCCCGATAGCCGGGAAGCTTGCCCTCAGAAATGGCCTTGTGCCCGGGCCGGTCGCTTTGACACTCCACCAGTAGCAGGGCGCGACTGCCGCCTGCCTCCACAACGGCCGTGAGGTCAGGTGCAATGGCCGAGTCCCCGGTGCCGCGCCAAGCTCGACGGTCGTGACAGGCCGATGACAGCTTGAAACGCGGCGTGTGGCGGCAAAACTCATGCAGCAAAGCCTCGACGCCGAGGACTACTAGGTCATGTTGCCTGCGAAGGAGGTTTGCGAGCGCCTTGTGACCGGTCACGCGTCGGCCGCATTCGTCAGGCGTAACGACGTGCAGTTCCAGAAGCTGCTCGATGGCACCCTTCGTGAGTCCCCAGTACGAGGGTGGGCGCCCACCAACCGTCAGGCCGGTACCCGCAACAACGAGATCGCGCTTCCTCAACTGGTCGAGAAGCCGCAGCGTTCGGTTCTCGGAGGATTTCTGTCCGCCTCCTGGGAGACTGAAGAAGCCGCGCGCGAGAGTCCGCGTCGCGACTGGCAGCGGATGCGCATCGAAAAGAAAGCGGAGGACGGCCTGGGCTCGCGGGAGAAGCGCGGGCGATGTGGGTTCGCACTTCATGTGGGCTTCTCCTCGCCGAGTCCAAAGGGCGCACCCAAGTCTTCGATGACATCCGCATCGGCGACACTGGGCATAGGGGCTGGCCGGCGACTGGGCTGGGCGTCCCGTCCGGAATTCCTGTCCATCTCGGCCCCCGAGTGCACCGACGACCCGTCGGTCAACTGGCCGCGGACGGGCCGCTGAATCGCGCGACGAGCGGCTGCCTCCCTGAAGATGGCGTCCATTCGATCCTGAGCGCTTCGCTGGATGTCTGCCACCGGCATCGCGTAGAGCGCCTGCGACGCCGACAAGAATGACCGCAGCTCGCGATCGGAGACAGGCAACTCGCGCATCCGCGGAACACGGATGGAGACCGGCTTGCCACCGAGCGTCGCCACCACGCACTCGCCCGTCCCCTGGCGCATGATGGCTGCCATGGCCTCGGCATGCTGATCGTCGGGTCCGTGGAAGCTCACCGCACCCAGCTCCTTGAATTCGGCGTGCGCGATGAAGGGTGAGACCGTCTCGGTAACGCTCTCACTCGTCGACCCGCCTTCGCCCGACGAGGCCGACGTCGGTCGGGAGTACGACTCGCTCCGGTTCCGAGAGTTCGACGACTCATGGACGGCGCCATACGGCGTCGTGCCACCCCTCCCTTCGCCATGACCGGAACCGACCGCGTCGGTATCGGTCTTGGTCCACGACGAGGATGAGCCACGCGAGCGCGCGACCGTTGTCCGGGTCTCCTCAATAGGTCTAAACTTGGTGCCCCAGGTTTCGTGCTTCCGTCGAAGCGGGTCGTATTGCGATGCGAACATCTCGGTCGCTAGGAGGTCCGCGTCAGCACTGCTGGTGGCGAAGGCCACTTTGGTCGACGTGTTAGCCATGACCGAAGTGGCGATGTAGGGGTCGCCCGTCTTCTCGAGCTGACTCAACATTTGAAACGACGATGTAAAGTGCACAAAAAGTGACCTAAGCTTTTCGTGGCCGTCTGCCACGATTCTGTCGATGAACCTCTCGCTCTCGTCACTGACGACAAAGATGCGCTGCCGTCGCGTCTCTGGAACCAACCGCCGCTGCCAAGCGAGGTTGGTGATGGCATGCATGATGGCGAGCCCCGCAGCTCGTCCCTCGTTCGAGGAGAGATGTCCGCTTTGTCCGAGAGGCGCGACGAGCAATTGTGGCCTCGACCGAGGTGGCCCGAAGAAGCGGCGCCAAGGTACACGCGTGGAGGCCCCGAATAGATTCCTGAGAGCAGCCGACGAAGAGACGATGCCTGCTCTGGTCATAAGAGGAGCCAATCGCAAAACCGCCTCCGACTCCCGCAGGAGTGATAGGTCGGACCACCGCGAGTAGTGCTCTGGGTCGCCGATGGAGTCAGCGGCCAAGTCGAGCACGGCCTCGCGGAAACCGGGCTGCGAGATCGAAAGGAAGGGGCCGAGGTGCGTCAGGGAGCCGCCAGCGGCTATGAGCGACGCGAGCGCAGAATTGCCGTACAGTTCGAGCCAAACGTACGCGTCCGAAAGTCCCCGTCCCTCCTCCATCTTGCCTCGAACGGCCTCGTA
>JADMJS010000569.1 GCA_018780435.1 Myxococcales bacterium
CTCCAGATCTTCACGAAGAACCTCGTCGGCCCCATCTTCATCGAGCTCATTCAGCGCAAGAACCACCAGAGCTTCGGTGAAGGCAACTTCGGTGCGCTCTTCCGCAGCATCGAGCGAGACCAGGAGCGGCGCGGCGCGCTCGCGTGACCGGGGCCCGGCGAAGCGTGGTAGGCTGACCGCGGCGTTCGCTTCGGGAGTGCAGTTGACCCGGGGCCAAGGTCAGGCGGCTGTCCAGGCATGTACCGGCTCGCCACGTCAGCTTCGGGCAACTGCAATCGAGAGCGCCGTTGCGAGCGTCTGCCTTTACACTCCCCCTTCTTCTGGCTGGACATCTGGGTTGCGAGTCCGAACGTTCGGGCGATGCCGCGAGCCGGGATTCGTTCGGGAGCGATATCGCCCTCGTCGATGACGAGAGCGCAGTCGATGTGGTGGCCGTGCCCGACGATACGGCCGGTGGGGGCGCCGAGGTCGTCGTCCCCGAAGCGGACGCCGAGGCGGACGCGGAGAGCGCCGACACCGGCGCTGCGCCCGTCGGGGCGTGCCTTAACGGAGACGACTTGAACGGGCTTCAGGCGAAGGATCCCCGCGCCACCGTTCAGGAATGTGCCCAGAAGTGCATGAGCGAGGCGGGGACCGGTTGCGCGACCACGTGCATCGAGGACATGACCCCGCTCTCGGAGCCGTGCGCCGCGTGCTTCGGAGGGATCATCGAGTGCCTCTATGCTCGCTGCGGCACCGAGTGTGCGGACGGCGTGTCGCCCGACTGCGACGCCTGCACCCTCTCCCAGGGCTGCGTGGCGGAGTTCACGGCGTGTTCGGGGATCTCGCCGCCGAAGTGACGGAGCGAGCCGGGCGGAAGCCGAGGTGCTGTCCGCGGTGGTCGATGACGTTGTGGTTGCGGTTCGCGACCCGCATGAAGATCGAGTTGAAGATCCAGGACCCGCCGCGGAAGGTCTTCTCATCGCCGGTGGGTGGTCCCATCGGGTCGCCGAGAGCGGCGTCCGGATAGTCGGCGTACCAGTCCCAGGTCCACTCCCAGACGTTGCCGATCATGTCGTGGAGGCCCCAGGCATTCGGTTCCTTCTCGCCCACGGGGTGAGTCCGGTGCTTGCTGTTCTCCGAGTACCAACCGATCGCCATGAGGTCGCCGTACTGCGCGCCGGTCGTGCCGGCCCGCGCCGCGTATTCCCATTCGGCTTCCGTCGGGAGCCGATAGCCTTCGCAGTCGAGCCCGCCCGCCCACTCGAGGCTGTCGCAGCCGTCGTTCGGCGCGCCGGCACTGGCGCATCCGGTGACCTCGTAGCAGGGTTCGAGCCCTTCCGACATCGATAGTGCGTTGCAATACGCCATCGCCTCCCACCACGAGACTTGCTCCACCGGGCAGTCGTCACCACATTCGGTAAACATGGACGGCGACGTACCCATGAGCGCGAACCACTCGCCTTGCGTGACCTCCGTCGCTTTGAGCCAGTAGTCGCGGGTGATGAGCACAGGGTGCGACCTCTCCCAGACGTGGCGGCCGACTTCGGATTCCGGCGAGCCCATCGTGAATTGGCCGGCCTTCACGTGGACGTAGCCCGGGAGGGATTGGGCGGCGGCAGTGCTCGTGTCGGCCGCGGGGGCGAGCGGCTCGGTGGAGCACGCGAAAACCACGAACAGGCAGGGGGCACACACGCGGAACGGTGCCATCAAGAACTCCGGCCCCGCGTACGTCTGGTCGCGGGCGCGGCTCGGCGGCGACCACGAGTCACGCCGGTCGGTCCGGGTACTGCCCCGACCAGCGTCGGCTCACGCTACGTGGCCACGGCGCCGACTTCAACCTCTCGACGGGGGGCGTCGCCCCCAACCGCAAAGTGTCAGAACCCACCCCCAAGCACAAAGTAAACGAGCCCCCCGATCGGCTGCCGCACCGCGTGCGCATAGCCGAGCCGAAAGGTGGTCGGCAGGCCGTAGAGGAAGGTCGCGCTGAGGTGTAACTCGGCGCCGACGCTGGCTTTGTAGGCCTCCTCCGGGTCGAGCGAGCCCTCCCAGATGAGCGCCATGTCGGAGAAGATCGCGCCGTTCAGCTTCTCGAGGTAGAGCGGGAGCGTCCCCGGGCCGCGGTGGATGTCCCAGATCGGGAGACGGTACTCGAAGCTGGCCTGGTGGTAGACGTCGCCCGCGAAGGCGCCGGGCAGGTAGCCGCGCAGGAAGCTGCCGAAGAGGCCGACGCGGTTCAGGAGGTCTTGGACGAGGTCCTGCTCGGGGAAGCCGCCGAGGAAGAAACGGCCCCGCTGCGACTCGGGGCCGCCCCGCAGGCCGCCCCGGTAGAGGGTCGCGAAGACGTGGCCGTTTGCCCAGGGCAGCGGAATATAGCCGTCGGCGTTCCAGGTGAGGACCCACGACGGGTCGAGGTTGCCGAGCCAGGTCGGGTGGAGCTCGAAGGACATGCCGAG
>JADMJS010000042.1:0-5289 GCA_018780435.1 Myxococcales bacterium
GAGTCCCATGACTCGTCGCTGGTGTCGTGGATGTGGAAGAGCAGGGTGAAGGTCTCCCCCGGTCCGACGGGCCACTGCGTCGTGAGCCAGCCGGTGGAGCTGCCGTTCGAACATTCGTAACCCGTGCCGGAGATGTCGGTCGCCGGGTTCACGCACGATTCGGAGAACGCCGTGTTGATGGCGATGTAGCAGTATTTCTGGCCGCCATCCTGATAGTCGAAGTACGATCCCGGGTTCGAGCAGGTCGTGAAGTTGATGACCTTCGGCGCGCCGCCCGTCGTCGTCGGCCCGTTCATGACGATGTAGAACTTGTCATTGAAGTCGCTCCCGATCCATTCCTCGTATTCGGCCGACATGAAGATGTAGTCGAGCGCGAAGCCCGTCACACCGGGTGGGGCCGTGAGCGTGACTTTGAACTCCACGATGTCGTTCATCTCGGAGCCGATCTCGCTGTACATGTCGGACGTCGGAATGCCCCCCGACTGGTAATGAAATGTGGTCGTCGCGCTAGCCGTCGTGCCCGCGTCGACGAAGGTCCCCGACGTCAGCACCGCATACGAGGTCCCCTTGAAGGGCGCGAGGTCGTTGTTCGGGCTCCCGAAGTGGCTCACGGCCCCATAAGCGCCGCTGACGTCGTCGCCGTAAGGTCCGTTCACGTTGGCCGGGCCCACGAAGCCGGGGTAGCAGATCTCCATCGCGCAGAGCATTGCCTCGACCGTGTTGCCCTTGCAGAGAGAGGCGCCACAGTTGGGCTCGATGGTCCCGCCGCCCTGTTCGCCCGCCTTGATACCGTCACAATTGTTGTCGAGGCCGTCCGCGCTCACCTCCGCCACGCTCGGGTTCACCGACGCGCTGTAGTCGAGACAGTCGCCGCCACCGCTCGGGCACACCGCGGGCGTGCCGTCCATCGCCAAGGTGCTGTCGCAGTAACCGTCGGCGTCGTCGTCACAACCGTCGTCGACGAGCAGGTTGCAGTTGTCGTCCCCGCCGTTACATCGCTCGGCGAGGAGCGGGCTCACGGCGGGGTTCCCGTCGTCGCAGTCGCCGGAGATCGTCTTCTGGTTCGGCGCCGTGCTTGCGCAGAGGCAGGCCCCGGAATCCTTGGTGCCCGCGCCGTCCCCGTCGACATCGGTGAAGTACCAGACGCATCCATCGCTGTCCGCGACGTCCGTGTTGCCATCGCAGTTGTCGTCGACGCCGTTGCACCGTTCGGGGCCACCGGGGCTGACCTTTTCGTCGTAAGGCGCACAGTCGATCTCGTTCATCGCCTGATCGCCGTCGATGTCGGCGTCGCAAAGGTCGCCGACCTGATCGCCGTCGACGTCGGCTTGGTCCTCGTTCTTGGTGTTCGGGCAGTTGTCGACCGCGTCGAGGAGCCCATCTCCGTCGCTGTCGATCTCCGGTTTTGGACCCGACGTGTCCGGACTCTCGGCCGCGTCTGTCCCGTCCGTGTCGGCGTTCAGGCCGTCGCCCTCGCTCGGCGCCCCGTCGCTCCCGGGCAGGTCTGGCGACACGCTGTCGGGCGACGTCGCGACCTCGCTACCGCCCAGTCCATTCGGATCGAAGCCGCCGGGGAGGTCACTCGAGGACGCGTCCTTCGAATCACCTCCACCGCGACCGGAAGCCGCCGTGCAGGCGCTCACGAGCGCGAGCGCGGCGAGCCACGTCGAGATCCGGGGAGTTCTCCTCGTCACGGCTGACCCTCGCTCAAGATCTGGAGCCGCAGCCCACCAGGGTAGGCGTAGCTCACGTCACAGTCATAGCCGTAGGCAGTGAGGCCAAACTTCTTCTTGCCACTGACGGCGTGGACGCCCTGCTGAACCGGGATGCGACCGACCCACCAGTCCGTGCCGGCGACCGCGGTGAGCTGGCTCGAGACCGACACCCCGTCGACCCGGACGTCGGCCTCGGCCGGAGCGACCACGTTCAGGTAGTTCTCGGTGTAGCCCGGCGGGGTGAGCACCGTGTACTCGTCGAGGTACTGCTGCGTCGGCACCACCAGCGTCATCGCGGGATCGCCGATCCCCGTGTTCCCACAGGTCTTTTCATGACCCGGGTAGCTCGAGCCGATCATGAAGTGCCCCACCAGGATCGGGCCGTCGGCGACGACCTCGAGGCTCTCGGACGTTGAGAAGGTCACGTAGGTGCCCCGCTGCAAGACGAACTTCTCGTAGCCCTTCACCGGGGGCACCGTCTCGACGGTCACGTCGTTGCCGCCCGCGAGCACGCGCACGAGGTCGAATTGGCTCGGGCTGCGCGCCTTGAAGGTGTCGACGACGACCCGTTTGCCCCACGCGCCGACCGGGACGAGCTGCTGTTCGATGTGGTCGCACGCGGCGATGCCGAGTGGGATGTTGGCGCACTCGTGCCCCCCGAACGCGGCGACCTTGCGGTCCGAGACGACGCGGGTCCCGGTCAAGTCGGCCCCGTGGCCGCCGTCCGCTTCGAGGTTCAGGACCTCCCCCTCGGACAGGATGAAGCTCGCCGTCTGCCCTGGCGCGAACGCGTTCACGCCAGACCCGGGCGCGCCGGCGACGATCGCGGCGGTGGCTTCGATCTGCACCGAGGTCTGGCCCGGTTCGGTCGCGATGACGGTGAGGAAGCCGCGGAGCGGGACCGTGTTGTCGGTACGGAGTCCCCAGCTCATGGCGTAGTACTCGGTGCCCCCACCGGCGGTCGGGAGGAGCAATGACGCGTCATTGGTGTAGACCCCTTCGCCGTTCAGTGGGTTGAACTGATGCACGGTCGCTGGGGACGAGGTGGTCAGGTGGAACGACCGCATCGAACGGCCAGAGCCGTCGATGTCATACCCGAGTGGGAGGTTGAAGACCTCAAGGGTCCCGGCTTGGACCACCATGTCGGCCACGCCGAGCTGGCTCGGACCGAGCTCGACGGTGTTGGCCATGTCCACGATCGTCACCGTCGCGTCTTCGACCCCGGTGGGCACACTCACGACGACCGAGACCGGTTTGAACTGTCCCTCTTCGATGTTGTCGAGATCGACTGCGTAATACTCGCAGCCGCGGTAGGTGAGCGCCTTGATGTCGACGTCGCAGGCGCTCACGCACTTGCCGTCGAGGCAGCTCCCGCCTTTCTCGCAGCTCTCGACCTTCACGTAGCCACTGCCGTCGGGCTTGCACTCCTGAACGCCGCCGAAGCCCAGGCACACGCGAGAGCCCGGCGTGCAGACGAAAGCCCCGCAGGTGCCGGCGTAGCAGACCTGACCGTCGGGGCAGGAGATGGACTCAGGGCCCGTGCCCGTGCTGTTGCACTGCAGGACCGAGTTGCCGCCGATGCAAGAGCCGAGCGGCGCGCCCGGCGTGCAGGTTGAGGGAGCGCAGACGCCTTCGTAGCAGGCTTCGTCTGCGTTGCAGGGCGCGTCGACCCACGCCCCCGTGTCGCTGCACTCTTGCCGGGCGCCCTCGTGGCAGCGCGAGGTGGCGCTGGAGACCGATCCCGGCACGCACTCCGCCTCCGAGGCTCCCGTATCGTTTTCCCCATTGGTCGTGACGTCCGTGCCGGAACCCGTGCCGTTCGTGTCGGCGCCTCCCGCGTTCGGATCGAAGCTCGAGCCGTTCGTGTCGGGCTCTCCGGGCGAGCCGGTGGCGTTGGCGCGCCCTCGCGACTGGCCACCACACGCGAGAGCGGTAGAGACGAGCGCGGCGCAGGCGAGCCGCCAGACTCGCAGATCAAGCGTCGGTGTCGCGCTTCGGCGCACGGCAGTTTCGGGCACCCGCGCGATCGGCGGGAGGCGGGGGAGACGCTCGTGAGGGCCGTGAACCATGCGATCGGTTCTACGCGACCGCGGACTCCAGGTTCAAGCGGGCGTTCGTTCTTTTTCCAGTGCCCCGCTTCTCCGGCGTCCTTAGGGCAGGTGTCGTTTGCTCACGTCGGTCGAGTTTGATAGGACGCGGACCATGTGGCAGCGCCCGCTCTCTCAATCTCGTTACGCCAGCTCCTTCGGCCTCCTGGTGTCGTTCTCGGTCTGGACGTGCGCGCTTGCGTCGTGTGGCAAGGCGCCGCCGAGGGAGGCCGAACCCGAGCCGCGGTCCAAGGTGGTCTTCCCGGATCGCCCGGGGGCCGAGGGCGCGGAGGCCGTGGCCACCGAAGCTCAGCACGGACGTCGAGGCGCCGACACGTCGGACTCGGCAGCTCTCCCCGGCGAGTCGAGCCCCGGCTCCGGGCGGGAGGATCCACCCGACCCGCGGCTTGCGTCACCGGGGGGGCCGCCTCGGGGGGCCGACGCGCAGGACTCGGCTCCGGCGCTCCGTGCACCCGAGCCGGCGCTCGACCCGGCGATCCAAGCGGACGTCGCGGCGATGGCGGCGACCCTCGAGATGTCCGGCGTCGAGCTCGGGATCGCCGTCGTCGATCTCGCGTCCGGCGCCGTCATCGCCGAATCGAACGGAGCCCGCGCGCTGAACCCGGCGAGCAACGAGAAGCTCGCTACGACCGCGACGGCGCTCGTGAGGCTCGGCCCGGACCATCGCTTCGAGTCGACCCTGGAGCTCGTCGGTGCCGACCTCGTCCTCCGCGGCAACGGCAACCCAACGTTGACGACGGCCTCGCTGCAGACCCTCGTCGACACCGCCAAGGCCGCGCTCGGCAAGAAGGGCTACAAGGACGTGATCGTCGATGAAAGCGGTTTCTCGGGGGCTGCGTTGCCACCGGGTTTCGGCAAGAAGCTCACGGACGCGGCCTATCGGGCAGCCACCGGCATGACCGTGGTCGACGAGGGGACCTTCAAGATCGAGATCCTCCCGACCCGTGTCGGCGAGCCGGTCGCTTGGCAGCTAACGCCACCGGGTGACTACTTCACCATCGACAACCGCGGGAAGATGGTCGCGGGCAAGAAGGGCCGGATCGGCGTCGAGACGGCGCTCGAGCCCAACCGGACGCGCCTCGTGATTCGCGGGAAGCTCGGGGTCGACTCGAAGACCAAGCCGATCACGGTCCGCCGCGTGGAGCACCCGTCGCTCGCAGCCGCGTCGGCGCTCCATGCGATCCTGCGGCGAGCCGGCATCCGCCTGTCGGGGACCGCGCGCGCCGTAAACACGCGGCCAGCGGCCGGGCAGGTCCTCGCGAGCGTCACGTCACCGCCTTTGTCCGAGATTGTGACGCGCGTGAACAAGGAGTCGAACAACTTCCTCGCCGAGATGTTGCTACGGGCGCTCGCGTTGAAAGGCCGTCAAGGCGCGGCTCCGATTGCGGTGCCCGCCGTCGCTCCGAACGTCGCGGTGCCCGCCGTCGCTCCGAACGTCGCGGTGCCCGCCGTCGCTCCGAACGTCG
>JADMJS010000042.1:5389-12846 GCA_018780435.1 Myxococcales bacterium
CAGTTCCGGGCGTCGCTCCGAACGTCGCGGTGCCCGGTCCCGATTCGGCGGGCGGCGTGCCGGTGAACGCGCCGAAGGTGCCCTCGATCCCCGACTGGAGCACCGGAACGGCGGTCGTCCGCGACTTCCTCGAGAGCGAGGTCGGCCTCGCTGAAGGCACCTACACCTACTCGAACGGCTCCGGCCTCTACGATGGTGGGCGCTTCTCGGCGCTCGACCTCACTCGAATCATGGCCACGATGCACAGGCACCCGCACGGCGCCATGTTCTTCGACTCCCTCTCCGTGGCCGGTAAAGACGGCACTCTCGTGGGGCGTCTCGGGGCGCTCGCCGGCAAGGTCCACGGCAAGACCGGGACGCTCGACGAGGTCTGCACGCTCGTCGCGCGAGTCGAGACGCGCAGCGGTCGCATCGTCGCTGCCGCCATTGTCATGAACAAGACGCGAAACAAGAACGTCGCGATGAGAAAGGCGCAGGATCAGCTCATCACCCTCGTGGCCGACAAGCTCTGATCACCGCCGCGGCGCTCCATCACTCCTCGATGACGAAGGCCGCCCCTTGACCGATGCCCGTCGGGCAGTCGGCTGGGAGGCCCAGCCACAGCGCCGCCGTCGCGCGAGTGAAGCGCCCGGGCGCGACGCGCAAGGTAAACAGCGCGGACCGCTTCTCGATGAGAAAGAGCCCGATGCCGGCCCCGCTGTCGACCATCCCCTCGTCCGTGTCGCGGGCTCGCCGTTCACCGCGCGCCCGCGTGAGCGCCGCGTCGAGCCGCGCGCCCGTGGTCGCGCCGGCATGATCGATGACGTCGATGACGAGCCATTCGCCGCGCTCCGTGACAGCGCAAACAACCGACGTCGAGACGCGGGCCGCGTTCCGATGGAGCTCGGAGACGACAAACTCAAGCAGCTCCCGGCGTCGCCCTCGAGGGAGCAGCGAGAAGGCCTCCCATTCGCTCTGGACTGTAGCCCAGCGGGTGCTCCCACCGGGGAGCAGCGTGGGCCCGAGCGGCGCCTCGTCGCGGTAGCGAGCCGCCTCGGCCAGCCATGCTTGGGTCAATGGGCTCGGCCGGGCGAAGTCGCCACGGGCATGGACCTCGCTCACCGGCGTTGCGCGGCCCGGTTTTGCTCGAGGGCTTCGACGACGCGCGTCTCGACCTTCACCCCGTCGAGGCGATTCACCTCATGGATGCCGGTCGGGCTCGTGACGTTCACTTCGGTCAAGTGCTCCCCGATGACGTCGATGCCCACGAAGAGGTGGCCATCCGCCTTGAGCCGGGGTCCGAGCGCCGCCGCCATGGCGAGCTCTCTCGCGGTGAGCGTCGTCTTCTCCGCGATGGCGCCGCGGACCATGTTGCCACGGGGGTCTTTGCCTTTCGGGACGCGGTTCACGGCGCCAGCAAATTCGCCGTCGACGAAGAGCACCCGCTTGTCGCCCGCCTGGGCCTCCGGCAAGTAACGCTGCGCCATGATGGGACGACGTCCCTTCCGCGTGGACAGCTCCATGATGACATTCAGGTTCGGGTCACCTTCTCTCACGACGAAGATGCCTTCGCCGCCGTTGCCGTCGAGCGGCTTCACTACGATGGAGCGGCCCGCTCCGCGATCCCCGAGCGCCTCTTGAAACGCCCGCACTTCAGCGGCGTCCGAGGTCACGAGGGTGTCGGGACAGAACTCCGGGAACGCGAGAGCGTAGAGCTTCTCGTTGTGGCTCCGGAGGCTCGCGGGGCGGTTCACCACCAGCGCGTGCGGCTCGGCGGCTTCGAGGATGTAGGTGGCGAAGATGTATTCGATGTCGAAGGGCGGATCCTTCCGCATGAAGATGACGTCGAGGTCGCGAAGATCCACGGCCTCTTGCGGCTCGAAGCGCGCGTGGTCGCCGCCTTTGACCGGGCGGAGGGTGACCCGCTGGACCGTGGCGGCCGGCCCTTCCCGCCCACGGAGGCGTAACGACGGCTGGAGGCAGTAGAGGACTTCGTGGCCCCGGTTCTGGGCCTCGAGCATGATGGCGAAGGTCGAGTCGTGGTTCACGTCCACGAGCTCGAGGGGATCCATGACGAAGAGAATACGCATCGGGGCAAGTTAGCCCGACCGTCCACGGCCGCAAGGGCGCGGCCGCGCGCGAGCGAGGGCCTGATCTTTGCGCTAGACTCCTTCGTCGTTCGTCTTAGGTTCCCTGCCGAGGCGACCACCGGCAGGGTGACCTTCGCTCGAGTGCCGATCGCGTCGGAGGATCCCAACATGCACTTTTGGAAGTACCACGGGCTCGGCAACGACTTCATCATCGTCGACCGATGCGGTCAGCCGGACTTCACCCCGGAACAGACCCGAGCGCTCTGCGACCGCCACACTGGGATTGGCGCCGATGGGATCCTCGGCTACTTCGTGGCGAGTGCCGCGCCGGGCGAGCCGGAGCTGCCCCGCATGCGCGTCTACAACTCCGACGGGAGCGTCGCCGACATGTGCGGCAACGGCCTCCGCTGTTTTGCCGGGTGGCTCGTGGACACGGGGCGGGCGGACCTGGCGCCCTTCACCGTCCTGACTGATGCGGGGCCGCAGCGGTGCACGCCCATGAGGCCACACGTCGGCCCGATGCAAGTCCGGGTGAACCTCGGGCGTCCCGAATTCGAGCCCACGACGACCGTGGAGGTGGATGGTCGGCACTTCGAGGGCGTCCCGGCGAGAGTCGGCAATCCCCACTTCGTGATGGTGAGGCCCGCGGACTCGAACGAGGCCGTGGCGTTCGGCCATCGGCTCTCCACCCACGCCCGATTCCCACGCGGCGCCAACATCGAGTGGCTGGAGGTCCGCGATCCTCGCTCGGCCACGCTCGTCGTGTGGGAACGAGGTTGTGGGCTGACCCGTGCGTGCGGCACGGGTGGTGGCGCGGCCGCGTCGGTCGCCGTCAAGCTCGGGCTCATGTCGCCGGGAGTCCCCCTCGCGGTGACGCTCCCCGGGGGGACGCTGACGTACGAGCTCGAATCGGATCTCGGTGCGGTCTGGATGACCGGGCCGGCCGAGCGGGTCTTCGAGGGCGACGTCGCCTGAATGGCACGCTTGTGACCAACTCCGTTCCGAGAGCTGCTGCCGGCGGTACGGGCGAGTGTCTCAAAGCTGCAGATTGGCTATCAGCGGTCAGCCATGAGCGGTCAGCTTCGGGCCCCGACCAGCCGGCCGACCTGTCCACCGTCGCCCGTTGATATCTGTCCTTGCCGGGCTGACCGCCGAGCGCTGAGGGTCGATAGCTCGGCGTCGGCTCAGACTGAAGCCGGCACCGCCGACGCCCAGGCTGACGGCTACCTCACGATAGGACGGTCGGGCCGACGTCTCGGCCTCCAACAAAATGGAGTCCAGCGTCATCCTCAGATCGGGTATGCTCGTCCTGCTGGCAGGAGCGTCATCGCCACCGCCAAGCCCTAGGGAGCGACGGCATGATCCAGACCCAACTCGTCCTCACCCGCCCGACATCGCGCGATGGCGCCGTCGTGTTCAGGCGGTGGCCGCGAGCACTTGCCGCGCTCTTGAGCGTGTTCGCCGCCGCCTGCGGTGGTGACAGCCCTCCCGGGCAGCAGGTCCTCTATACGGATGTCGTGGGTTCGGGTGGCGATGGCAACGACGTGGGGGTCGATACGGGGCCATCCACGTTCCCCGATACGACACCGGGCGCGGGTGAAGACACTCGGCCCGACACGGCCGACGTCGCTGGCGAGCTACCGGGTTGGTTTGGCGAGGCGTGCGCGGGGCCGGCCGATTGCCCATCGGGGTGGTGCATCGAAGGGCGTTGTACCGACACGTGTGTCGATGAGTGTCCGTCCGGTTGGACATGCAAGAACGTGTCGACCTCCGGTGCTGATGTTACATATGTATGTGCGCCCGACAAGTCAGTGACTTGTGCGTCGTGTACCGTCGATTCCGACTGCCCGGCCACCGGGGCTCGTTGTGTTGCGATCGCCGACGAGGGGTCCTTCTGCACACTCCCCTGCGCCGACGGGACGTGCGGCCCAGGGCTCGAATGTCGTCAGGTCGACGGGACCTCACAATGTGTTCCTACGACGGACTCATGCCTATGTAACGAGAAGACGAAGGGGTCGGTTCGTGTGTGCTCCGTCGACTTTGGCACGGCCACCTGTCAGGGGCAGAAGTCGTGTAATGGCGCTACCGGCTGGTCGGAGTGTTCGGCGGGGGAGCCCACGCCAGAGAGCTGCAACGGCATCGACGACGACTGCGACGGCGAGATTGACGAGGTCGACGCCGTGGGATGTGCGGTTCGATTCGCCGACGCCGACGATGACGGGTACGGCGTCGAAGGGGATTCGAAGTGCGTCTGTGTCGGTGACCCGCTCTATACCGCCGAGGCCGGTGGTGATTGTGATGACGACGACAACGACGTCCTCCCGGGCACACCTGAGATCTGCAACACCATCGACGACGACTGCGACGGGCAGACCGATCCCGTCGACGCGAAAGGCTGCACAAACTATCTGACCGACGGCGACGCCGACGGCTTCGGCGTCGCGGGCGTCGGTGCGTGCGTCTGTCAGCCCACGGCGCCGTGGACGGCGCTGATCGGAGGCGACTGCGACGACGACGTCCAGTCGACCAGCCCGAACGCGCCCGAAGCGTGTAACCTCGTCGATGACGATTGTGACGGGGGCACCGATGAGAACATCGCGGGGGCGCCGTGCATCGTGGAGAACGAATGGGGCGGCTGCGCTGGGGTGGCGACCTGCGAGAACGGCGCGGGTGTCTGCAAGGGCAAAGAGCCCGGCCCCGAGTCGTGCAACGGCAGCGACGACGACTGCGACGGGAGCATCGACGAGGGGACGAGCGGCGAGCTCTGCATCGTCGACAACCAATACGGCTCGTGTTCCGGGTCGCTGCTCTGCCTCGGCGCCGCTGGGCTCATCTGCGACGCGGACGAAGCCAAGAAGGAGGTCTGCAACAACGAAGACGACGACTGTGATGCGCAGATCGACGAGACAGGGGCGGACGGGTGCATCGAGTACTACGCCGATCTCGATGGCGACGGTTTCGGAGCGGACGACATCATCGACTGTTTGTGCAAGCCGACCGAGCCATTTACCGCCAACTACGGCGGAGACTGCGACGACGGCGTGAAGGGGAACTATCCAGGCGCCGCTGAAGTGTGTGACGGCGCCGACAACGATTGCGACTCGGCGACGGACGAGACCGGCGCGCAGGGATGCACGACCTATCTCATCGACGTCGACGACGACGGGTACTCGCCAGCGTCGGTCGGGCCCTGCCTATGTGCTCCCGAGGGTGACTTTACGGCCCAGAAGAGCGGCGACTGCGACGACGGCACACCGTTCCTCAGTCCGGGCGTCCTCGAGGTCTGTGACGGTCAAGACCAAAACTGTAATCAGATCGCCGACGAGACCTGTGACAAGGACGGGGACGGGTTCTGCGACGTAACCGCGGAGGTCGTCGGCACGCCGCCGATCTGCCAGAACGGTGGCGGCGACTGTAACGACTCGGACGCGCAGGCGAAGCCAGGCGGCCTCGAGGTCTGCAACGGCAGCGACGATGACTGCGATGGGACCGTCGACGAAGGGGTCACTGCGCCGTGCGGCGGTTGCGCTGAGGTGTGTGTGCTCGGCGCCGGACCGGGACAGCCGCTGGCGTGGATGGACGATCCGACGGCTTACGACGGGACGAACACCGACGAGGCGGGTTATGTGAAGCTCGACGTCGAGACGATTCAGCTTCGGTCGGTGTGGATCGCGAACAGCGGTGAAGGGACCGTGTCCCGTCTGGACACGATCTCCGGTCGAGAGGTCGCCCGATACATCGTGTGCTCCGATCCGTCCCGGACGGCCGTTGCCGGCGATGGTAGCGTGTGGGTCGGTTGCCGTGGAGACGGGCAGGTCGCCCACATCGCGCTCGACCTCGAGAACTGTGTCGATCGCAACGGCAACGGCGCCATCGAGACGAGCAGCGACACGAACGGGGACAATATCATCAACGGTGGCGAGATGTTGCCGGCCGGTGCCGACGAATGCGTGCTCCTGATCGTTCAACCCGATGGGGCGACGGTGGCGCGGGGGCTCGCTATCGACAAAGAGGACAAGGTGTGGGTCGCCTTCTGGAACAGCCAGCGGTTGCTCCGCCTCGACCCGCTCACGGGTGGGGTCCTGAAGTCGGTCGACTTCTCGGGGTCGGGTGGACGCCCTTACGGATTGGCGCTCGACCAGGACGGGGGCGTTTGGGTCGCCCTCCGCGACCTCGGGCGTCTCGGCTATTACGACGCCACCGATCCGGCGGCGGGGCCCAAGTGGTGGCCATTGCCCAATGGCTACAACGCATACGGGATGGCGGTCGACCAGCTCGGGCAGGTCTGGGTGGCCAACGGTGAAAACCAGACGGTCTCGGCCTTCGATCCGAAGACCGAACAGTTCACTGTCGTCGTGCCGAGCGTGGCCGTGAACACCCGCGGCGTCGCGGCGTCACTCGACGGCTTCGTCTATCTGGCCCACCACTCGTGGGACAAGGGCTGCGACCCCGCGTATTCGCGCTGGATCACCAAGATCGACGCCGCCAGCAAACAAGTCGTCGCGTCGTGGGACATGGGCGGACTCCACGGGACGGTCGGTGTCTCCATCGACTTCGAGGGCAACCTCTGGGCCATCAACCAGTGCGTGTCGACGGCGACCAAGATCAACACCAACACGGGGAGCATCATCGGCGAGTTCCCGACGGGTCCAAGTCCCTACACCTACAGCGACATGACGGGTTTTGCCCTCAAGACCGTCGTGGCACCGGTCGGTACCTATAGGCACGTGTTCGCCGGGTGGGAGACCGGGGCCACCTACTGGCAGACCATCGACGTCGGTGCCACGTTGCCCGAACAGACCCGGATCGAGCTCCGTTACCGCACCGCCCCGTCGAACGACACACTGGACACGGCGCTTTGGAGTCAGTGGTTCGGCTCGTTCCCGCCCGAACCGATGCCCTTCCAAGTCCCGAGCTGGGCGCCGGCCGTCGGCCGATTCCTCGAGGTCCAGATTCGGCTTCGAACCGATGACAAGAAGTTGAGCCCGCAGCTCGAGCGCCTCACGGCGACGGCGGCCGACGCGCCCTGAGCGAACGGTCTCGACGGCATCTCAGGCCCAGAGGGCCACCCCTCCCACGCAAATCCCAGAACATCAGGTCCCATCGCGCACTCCCCGCGACTTGAGCGTTAGCCTCCTGACGGCGGCTCACACGCTCATTCCTGCACGGTCAGCCCCAAGTGAGGCTTGCCGACGCATGGAAATGCATTGATATCAGGCAGATAGCGATCTAGATCGGGGTGGAACGAAAGTTGCTTTCGAGTCGAATGCGTGAAGAATCGACCCAAGTGCCTTGCCGATCGAGTCCGTACCCCCACTTCATCGCCTCGGGGAGACGACTTTCAGCTTGCGAAAGGTGCAACGCCGTGACTAAAACCGCCGCTTCTGA
>JADMJS010000345.1 GCA_018780435.1 Myxococcales bacterium
GCCGTCGATGGCGACTCGAACCAGGTCGGCCAGCTCATGGCCGAGTACCTCGGTTGGCCGCAGGCGACCTTCGCGTCGGCCATCACCGTGACGAACGGCGGCAAAGCGGCCAAGGTGGCGCGTGAAGTCGACGGCGGCATCGAGACCGTCGAGGTCGACTTCCCGGCCGTCATCACCGCCGACCTGCGCTTGAATGAGCCCCGCTTCGCGTCGCTGCCGAACATCATGAAGGCCAAGCGCACCGCGATCGAGGTCAAGACCCTCGCCGACCTCGGCGTGGAGACGACGCTCAAGGTCCGCACGACCCGCTTCGAGGCCCCCCCGGGCCGCCAAGCCGGCAAGAAGGTCGCCGACGTCGCCGACCTCGTGCAGAAGCTCCAGAACGAAGCCAAGGTTCTCTGAGGTAGGCGCCATGAGCATTCTCGTCGTAGCAGAACAGTCGAACGGCTCGGTCAAGAAGGCGACCTACGCGGCGCTCACGGCGGCGCGCGAGGTCGCATCCGCCACGGGCCTCCCCATTCACTTCTTCGCGTTTGGTCCGGGCGCGGCGGCCGCGGGCGCCGAGCTCGCGACCTACGGGGGCGCCAGCGTCCTCGTTGCCGATGACGCCTCGCTCCAGAACACCCTGGCCGGCCCGGTCGGCGCCGCCATCGCCGCGGTCGCCAAGGACACTGGCGCGAGCTGGGTCCTCATGCCCAGCACCACCACCGGCAAGGACGCGCTCCCCCGCGCCGCGGCTCGCCTCGGCGGCGGCCTCGCGTCGGACATCGTCGCGGTCCGCGCCTCGGGCTCGAACGTCGCGTTCGTGCGACCGATGTTCGCGGGCAACGTGCTCGCGACCGTCGAGATCGACACGGCCGTGAAGCTCGTCACTGTCCGCACCTCGGACTTTGCCGCCGCCGCCCCCACGGGCAGCGCGTCGCCCGTGTCCACGTCCGCCTCGGCCATCGAGGCCGCCAAGGGCGCGTCCGGCAAGGCCCGCTTCGTGTCCTTTGACGCCTCGGGCGGCGACCGACCGGAGCTCACCGAAGCCGATGTCGTCGTGGCCGGCGGCCGCGGCCTCAAGAGCGCCGAAAACTTCAAGTCCGTCATGGAGCCCCTGGCCGACGCCTTCCGCGCCGCCATCGGCGCCTCCCGCGCGGCAGTCGACTCGGGCTACGCCCCGAACGACTACCAGGTCGGCCAGACCGGCAAGGTCGTCGCGCCGAACCTCTACATCGCCGTCGCCATCAGCGGCGCGATCCAGCACCTCGCCGGCATGAAGAACTCGAAGATCATCGTGTCCATCAACAAGGACGCGGACGCCCCGATCTTCCAGATCAGCGACTACGGCCTCGTCGCGGACGCCTTCAAGGCCGTCCCCGAGCTCGCTGCGGCTGTGAAAGCCGCCAAGGGCTAACGGGGCCGTCAAGGCCGCCAAGGGCTGAGCGTCTCTCCCGGGGGTGGCGGCGCGTGAGACGGTCTCCCCGTGAATGCGCCGCCCCCGGCCTCATCGTCACGCACAATCTCCTTCGGGCCTACGGCCGCGCCCGTGCGGGGCGCTCGTAGGCGCCTGATTGCTGCTGCACCGGCGCACCTGTAGGCTGGCACCATGCCGCTTCTGCCTACTGAGCCGCCGCGCATCGTCGATCCGCTCACCGACTTTGCGTTCAAACGACTGCTCGGGACCGAAGAGAGCGCGCCGTTGCTCGTCGGGTTCCTGAACGCCATCCTCCGCCTGCCCCAGCCCGTCGTCTCCGTCCAACTTGAGAACCCCACGCACGAGCGCGAGTTCCCCGACGACCGGTCGTTCGTGGTCGACATCCGCGCCACGGACCAGCAGGGGCGGATCTTTCACATTGACGTACAGCTCATCGCGCACACGGCCCTCGCCGACCGTGTGCTCTTCTGCTGGGCGGACGGCTTCGCCAGGCAGCTCTCGAAGGGCAACGCCTATGACGAGCTGCGGCCGCTCATCTCCATCTGGGTCACGCCGGCCGCGTGGCTCCCAGGCGCCCACCACCACAGCAGATTCCGCCCCGCCGACCTCGTCCAAGGCACGGTCCTTACCGACCGGATGGAGATCCACGTCTTGGAGCTTTCCAAGTGGCGCGACACGCTGTCCGCCAACGTGACGTACGAGGACGGGTGGCTCGCCTTTCTGCGCGACGGAAAGGTGTGGGAGACATTGCCCAGTCGATACGAGTCCCAGAAGGAGCTCACCATGGCCATGAAGGTGCTTGCCGATATCCGCGATCGTGAGTGGGATCTCTACAGCCGCCAGCTCGACGCGTGGCGGACCCAACAAATCATCGAAGCCGACCGTCAGCGCGAAGCGGAGTACGCGAAGAAGCTCGCGCGCGAGGTGGCGGAGATGCAGGCGGCGCTCAGTGAGACGAAAGCCGCGCTCAGCGAGACGAAAGCCGCGCTC
>JADMJS010000544.1 GCA_018780435.1 Myxococcales bacterium
CACGCGGCGAATCTCGTTGTCGAATTGCAGTTTCAAACTCGTCATTTGTTGTTCTCAGTCGGGTTTCCAAAAAAGATCGAACAGAATTTGCGAGTGTGTGGCGGGCTTTAAAGGGCTGAATACTCGGTGTCCACGCCTGTCTGCTTCACCTGAATGCCCGCCTGCAGCACGCCCGGATCCGAGTACCGCGGCTCAGCGCCGGCGTTGATGCGCCCGTACTGGTTCGACGCCGGCACTTGTCCCACGTCGCCCACGTCGTACTCGTTGTTGGGCGCGATAGCCATCGGGCCATAGTTGCTCTCGCGCAGCTCGTTGCATTGAGCGACGGCCTGCACGCCCAAGGACTTGCATGTGACGAACGAAACTCAGTTTGTCGATGAAGATTGAACGAGCTGGCTGCTTCGCTTCGCCTCGAGGTGCTCGACGACCATGGCCAGACTAGCGAGGTCAGTCTCCTTGGTCGCCGTGAACGCTCTCTTTGGCGTGAAATCCGCGCGCGCGACCACGCCGCTGGTCGTCGTGTTGAGCGGCACCATGCTCTCAATGTCGATCAGCAGAAAGGTGGTGCCGTCGGTGACGATGTTGCCCGGGTGCACGTCGACAAAGGCACAGCCGTTGTCGTGGATCTTGTGGAGCGCGGCGCCGATCTGCGTCTCGATGGCCGCCACGAAGGCGGCAAAGGCGGCGTCGGTCATCGCCGCGCACACGCACTGCTCCTCGAGCGAGTGCCAGCCGTCGGAGGCGTGGTCGAAGAGCAGCAGCGCGGGCGCGTACTTCTTCCAGTCGGCGTGCAGCCGGATCAAGTTTGGCACCTCGCCCAGCCACTCGCGCTCCCACGCCTGCGTCTCCATGCGCCAGCGTTCGCCCTTGCGCCCCAACAGCCCCGGAAACTTGAGCACGACGCCGCGGCCGCCCAGCTCGCCGCTCACGACGATGTTGGCGCGGCGAGAACTGGCCGACAGCGCTCGCGTCACGTCGATGTCACGAATCCGCGGTAGCGGCGGCAGCGTGTACGTGACGGGCTTCACGATCGCCGCCTCGATGAACGTGTGCATCAGGCGCATGAACGCGACCATCGACGCCTCCTCCTCCATCTTGAACTCGGCGGACACTTGCGTCGAGTGCGTGAGCACACCTGCGACGACGATGCGCGTCGTCACGAAGAACCACGAGCGGCCGTCCGACATGACGCCGACGCGCTCCGGCAGCGGCGCTGTGGTGTAGTGCGCCGGCAGCATCAGCGCCAGGTCGCGCTCGAGCTCCTCGAGCGCCAACTCTATCGTGTAGGCGTTGAGCACGGTTTGACTCGCTTGCGGCATGATGCCGGCGCGCCGCGTGCACCACGTCAGCTCGCACTGCTGCCCGTGCAGGTGGACCAGAATGTCCGGTCGGAGGAAAGCGTTGTCGTCGCTGCGCGGGCGCTCCGCCTCGACGTAGAGCGCGAGTTGCGCGGCGCGGCCTTGGAGATCCGCTTGCACGTGCTCGACCACGCGCTTGAACACCTCGGCGACAAACGGCTGCACGTCGCGCTTCTCTTCGATGTGGTCGCTCTCGGTCCATGTGGTCTGGATGGCCTTCTTCTGGGCCGCCAATGTTTCGGCCGCCGGCGCCGCCTGTGACGCTTTGCCCAAGCCGGCAAGAGCCTGGTTGCGCCACTCGTCGACGCACGTGCCCTCCTTGTTGTCGCGCGTGTGCTCGTGTCGGGCGAGCAGGTGCAGGTACGACGTGTGCTTCTTGAGCTCGGCGTACACCTTCTCGTACGCGGCGTTCTGCGCCGAGGCGGACGGCTCGGGCAGCGCGAAATCACCAACGTTTTCGGGAAGGAGCGGTCCCACCGTCACTTTCGGCGCCGAGGCTGAGGAGGCGTCACCAGGGATGCGGGTGGCGCACATAGCCTTCACGTGGTCGTGGAAGAAGGAAGTCTGCATGGTCACGTCCGATGCGGCGCCTGTCGCAATTTTTTCATCGAGGGCAGCGAGTTCCGCATCCTTCGCGGCCATTTCCGCGTTGAGTTGCGCGACCACCGCCTGCAACGCCTCCGCGTCCACTGCGAGGGTGTGAGAAAAAAAGAAAAAAAAAAAACGGTCAAATCACTCTTGACTTCAGAATTGCCGAGTCACGAGAACGTCGGGGGTCGTGGCGACGGTTCGCTGCGGTGATGCGTGCGGCCATTCATCGCAGATCAGCTCAGCGCAACTTTGAGTGGTTTTGTCCTCTGTCAGGTTGTGAATCGGATTGTTGAACACTGGGCACTCTCGATCAAAATGCAGACACAGTCTTAATTGATGTTCATCGCCATCTGATCACCATCAGCTCAAAATGTCAAAAAACGGTTTCACTTCTTGGCAGTCGCGGCGAGGACCTGCTCGAGAGTGCGCGGCGCGCGACCGGTGAGGCGGCGAATGT
>JADMJS010000539.1 GCA_018780435.1 Myxococcales bacterium
CGAGCTTTGGTAGCCGCTTCCGGCGAGCAGGTGCCCCGTGAGAGGGACACGACCCCTCATCGCTGTGTCCCAGAAACTGGCCCGAGCGGCACTCAACGCGCCCCCCGAACCCCACGCATCCCCCTACGCAGTCGTCCAAGTACACCGGACGGCCGGTTTCGCGGGCCGTCGCGCCCCCTCCTCTAGCTGCGTCTGCCTGCCGAAATCGATCGAAGATCCTATCTGCTCGAAGATCCTATCTGCCAAGGCGCTCGGCCGTGACGCCCAGCAGCCCATCGTGGCGACGGAGGAGGCGGTGAACTGCCACCACAACTACGTCGCTCGCGAGAACCACTTCGGCCAGAACCTGCTCGTGACCCGAAAGGGCGCCGTGCGGGCCGGTACCGGGGAGCTGGCGATCATCCCGGGTTCGATGGGCGCGCGATCGTTCATCGTTCGCGGGAAGGGGAACCCGGACAGCTACTGCTCGTGCTCGCACGGGGCGGGGCGCGTGCTCTCGCGAACCGAAGCGAAGAAGCGCTACACGACGGCGGACCAGATCGCCGCGACCGCCGGGATCGAGTGCCGCAAGGACGAGGGCGTCATCGACGAGATCCCGATGGCATACAAGGACATCGACGCCGTGATGGCGGCGCAGTCGGACCTCGTCGAGATCGTCCACACGCTCCGTCAGGTCGTGTGCGTGAAGGGGTGACGACATGGACACGCTGCTACACATCGACGGATCCCAAGGCGAAGGCGGCGGCCAGATGCTGCGGACGGCGCTCGGGCTATCCGTCGCGACGGGCCGCCCCTTCGAGATGACGCGAATCCGGGCGGGCCGTGCCAAGCCCGGCCTGCTTCGCCAACACCTGGCGTCGGTGCGCCTCCTGTCGGCACTCGGCAACGCTGAGGTCTCGGGTGCCGAGCTCGGTTCTACGGCGCTTCGCTTCACGCCGCGGGCGCGTCCGGCCGGCGAATACACCGTCGCCGTCGGCTCCGCCGGCAGCGCGCTCCTGGTCTTCCAGGCGGCGCTGCCGGCACTGCTTCGGGCGGAGGGGCCCTTCCGTGTCGTCATCGAGGGCGGGACCCACAACAGCGCCGCTCCACCGTTCGAACACACGGCCCTGACGTTGCTCCCTGCGCTCCGGCGCCTCGGTGCGTCGCTCACGGTGACACTCGAACGACACGGCTTCTATCCCGCGGGCGGCGGCCGCATCGTCATCGAAGGTGCGCCGGCGCCGCTAGGGTCGCTCGAGCTCATGGAGCGCGGCGCCCTGCAGCGCCTCGAAGGGCAAGCGCTCGTCTCGGGCCTGTCGACGAAGATCGGCAAGCGCGAGCTGGGCGTCGTCCGAGAGCGCCTGCTCGGGCGTTTCCCGGAGGGCGCGAACCTGCGCGAGCTGCTGCAGGTCGTCGAGGTCCCAAAGCCCGTCGGCCCCGGCAACGCCATCTCGGTCATCGCCCGCTGCGAGCACGTCACGGAGGTCTTCACCACCTTCGGAGAGCGCGGCACGGCAGCCGAGACGGTCGCGTCCGAAGCGGCCGACATGGCGCTCGCGTGGCTCGACACCGGCACTCCCGTGGGCGACCACACGGCCGACCAGCTCCTGGTGCCCATGGCCGTCGGTGGCGGCGGCGTCTTCCGAACGACGCCACTCTCACTGCACACGCGCACGAACATGGACGTCATCGCGCGTTTTGATGGCGTGCGTTTCGACGTGCAGGAGGACGCGGGCGGCTTTGGAACGCGGGTGACAATGCGGCGTGTGGGCTGATAGAAGGACGCCGTCCACTATCGAGGGCCGCATGTTTCGCCAGTTCGCTATCGCTCTCTTCGTCCTAGTCGTGATCTTCAATCTGCCGAGGGCGGCCTCGGCGGAAGAACACCCGCGACCAAACCACGCCATCGTCATCGACCCGCTGACGCCGATCTTCGGAGCGCTCTTGGGCGTGGTGGCTCTCGAACTCGAATACCAGTGGGCCCCTCATGACTACGTCGGACTCACGCTCATTCCGAGCTTCGCCTACGTGAAGTCGAAGTACTACGGAGACGAGGTCACTGGGGTGGGTGGTGGAGTGCGCGTAGGCCCTCGCGTCTTGCCCCAGGGCCGTCGTCTCGGTGGCGCCTACATCCTGCCCTTCGTCGGATACGCTCAAGCCGCTGCGGCGAAAGACTCGAGCAGCATCAGCACGAAGACCATCTCAGTAGGGCTCGAAGCAGGCTACTCCTGGGTCTGGCACAACGGCTTCGTCATCAACCTCGGCGCCGGATTTCGGCACGACATCGAGCTGGCGGACGAATTCGACGACAGTCTCGTCATCTCGCCAATCCTGAACTTCACCCTCGGCTACTCCTGGTAGCTCAGCTCCGCGGACGAGTACCGCTACCACGAATCGCTCGTACAACCGGCGCTCGC
>JADMJS010000053.1 GCA_018780435.1 Myxococcales bacterium
GTTGTCCGGGCTCGACGCCGAGGTGCCAATCGGAGGTGTGGAGGAGTCGCATGGGGCCCTTTCCTGCGGGTCAAAGGAGGTCGCTTTGGACCGCCTTTCCTTATACGCGGGCCGCGCGTCGTGTCTGACAGCCCAGAGGACGATTTCCCATCGCGACGGGCGCGCCGATTCCGCCGATGTGAGCCCTAAGTCGCTTGCGCCATGTCCCGAAGTACCCGGTGGAGGGCTGCAGCGGCCCTCCGAGGGAGTCGTGCAAGCGTGAAGTTTGAGCTTGAGGCATCGATTAACCGGAGGTCGGCGCTGGTCGCCGTGATGGCCTGCCTCGTGCCGGGTGTCGCCGCGGCGAGCCTCTCTGGGAGCACGACGGTGCTCTGGGGGATCGCGGTTGCGGGCCTGAGCGTCACCGCCATCGGGCTCGGAATCAAGGCACGGGAGCGCCTCGGTCGCCGCCGCGATCAACACACGCTGCATCACTCCGCGATGAACGCGATGAGCGAAGGAGTCCTCTTCATCTGTGTTCGGTCGGGCGTCGCGCTCGATGGGAATCGGACCGCACGAAACGTGCTGGGGCTCGACGACGTCGACTTCCCGCCGACACCCCTCTGCGAGGTGGTGGAGGGAGAGCCCGCGATCATGGCGGCGCTCCTCGAGTCCATCACCGATGGTCGCCGAGTGGATCGCCTCGAGCTCGCGCTTTGGGGCCGCGGGCGTGGGCCCATCCCCATCGAGGTGTCGGTGGCTCCCATCGAACACCGCGGAATGCCGCTCGCGACGCTCGTCTTCCGAGACATCACCGAGCGCCGCCAAGCGCAGGACCGCGCGCGGCACTTCGCTTACCATGACCCACTGACCGGCCTGCCGAACCGGCTCCTCTTTCAGGACCGGCTCGCCTCGTCACTCGCGCAGGCCGAACGTGCCGGCGAACACCTCGGCGTCATCTTCATCGACGTCGACCACTTCAAGGAAGTCAACGACACGCTCGGTCACGAAGTGGGCGACGCGCTCCTTCAGGGGGTCGCCGAGCGGCTGTCGAGCGTCGTTCGCGTTGGTGACGCGGTCGCGCGGCAAGGCGGTGACGAGTTCATGGTGCTGCTCCCTCGGCTCGTGGTCGACGCCGAGTCCGTCGCCATCGCCGAGCGGCTCGTCCAGGCGATGCGCGAACCCTTCCGCCTCGGCGTCCACGAGGTCCGTGTCTCCGCGAGCATCGGCGTCAGCGTCTATCCTCGGGATGGTCGCGACGCCGAGTCGCTGGTTCGTCACGCCGATCTCGCGATGTATCAATCGAAGGAACGGGGACGTGACGCGTTCACGCTCTTCGACGATTCCCTGAACGATCGCGCGACGTGTGTGCTCGAGATGCGGCCGCGACTCGAACGCGCGATGGAGCAGGACGAGCTGTCGATCCACTATCAGCCCCAGATCGACGCGCGCTCGGCGCAAGTGGTGGGCTTCGAAGCCCTCTTGCGTTGGAAGTCGGTCGAGCTCGGGTGGATCCCGCCCGCCACGTTCATTCCGGTCGCCGAGGAGACCGGGCTCATGGGCCAGCTCGGTCACTGGGTGCTCTTCACGGTCTGCACCCAAGTCAAAGCATGGTGCGACGCCGGCATCGACGTCCCGCGTGTGTCCGTGAACGCCTCGACCAAGCAGCTCGCCGACCGCGCCTTCGTGGACATGGTACGGCGGACGTTGGTGTCGACCGGCGTGGACCCGAAGCGCATCGAGCTTGAGGTGACGGAAGGACTCGCCGTCAAGGATCCGGAAGGCACTCGTCGTATCCTCGATGAGCTCAAGTCGCTCGGTCTACGGGTTGCGCTCGACGACTTCGGGACCGGAACGAGCTCCCTGTCCAACCTGCGCCGTTTCCCCTTTGATCGCCTGAAGATGCATCGCGATTTGCATCACGGGCTCGTGGACAGCCGCGCCGACCAGGCGATGGTCCAGAGCGTCGTGTCGCTCGCGGACAGCCTCGGAATCGAGGTCGTCGCGTCGGGGGTCGAGACCTCGGACCAGCTCCGGCTGCTCTGCGAGATGGGCTGTGACGTGCTCCAAGGCTTTGGCCTCGCGAGGCCCATGCCGTCCGAAGACGTCGCGCGTTTCCTCAAATCGGGTGGCTCCGTCAACGCGTTCGAGACGGGGCAACACCTGCAGGAAGCGCTGTCGATTCACTGAGCGGCGGGTCGCTCGCTTCTCCTCAACATCTCGAAGTGATAGCGGATTCCGCTCTCCTCCTGTTCGTCCGACCGTTCACGGCGCCATACGGACGATCGGAGCAGTTGGAGCGAGGAGGGCGACAGACGAACGTCGCAGTGGAAGTCGCGATCGATCTCAGTGAGAAAGACCGACTCGAGAGCCGCATGGGACAGCGCCTCATCGATGAGGCTGGCCCCACCGATGACGAAGCGGCCGGTGTAGCCCTGCGCCGCCGCGAGAGCGGCCGTCAGGTCTCGGGCGATCAAGACGCGCTCGCCCGAGACGGTGATGGGCCCCCGCGAGAGCACGATGTTGAGGCGGCCGGGCAAGGGCCGAAAGCGAGGCGGGAGCGAGTCCCAGGTGCGTCGGCCCATGATGACCGCGTTGGGTCCCGGTGGCGCCGTGGTGACCTCGCGGAAGTGTCGGAGCTCGCCCGGGAGGCGCCAGGGCAGGGTGCCGCCCTGGCCGATGCCGCCGTGACGGTCCATCGCGAAGACGAGCGCGAAGGAGCCGCTCACACCGCGACGTCGAATTTGATGAAGGGGTGGTGGACGTAGTTCTCGAGGGAGACGTCCTCAAAGCGGACCTCGAGCACCGGCTTCTTCGGGGCCAGGAGCGTCGGCAGCGCCTTGGGCTCACGCTCGAGCTGGCGCCGGAGCCCATCCACGTGGTTCAGGTAGATGTGCGCGTCACCGAGGGTGTGAATGAAGAAACGCGGCGTGAGGCCGACCTCGCCGGCCACGAGGGTCATCAAGAGCGCGTAGCTCGCGATGTTGAAGGGCACGCCCAGCGCGAGGTCGGCCGACCGTTGGTAGAGCTGACAGTCGAGAAAGCCCCCGCTCGCATAGAACTGGAAGAGCAGGTGGCAAGGCGGCAGCTTCATGGCCGGCAGGTCGGCCACGTTCCACGCGCTGACCAGGTTGCGGCGTGACGACGGATCGCGCTTCAGGAGGTCGATGGCGCCCTGGATTTGGTCGATGCCCTGGCCGCCCCAGTTGCGCCACTGGTGGCCGTAGATGGGGCCGAGCTCGCCGTCCGGGTCGGCCCACGCGTCCCAGATGGGCGTGTGCTGCGTCAGGTCGTCGCGGATGTTCGTGGCGCCGCGGAGAAACCACAGGAGCTCTCGCACCACGGCGGCGAAGAGGACCTTCTTGGTCGTGAGCAGCGGAAAGCCCAGGCGCAAGTCGTAGCGGCTCTGAACCCCGAAGATGGACAGCGTCCCGACGCCGGTGCGGTCCTCGCGACGTTCGCCGTTCTCGAGGACGTCGCGGATGAGGTCAAGGTACGTCTTCAACCGTCGTCTCCCCCGGGGCGCGGGCGGCTGCGACCGCGTTTCTTCTCGCCGACGCGTCGTTTGTCGTCCATTCGGGCCGCCTTGGCGCGGCGCGGTGTACGCGTCGGGATTCGGGCTTCTGGGACGTAGTTGAGGTCCGCCAGCCGCTCGCGCAGGCGCTCGAACGCGAGGCTCTCGTTCTGTGCGCGGGATCGGCGTTCGGTCGCCATGATGATGAGCCCCGAGGGCGCGTGGACGAGCCGAATGCCGGTCTCGCGTTTGTTGCGATGTTGGCCGCCCGGGCCGCCCGCGCGAACGTACTCGACGGTCGACTCGGCGACCATGATCGCGAGGCGCGTGTCGTAGGGGGGAGGGTGTAGAGCCAGGACCACGGGACCGCGCCTAGTCGTATCTGAAGGTGACGGGGATGCGGACCTTGCGCTCTTCCTGCCATTCTAGCTCTGCGGGAGGCGCCGGCAGGCGGCCGAGCTTTCGTACCGACCGAAGGGCCGCCTCGTCGAGGACCGTGTGGCCCGACGTGCGCCCGACCTCGACCGCGGTGATGGTCCCGGCGCGGTCGATGGTGAGCTCGAGGGTGACCGTGCCTTCGAGACCGTCAGCTTCGGCTTCGGCGGGGTAGGACTTGACCCGCGCGACGGCGTCGCGGATGCGGCGCGTGTACTTGCTCTCGAGGTGGACGAGGTCGATGTCCGGACCCCGGCCCGTCCCGATGAGGCCGACGTCGCCGCTACCCCCGATCGTGCCCCCGATGGCGCCCAGCCCCGAGGCGATCCCGGCGCCGCCGTTCGACGAGAGCAGGTTCGTGATAGTCCCTTCGCCGTGGAGGGCCCCGATCGCGTTCAGCGCGGTGCTGTCGTCGAGCGCGGCGAGGACGGCGACGCTGTCGCTGCTCCCCAGGAAGTCCACCCTGCCCAGCGCTGTATCCTTCTTGGCGACCTTCCGCTTGACCTCGGGCGGCAGAATAGCGACCGCGATGGCCGCGGGATCGGCCTGAACGATGGGCTCGAACTCGGGGAGCGCCGACGGGGTCGCGGCGAGCTCCGGTGGCAGCTCGGGAGTGGGGGCGGGGGGCGGTGACGTCGCTGCATGCGGGAAGGCTTCGCCAGCGGGTGCAAGGCCGCGGGCGGGCGGCTCGTCCACGAAGACGACTTCGTCCTCGTCGAGCTCCTCGCGTGCTTCGTCGGCGGCGGTCTCGGACGGTGTGACGAGGACCGGCTCCTCCGGCGGCGTGAGGGCCTTGTTCGTCTCGGGCTCGTCCTTCAGGAACTCGGTGACGCTGGTAGCGAAGGCGAGGTGGAAGATGATGGCTAGGAGCAACGCACCGATGAGGCGCGTCGCATCGCCATCGCGCCAGCGGACTGACCGCGCGCCGCTGACCCACCTGTCTTCGAGGACGCCGATATTCACTCGCCTTCCATATCGAACGGCGAGCCTGCCTGCAACTCGTGAGTTGAGAATGGGTACCAGAAAGCGCTCGGCGTGCGCCACTGGCGCCTTCCGCGTGACAGGACGGTGCTGCCGGGCTAATCAAGCACGCCGTGGAGGTGCGTGCGTGTCGGACGTGGAGAGGCAGGCCCAGGTGACGCCGGAGGCGATAGCCGACGAGCTCGGAAAGTCGCTCCACGACGGCGCCTTCAGCCGTTCGGAGCGCAAGGCCTTCTCGGCATTGCTGAGCGATCGCGACGTCGACCCCGACGACCTCATCTGGCTGCGGCGCCGGGCTTTTGCGATGGCCCGATCGGCCACCCGAGATGGGCGCGCGCCGCTCGATTGGCTCGAAGCGGTCACGGACGCCATCGCCGAGGCAGGTCGCGGGGCCGCGCCCCACGCCTCCGAGGCCTACTTCAGTCCGGGTGAGGACTGCCGACGCGCGATCGCCGAGCAGTTCGGGCGGGCGCGTGTCAGCGTCGACGTCTGCGTCTTCACCATCACGGACGACCACCTGAGTGCGGCCATCATGGAGGCCCACGGGCGTGGGGTCGCCATCCGCATCGTTTCGGACGACGAGAAGAGCACCGACACCGGCTCGGACATCAACACGCTTCGGCGTCTCGGCGTGGCGGTCGCCATCGACACGAGCCCGTCGCACATGCACCATAAGTTCGCGATCTTCGACCGGAAGCGGCTCGTGACCGGCAGCTACAATTGGACCCGTAGCGCCTTTGCCGAGAATCAGGAGAACATCATCCTGACCGCCGAACCGGGGCTCGTCTCCCGCTTCCAGGACACCTTCGACGCCCTCTGGACGGCGTGGCATTGACGCGCATCGAGAGCGCCCCGCGTCATCCGCACTACGCGTCCGTCTCCGCGGACGAGTGGGCCGACTGGCGCTGGCAACAGCAACACCGCGTGACGAGCCGACAGGCGCTCTCGTCGCTGCTCACGCTCTCGGCCGACGAAGCGGAGGCCATCGACGCGCTCGAGGACCGCTTTCGGATGGCGATCACGCCGTACTATCTGGGCCTCATCGACCCGGAGGACCCTCACTGCCCGATACGGCGCCAAGCGGTGCCAAGCCTCGGGGAGCTTCGCGTCTGGCCGGGTGAACGCCCCGATCCCTTGGCGGAAGAGCTGCACTCGCCGGCGCCCGGCCTGACCCACCGCTACCCCGATCGGGTGCTCCTCTATACGAACCACAACTGCGCGATGTACTGCCGCTTTTGTACTCGCAAGCGCAAGGTCTCGGACCCCGACTCGGCCCCTCGAAAGGGCGAGCTCGACGAGGCTATTGAGTACATCCGACGTACGCCGTCCGTGAAAGACGTCATCGTCTCGGGCGGCGACCCCCTCAGCCTGTCGAATGAACGCCTGGCTGCCATCTTCGAAGCGCTGTCGGACATCGAGCACGTCGAGACGGCGCGAATCGGGACCCGCAACCTCGTCACCTTGCCGCAGCGCGTCGATGCGGGCTTCGCCGAGGTCTTGAAGAGCTACCAGAGCCGCCGACTCGCCATCTGGGTCATGACTCACTTCAACCACCCGCGCGAGGTCACGACCGAGGCGTGGGATGCCTGTGACCGCATCCTAACGGCGGGAACGCCTATCCAGAACCAGATGGTGCTCCTCGCTGGCGTCAATGACCGGTCGGACGTGGTCATCGACTTGAACCGCCGACTGCTCCGCATGCGGGTCAAGCCCTACTACATCCTGCACGCCGATCTCGAAGAAGGCATCGGCCACTTCCGCGTCCCCATCGCCACCGGCAAAGCGATCATGGCGGACCTGCGCGGCCCGCTCTCGGGGCTTGGCGTGCCGCAATACGTCGTGGATCTCCCCGAAGGTGGGGGCAAAGTGCCGGTCATCCCGGACTACGAGCTGTCCCGGCCACCCGAGGACTGGCGTTTTCGAAACTGGCAAGGTCGGTCCATCTCGCTTCGGGGCGGCGGTTGAACGCCACGGGGGGAGACGAGGTGTTGCCAACGCTCGTCTGCGACGAACAAGGGCTCCTCATCGTCGACAAACCCGCGGGCGCGGTCGTGCATCGCTCGCCGGAGCATCGCGACGCCAAGGTCGTCCTCCTGCAGTGGCTACGAGACACCGTCGGGGCCCAGGTCCATCCGGTGAACCGCATCGACCGACCGACCTCGGGCCTCGTCGTCTTCGCGCGGGATTCGGCGGGCGCCGCCGAGGCCCAGGCGCGCATGCAGCACGCGAGCAAGACCTACCTCGCGCTCGTCCGTGGTGAGTGCCCACCGGCCGGTGTCATCGACCGTCCGCTCACGTCGCTCGATGGCGGCGGGCTTCAAGAAGCGCTGACGCGGTACGAACGGCTGGAGGTCTTCGAGCTCGGCGGCGGCTTCGGGCCCGCGAGCCTCGTCCGCGTGCATATCGAGACCGGCCGGCGCCACCAGATACGGCGCCACTTCTCCCACCTCCGCCATCAGCTCCTCGTCGACGTCGAGTACGGCAAAGGCGCCGTCAATCGGCACTGCCGGGCCCTCGGCTTGAACCGCCTCTTTCTGCACAGCGCGGAGCTGCTCTTGCCTGCCACGGAGGGCAAGCCCGAGCTCCGGGTGTCGTCGCCGCTGCCCGTGGCGCTACTCGACTTCTTGGAGAAATTGCGAGCGGCTTGACCGGCCCCGTATCACTTGCGGGACCCGCCTCGCGGTTCGGGCGCTTCGTCCGATTTCTCTAGGAAGGTCGCTGGGTTCTCCGGCCAGGACTGGCGCGGGTAACGGCCCCGAAGCTCCTTTCGGACTTCGGGCCAGGTGCGCGTCCAGAAGCCCCGGAGGTCGTCGGTGAGCTGCACTGGGCGCTGTGATGGTGCCAGGATCTCGACGAGGCAGGCGACGGCTCCGCCCGCGACCTTGGGCGTGTCGCCCAGCCCGAAGAGGTGCTGCGCCACCGCGCGCAGCTTCGGCTTCTTGCCGGGCGCGTACTCGATCTTGGCGCGTCGGCCCGACGGCAGCTCCATTCGTTCGGGGGCCAGCGCGTCGAGGCGGCCGCGTTCGGCCCAGGTGAGCGTGCCTTCGATCTCGCCCATCACGCCGCGCTCGCGCATGTCCTTGAACGCGATGGCGCCGTCACACAGGCGATCGATGAGCGCGTCGAGTTCGGATTGTCCGAAGGGCGGCAGGGGATCCCGGCCCGCGGCGGCGGCGACCTCGCGGCGGCCCAAGTAGACGTCGAGGGCGTCCAGGTCGAGGAAACGCCCGAGGCCGGCCGAGCGTACCGCTTCCCGCAGGCAACGCGAGGCCTCGGGGCGCCCGCGTGCGTCGACGGCGCGACGGTCCATCGGGAGGCCGCGGTAGCGGGTGGTCTCCGTCGCTTCGACGCGCTCGCTGCGGTCGTTCCAGCGGACATCGGTGGTCTCGACGATGTCGTCGCCGGCCCGTGGCAGGTCGATGAGCCAGTCGGGCTCGATCGCGCTCGCGAGGCGGACGATCGTGCGGCCGCCCATCTGCCCGGCGTCGACGGCGACCATCCAGCGCGCGTGGCGGACCGTGCTGGCTTTGCCGAGGAGCGCGTCGCCGCCGCCCGCGATCATGAGGCGCTCGGGTTCGGATTCTCGGCGCATCGCGACGCGGTCTGGGAACGCGTGGAGGAGCGCCTCTCTGAGCGCCATGGCGCGGTCCTCCGGCGCCTGGCGCGACCGTGCGAACCCGAAGGCGGCGGCGAGCTCGCGGGCGTCCTTCTCGAAGCGACCGCGTGCCCCGGGCGCGCGCAGGATAGCCAGGAGGTCCGAGTCGCCCTCGGGGAGCCCATCGGGGAGCCGCAGGTCGCCCTGAGCGCCCAAGGCGGCTGCGGCCTCGGCGCCGAGGTCGAGGACGCCGCGGCGAGCGGCTTCGAGGACCAGCCGACCGAGACGCGGGTGGGCCCCGGCGTCGAGGACAGCTTGGCCGTCCGGTGTGAGGCGCCCGCCGTCGGTCAGACCAAGCGCATCCAGCGTCGCCTCGGCCGTGTCCCACGCGAGCGCGGGTGGTGGGTCGAGCCAGTCGAGGTCGGTGCGGGCGCGTACGGAGACCGCGTGGAGCGTGAGTAGGAGATCGGTGAGATCGGTGCGGGCGAGCTCGGGGACGAGCCGCTCGGGGCGGCGATCGAAGTCGTCCGAGGTGTAGAGGCGGAAGCAACGTCCCGGCGCTTGACGTCCGGCGCGGCCGGCGCGCTGAATCGCCGAGTCGCGGGGGATGTCCTCTTCGATGAGGGCCGTCATGCCGGTCCAGGCGTTCGTGCGGGCGACGTTATGGAGGCCGGCGTCGATGACCGTCCGAACGCCGTCGATGGTGACGGAGCTCTCGGCGATGTTCGTCGAGAGGATGACGCGCCGTACGCCGGCCGGCCGCCGGCGCAGCGAGTCGCGGGTCTCCTCCGGGCTGAGGCTCGCGTGCAGCGTCACGACCTCGAGTCGGTGTTTCGCCGTGACGGACTGTCCGCCCGTGAGCGCCGACTGACATTGCGCGATGGCCCGTGAGCCCGGCAGGAAGACGAGCATGTCACCGGACTCCGGATCGGCCGCTGCGTCGTCCACGGCCCCCGCGATCTGGACGTGAAGCGGACGTCGGTCCGGGCGACTCAGATGGTGGAGCGCGACCGGGTGAGCTCGTCCGTCCGACCGAAGGATGGGACAGGGACCCGCCGCCGGTGTCCCGAGCCAGGCGGCGATGGGCTCCGCAAACAGCGTCGCCGACATGACGATGACGCGGAGGTCCGGCCGCGACGTCTCGCGCAGACGTCGAACCCACGCGAGGAGGACGTCGTCGATGGCGTGCCGCTCATGGAACTCGTCGAAGATGACCAGCGAGACGCCAGCGAGGGTGGGGTCGCGCCGAAGCCGCTTCAGGAGCACACCCGACGTGATGTAGCGGAGACGTGTCGCTTTGGAGCGGCGCTCCTCGTGACGGACCGTGTAGCCGACTCGCCCCCCGATGGGGTCGCCCAGCACTGACGCCACGTACTCGGCGGCGAGGCGGGTGGCGAGCCGTCGTGGTTCGAGCACGAGGAGCTCGCCGTCGCCTATGACGCCGGTGTCGAGTAGGAGCGCGGGGAGCGCCGTGGTCTTGCCGGACCCGGGCGGCGCGACGACGACCGCAGCGCCGCCGTCGCGCAACGCGGTGACGAGCGGCGCCGTAATGACGGCTGCGGGGAGATCGTGAAAGGACGTCACGGGTTTGAAGTGCCGAGGACCGGATCAGCCGGACTTCGACGCCACCTCGTCCGCGGTCTGCCCAATCTCATCGGGACGAGCGGCCGGGCTCGAGGGGAGGCTCTCCGCGAGCCGCTGTGACATCATGCGGTACGCGACGGCGGACAGCGCCGCGCCGAAGACGAGGATGCCCACTAGCGTGATCCAGACGATGGACGAACTGCCGACGGCCAGCTCGGATTCGACGTTGGCGATGGCTTGGTCGGCGCCGGCTGCCGCACTCTTGCAGCTATTCAGGACGAGGGTGCGCGCGCCGGCCAGCGTGCTGGAGAGCTGACCGTCCCGGCTCGACCAGAGCGTGCCGATGGCGACGAGCGCCACGGCGATGGCGAGGAGCAAGGCGCCCGTAAGTCCAAAGAGGGTGACGGCACCGGGGTTCTTCTTGAGCTGGCGCCGGAGCCGGGCTCTGCCGGACAGCGGATTGGCTTCGACTTCGAGCCCGGCCGCATAGCGGCGAAGGTCGGCCGCAAAGGAGCGCGCCGAGGGGTAGCGCTTCGCCAGCTCCTTCGTCATCGAACGCTTGACGATGGCCGCGAGGTCCTCGTCGATGAGCTCGTCCGACGGGGTCTTGAGCCCGATGAGCGGCGGCGCGTCCTGCGTCGCGGCTTTGATGAGCACCTGGTGCGCGGTGTCGGCATCGAAGGGCGTCTTGCCAGCGAGGAGGTGGTAGAGCACCGCGCCGACGGCATAGACGTCGGACTGCGGGCCGACCGCGCCGAGCTTCGGCCTGAACTGCTCCGGCGCCATGTAGTGCGGCGTGCCGACGGCGAGCCCTTGCCGGGTGATCGACTCCATACCGGAGTTGTCCGTGGCCTTCGCGATGCCGAAGTCCACGACGTGCGGGTTCCAGCCGGCGTCGACGATGATGTTGTCGGGCTTCACGTCCCGGTGAACGACACCTTGACCGTGCGCGTGTTCGAGCGCCTCGGCGACGAGCGTGACCACATGGAGACGTTCAGCGAGCCGGAACTCCGGCGAGCCAATGAGCTTCGTGAGCTGAGTGCCCGTCACGAAGTCCATGGCGAAGTAGTGCATCCCGTCGATGACGCCGTAGTCGTAGACGTGGACGATGTTCGGATGGCTGAGCCGCGCGTGCAGCTCCGCCTCGCGCTTGAAGCGCCGTAGCATCGTCTCTGGATCGTCCGCGTCCGGCAGGATGACCTTGAGCGCCACCATCCGCTTCAAGTGGCGATGGAAGGCCTTGAACACGACGCCCATGCCGCCGCGACCGAGCTCATCGAGGATCTCGTAGTCGCCGAGGCGGCGCTCATCGATGATTCGCTTCAGGCGGCGCTTGTCGTCTTCGCTGCGGCTGGCGTCGATCTGCGCCTTGAGCTCCTCTCGGACGGCGGCGGCGGCGATGGACGTCTGAAGGCGCGCCTTCTCCTGAGCCGCCGGGATCCGAAAACGGCCCCCACACGCGTCACACGTGACCGTGACCTTCTCGTCCGGGAGAGGTTCGGCCCGCTGAATACGACCGCAATGGGGGCACTTGTACGACCGGGCCATGGCGCGAGTGTCGGCGCTTCGGCCGGTGCCGTCAACGTTCCGGGGTCATGGCGCGCTGCCGTCACCGGATCGCGTGGGCGCACGGGGGCTCCAATAGGGGCGACAACCTCACCTTGCACTGCAGTCCGCAACATCGGCTCGTGGCCACCCGAGAGGGACTCGGGAGACGCCTGCGCCGCGGCTCGCCGGCCGGTCCGAGCGATCGTGTCACTTGAACGGGTGGACACCGGCACTTCGTGTCGTGCCGAGGTCGCAGTGGGTGAGATGGCGTCGCTCGTCGGGATTCCGCGCATCGATCAGGAGGGCGTGGCTGAGCCAGCCCTCCGTGGGCTCGCCGGGCTACGCGAGCGGGAGCACATCCCCGCCCCCGTTCGACGGGAGGTCTTCGACCGCGACGGCGGGTGCTGCACGTTTGTGGGCGACGACGGGCACGTCTGCGGGTCGCGCTTCGCCGTGCAGATCCATCACCGGGTCGCGTGGGCGCACGGTGGATCGAACGCCGCCGACAACCTCACCCTGCATTGCGGTCCGCACAATCGGCTTGTGGCCACGCGGGAGGGGCTCGGGAGACGTCCGCGCCGCAGCTCGCCGGCCGGTCCGAGGGATCGTGTCACTTGAATGGGTGGACTTGGGGACTTCGTGTCGTGCCGAGGTCGCGGTGGGTGAGATGGCGTCGCTCGCCGGGATCCCGCGCATCGATTAGGAGGGCGTGGCTGAACCAGTCCTCTGTGGGTGAGCGTCCTGTCGTGCTCGGCCGTGTCCAGCGCGCGCCAACGGTGGTCGGGTTGATTGGAGTTCCCACTGGATCCCGTTCAGGTGGACCCTCGTTCGCATGAAAATCTTTGAGAAATCGACACGTTGGGCTTGACGGGTTTTCGCCCCTTCAGAGGGGGCCCTGGGAGCCCCGATTCGGGGTCGAGGAGGCTCGGAGGTCGGAATTTGGGGTGGAGAGGCTCTGGCGACGTCCGCTGAGGGCCTCTCGTTCAACGTTCGTGGCGAGGGGCGTTTTGG
>JADMJS010000657.1 GCA_018780435.1 Myxococcales bacterium
TGGAAGAGCTGCGGCAGGCGGCGAGCGAGCAGAAACTGGCCGTGGTGCGCGGCCTGTTGTCGTTGAAGCAGAGGCACGGATGAGCGTTTGTATTTTGATGTTGTTGGTGGTGCTGCTAGTGGTATTGGTGTCGGCGGACCCCAACGTCAACATCAGCGAGATCACGAGCTGCCAAGTGTGCGGCTCGCTGGGGCTGACGACGGTGGGCACGAATGCATGGGTACGCATATGGATTAAGCTGCCAGCAGTCACAATCAGTCGAGTATTTCACGCGACTGACGCGCGCGGCGCTGTTTGGTTTCGGTTTCAACCGATTTTTCTGATTCGCGCAGTGCGAGTGCTGCTTCTTGAACTGCACGGTGCCGAGAGTGGAGGAGTGCACCGGTTCGGCGGCCGTCAACAAATCGTTCTGCGTTCCGTCGGTGGCGCTCGGCTCGTGCATTCTGCGAGCCGACTTCACGCCGCGGTGGTGCGGCTTTCCTGCGGTGGACAATGGTCTGTTTGGCGACGAGGACGAGGACATGAACATCAACGCCGGCAAGGACAACAAGGGCAGCAGCTGCAACGCCGGCTCGCGCGGCTGCTCGTGCTTGCTGCGGCGCGTCGGCGACGACGAGCAGGTGTGCGCGCTGGGCCTTGAGTGCCGCGTCGACGAGGAGGACTCGGTCAAGCGCTGCTTCGCAAGGCCGGTCGGCTCGGCGACGGCGGCGAGCTCCTCGTCGAGCGCGTTGGCGCCGCTCCCGCTCCTCGTCGCCATCCTCGTCGTCCTGAGCCACAGCCATTGAACGCGAATTCTCAAGTTCAATCGTCGTCGTCGTCGTCGGCGGCAGCGGCGGCCGCCGGTGCGGGTTTGCGCGTGTCGATGGTGGCCGGGTTGAGCGTGAAGCCGTCAAAGTGCGAGGCGTACTTGGCGGCGTCGAGCGAGTTGACGGGCTTGATGTCGTTGGGGTCCTCTTTGGTGAACTCGGGGTCGATCATCGAGGTCGACGAGGCCGACTTGACCGGCGGCACGTAGGTCGGCTTGATCTTGAGATTGTACAGGTCGTCCCAGTTGATGGAGGCGAAGAACGCGTGCGCCTTGATGAGCTTAGCGTCGGTGAGACGCTTGTTCGGATCGCGCTCGAGCCACTGGCGCAGCAGGTCGCAGGCCTCGGGGCCGGCGGCGGGCGGGAACTTGGCGAGCGGCTCCTGCAGAATGCGTTTGTACATCTTCTGGACGTCCTGGTCCCAGAAGGGCGGGTTGCCGTCGAGCATCTCGTACATGAGCGTGCCGAGCGACCACCAGTCGACCGCCTTGCCGTAGGCGTGGCCCTGGAGGACCTCGGGCGCGAGGTACTCGGGCGTGCCGACGAGCGTCTTGGTGCGCGCCGTGTCCTCCTCGAAGCCCTCTTTCGAGATGCCAAAGTCGGTGAGGCAGATGTGGCCGTCGCTGGTGAGCAGGATGTTCTCGGGCTTGAGGTCGCGGTAGATGACGCCGAGCGAGTGCAGGTAGGCGACGCCGAGCGTGATCTCGGCGACGTAGAAGCGCGTGCGGTCCTGGTCAAAGTTCTCGACCGACTGCATGTGCGTGAAGAGCTCGCCGCCGTTGACAAAGTCCATGACGAGGTAGAGCTTGTCGGGCGTCTGGAACGACATGTGCAGCGTCATGAGGAACGGGTGGCGCACCTTTTGCAGGATGCGCCGCTCGGCCTTGATGTGCTCGGTGTCGTTCTTCTCGACGATCACCTTTTTGTTCATGACCTTCATGGCGTAGATGCGCTTCGTGTCCTTCTTGCACACCTGGATCACTTTGCCGAACGAGCCCTTGCCGATCACCTTGAGCAGATCAAAGTCCTCGAGGCCGATCTTGTTGATCGGCTTGCCGTCAAAGTTCTCCGACGCCACGCCGCACTCGTCGATGGCGCGCTGCAGCACCTTGAGCCACTCGTCCACCTCGGCCTCGTTTTGCCCGATGAAGTAGTACGTGCGCGCCGCGGTCGCCAGCTGAAAGCAGTGCTTCTTGCCCTTGCGGTCGTGTTTGTCAACCTTGCTCTCGGGCTCTAAAACCTGTTGCAAGCAAAAAAAAAAAAAAACGTTTTTTTTCTGTGAGGAGAGGGAGAGGGGGTGGGGGTGGGGAGGGAGGGGTGTGGGGTGGGGGGTGGTGGGGTTGGGCGTACGACACTCGCGATCGCCGCGCCGCCTTGCGACTTGGCGTAGGTCAAAATGCCATCTCGAAGCTCGAACCTTGGCGAGTGATGAGCGAGGGATGAGAGGGAGATAATGGACAGATCAAGAGCGGTGTACCATCGCTTCTTCCACGTTTTAAACTTTTCGCCTTCTTTCTGCAAATAGCCTTGCTTTTCCGCCACTGTGCAAAGACGG
>JADMJS010000520.1 GCA_018780435.1 Myxococcales bacterium
CCGGGCACTGATACTCGTAGATCGGCATGATCGAACGGTCTTCCTGGCGAGAGTTACAGTGTGGCCACGCGTCGAGGGCCCTCCCTCGGTCGTGCCCCGTCCTGGTCGAGTCGGCGTCGTCGCCGCGTCACCCAGGACGAGCCCCACGCGCGGGAGCAGAGCCGGCGCAACTTAGGCAGAGGGCCGGAAGTGTCAAGCGCGGGTTTGGTAGGAGGGCGCGGAGGGTCGGCGTGGGCCGACGCGACGACTCTGGCGCCTGAGGCCCCACCCGAGGGCCAGGAGGAATACCGAGGTCAGGAGTCCCGGGTACGGGCGGTGCCGATGGACCCCACATCCACCGGACTCCGTGACGCGCGCCGCGCCGATGGTGCGTGCGTTCACGCCGGCCCCTGGGACGCCCCCGTTGGCTTCCGCGTCCGGCTCATCGGCCGGCGCCACGTCGACCCCGTCGCCGCCGGCGTCGGCGCTCGGTTGGGAGGCCCCCACATCCTCGTCAGGCGCGCTCCAAACCTCGTCGGCAGGGATCTCCTGAGCGTCGCCGGCCGCGACATCGGGCTCGGCGATGGGGCCACCCGCGTCCGGACCGGTAGGGCCCCCGTCGGCTGATCCCCCGTCAGTCGGGCCCGCGTCGGCCGGGCCCGCATCGGCCGTACCGGCATCGCCGTCCACCACGATTGGCGGCGCCACCAGGTACTCCTCGATGAGGTCCCAGTAGTCGCTCGTGCCGGCGTCGTACCCGAGGGCCCAGATCCCGATGCCCCCGATGTCGTAGCTCTCCACGAGCTGCATCTTCGCTTCCCACGACGGGGCGTCGTCGCACCAGACCTGGTGCCACTCGCCGCCCTGCTCGGTCATGTAATAGCCGGTCTGCGAGTGGGGGTCCCACTCGAGGCCGCTCGCGGGCGCGCCGGCCTTGCAGACCGCCCACGTCACGGCTTTGCCCTTTCCGGTCGCGACCCCGGGGATCGCGGTGCTCTCGGACGGCCAATCGAAGCCGAAGAAGGGCAGCCCCAAGATGAACTTGTGCTTGTTCGACGCCTTCCCGTACTGGAAGTAGTCGTCGAGCGTCCAGGTGAGGCTCCACTTGCTCCAGATGTCCCCCGCCGTGAGCGGCGAGTTCGGCCCGGGATTCCCGCCCGGGTAGTGGTAGTCGTAGCCCATGATCATGAGGCCGTCGCAGGCTTCCGCGAGCGCGTCGTAGTCGAAGGAGCCGTTCCAGTCGACGGCAGGCGTCGCGACGGTGACGTGGCCGATGGCCGTCGCGGCGGTCATCGCCGCCTCGAGATCGGTCACGAAGGTCACGAGGCCCGCTTTGGCGGACGACGGTACGCCCTCGAAGTCCACGTTGACGCCGTCGGCCTCCATCGTGACGACGGCGTCGACGAGGTTCTCGATCGCGTTTGCCCGGTTCATGGCGCTGTTGACCAGCGTCGCGATGGCGGATCCGTCAAAGAGCGTCACCGTCAGGACGAAGCGAACGCCGTTCGCCTTGGCGTCGTCCCGGAGAGCCGCGATCGAGGCGCTGTCGAACCAGCCGTGGTCGTCGGTGATGTCACCCGTCGCGTTCAACTCCGCTGAGAACCACGCCAGGGTCGTGAGGAGGTCCCAGCGAAAGTCGTCGTAGTCGACCCAATACGGGAGGTAGCCGTAGACCTCACGCTCGAGGCCCGTCCCGGCGAGCGCCCGGGGCCGTCGGCGCGCCGCCGCGTCCGCGCCGAAGCCGGGCGCCCGCACGCGAGGCAACGCGCCCCGATGCGCCTCCAGCTCGCGAGCGTGGACCGTCAGCGGGGCCCGCGACACGCCCAGCGGGACCACGTCCTCGTTCGGCGACGCTGGCGGCGCGGTCAAGACGAGCCCAGAGCAGAGACTGACGAGGGACAAGGACATCGGGTCACTCCAGCGCCGAGGCCAGCGGCTCGACGAGTTCGGGTCCAGCGATCGGAGGCGACCGCTCGGGTGGGGACTCAGGCCCCAGCGCCTTGGGGTCGGCTCACCCCAAGATTCGGCGACAAGACGCCGGCGAAGGCCCTCTGCAGGACCAATGCCTACGCTCGGACGCCTCCGCTCGGAGACGGGGTGACGGTCCCGAGGCGCCGTGTTCATCGCAACGTGGCGTCATCGGCGACGTCCGCCAAGGAAAATCTGGAGGTCGTCTCCGGGCTGGCACGACTCTCGCATCTCGCGGTGCACGGATCTTGCATGGGCCGCTTTGGGAGTCCCGCGGGGGTCCGCCGGCCCCCCCGTGTCGCCACTGGGTGCCCCGGCCCCTTGAGTACCCAGGCGCACCAGCGCTTCAGTTCCGTCAGTCACGTGCGGAAGGAGAACTGCTTCGATGAACTGGAAAGACATCTACA
>JADMJS010000607.1 GCA_018780435.1 Myxococcales bacterium
CAGAGGTGGCGCTCGTCACGATCGAGACGGGCGACGGGCGAGTGCAGGCGGCCACAGAGGTTTTGAATTTGAATTGAAGGAGGGAGGGGGTGGGTGGGTGAATGTTGAAGAAGGGAGAAGAGACGGGAATGGGGCGGATGCAAGACCTGCCGACAAAATTTTTAAAGTAGATCGAAAAAATGGGTGGTTCTCAAAGCCACTCAGCGAAAGCTGGGGCGCGCTTGCAGCACGGGAAAATGGCCGAGCTGCGCGCGGCGGCGGCGTTGGGGCACGGTCGGGCGATGCATGAGATCGCTGTCGCCTACCAGTTCGGGCAGCACGGCGTCGTCAAGAACATCGCCGAGGCGCTCGAGTGGTACAAGCGAGCGGCTGCAGCGGGCAACCTCGACGGCATGCACTTCCTGGCTGTGCATTTGTACAGGGGCGTGCCCGAGGCTGGCGTCGCCGTGGATCGCGACGAGGCGATGCGACTGATGCGGAAGGCTGCCGAGGGTGGTCTTGTCGGTGCCATGTTCGGATTGGGCGTGTGGCTGCGCGAGGCGAACGAAAACGATCCGGAACAGATCGTCTGGTTCACGCGAGCGGCCGAGGATGGCAACAAGGACGCGATGTTCGCCCTGGGCGCGTGCTACGCCAACGGCGACGGCGTTGGGAAGAACGCCGAGACGGCCGTCATGTGGTACACGGAGGCGGCCGAACTGGGCAACAAGGATGCGATGGTCAACCTGGGCTGGCGCTACGCCAACGGCGACGGCGTCGAGCAGAGCGCCGAGACGGCCGTCAAGTGGTACACGAAAGCGGCCGAACTGGGCAACAAGGATGCGATGGTCAACTTGGGCGTGCGCTTCGATAACGGCGACGGCGTCGAGCAGAGCGCCGAGACGGCCGTCAAGTGGTACACGAAAGCGGCCGAGCTGTGCAACACGACCGCGATGGTCAACCTGGGCCTGTGCTTGGAGAACGGCCGCGGCGTCGAGAAGAGCGCCGAGACGGCCGTCAAGTGGTATAAGAAAGCGGCCGAGCTGGGCGACGCGACCGCGATGGTCAACCTGGGCCTCTGCTTCGACAACGGTGACGGCGTTGAGAAGAGCGCCGAGACGGCAGTCGGGTGGTACACGAAAGCGGCCGAGCTGGGCAACGCGAACGCGATGAGCAACCTGGGCGTTTGCTTCGAGAGCGGCAACGGCGTGGAGAAGAGCGTCGAGACGGCCGTCAAGTGGTTCACGAAAGCGGCTGAGCTGGGCAACACGATTGCGATGGTCAACCTGGGCGTGAGCTTCGCCAACGGCAAGGGCGTCGAGATGAGTGACGAGACGGCCGTCAAGTGGCTCACGAAAGCGGCCGAGCTGGACAACACGGACGCGATGGTCAACCTGGGCTGGCGCTACGCTAACGGCGACGGCGTCGAGAAGAGCGCCGAGACGGCCGTCACGTGGTACGCGAAAGCGGCCGAGCTGGGCAACACGGACGCGATGGTCAACCTGGGCTGGCACTACGCTAACGGCGACGGCGTCGAGAAGAGCGCCGAGACGGCCGTCAAGCGGTACACGAAAGCGGCCGAACTGGGCGCCACGAGCGCGATGGTCAGCCTGGGCGTGTGCTATGCCAACGGCGACGGCGTCGAGAAGAGCGCCGAGACGGCCGTCAAGTGGTACAAGAAAGCGGCCGAGCTGGGCGACGCGACCGCGATGAACAACCTGGGCGAGTGCCTCGAGAACGGCCGCGGCGTCGAGAAGAACGCCGAGACGGCCGTCAAGTGGTACACGAAAGCGGCCGAGCTTGGCAGTGCACACTCAATTTTTTGCGTTGCTGTGTGTCACGCCAACGGCGTTGGCTTGCAGCAGTGCATCCGACGAGCGATTGACTTTGCTCTGCGCGCCGCAGCACTCGAGGATGACGACGCGAAGCAGTGGTGCGAAGCGGGCGTTCGGGAGAAAGACCAACCGTTCCTTTCTCACCTCGCCCTGGGCTTCATGTCGCGCGATCACGACGTGGCCGCGGCACGCAATTTGATCGAGGCGGCCGATGCTACAGAGCTCTGGCGACGGGCGCCGTTGCTCGCGTTCGACGGCGACAGCTTTCCGCCCGACTGCATCGCCGACACGCTGCGCCTGTGCGTCGAGGTCAAGGACGGGCGCTGGCTGGCGTCGCAGCAGTTTGCGGCGCGCCTGCAGCAGCCGCGACCACCGCCATGCAGCGGCGAGGAGCGGCAGTGGTTCGAGCGCGTCGCCGAGCTCGCGGGCGGTGCGGCAGCGCGCGACGAGGACGCGGCGATGCTCGAGAAAGCGGAGCCGTTGTTGGCGCGCGACCGCGAGGTGCCGCTCGAGCTGTACGAGGCGGTGAAGCGCGTCGT
>JADMJS010000207.1 GCA_018780435.1 Myxococcales bacterium
CCGAGTCGAGGACGTCTTTGAACTTCGTATTCTCGTCGACGCCGTTCTCGTATTCGTGGGTTCGCAGCACGAGGAGGCTGCGCGCCGCTTTCATCGAACGCTCGGCGCTCGCCAGCAGCTCGGCCTGCTCGCTGGCCGTGCGCCAGACGTCTTCGAGCTCGACCCGGAGCTGCGCCTCGGCGATGTCGAGCTCGGCTTGGCCGCGCGCCGCGTCGGCTTCGACCTTTCGGTAGCGCGCGACCTTGCCCGGGTAGTCGAGGTCGAGCTTGAACCCGATGGCGCCACCGCCGCCGAGGGCGTTGAAGACTGTGCTCGAGAACGCAGAATCCTGCTGGTCGACCGTCGAGTACGCGTAGGTGAAGCTGCCGGCCAGGAAGAAATCCGGGAAGAAGTCCGCCCACTTGCGGTCGATCTCGAGCCGCTTCACCGCGACCTCGTGTCGTTTCATCGCGAGCTCCGGACGCTGACGGGCGGCGAGGTCGACGTAACACGCGATGGGGCCGAGTTCGACGGCCACGCGGGTGAGAGTCATGGGCTCGGGCAAGGTCAGGGCCTCGCCTTCCCGGAGCCCAAGCGCCACTCGAAGGCCCGTTCGGCTGACCGCTTCGAGGTGTCGATTGCCGAGGACGACCTTCTTGACCTGCGACTCGTAGATGCGGAGGCGGAAGAGGTCCGCCTGGTCGAACTCCGGAGAGTCCTCTTCGTCGAGTTTCTCCAGGCGCTCGCGGGCCTTGCGCACCTGGTCCTCACCGTCGTCGATGAGCGCCTTCAGCTCGGACGAGAGCGCGAGGCCGTACCAAGCCCGCGCCACCTGGAAACGCAGCTCCGCGGCGGCGAGCTTCTCGGCGGCGTGGCCGACCTCGACGCCGTGCTCGGACATGGCCTGTAGCGACGAGATCTTCCCGAAGGTGTAGAGGGGGATGTAGCCGGACACATCGAACTTCATCCAGAAGTTCCACGAGTCCAGGTCGGGGCCGGTCACGACGCGGTAGCCGGAGTCCGAACCATCTGGATTCTTCACGACTTGCGTGTTGTCGGCGTCTTCGGCCTGCGGGGGGATCCCGGTGGCTAGGAACTTCACGTCGATCTTGGGCCACCACGCCCACCACGCCTCGCGATACTGGGCTTCGAACGCGTCGAGGCTCGCGCGGGCGGCGGCCATGAGAGGGCTGCGCTCGAGTGCCATCGCCTGGGCCGACTCGAGAGTGAGTGGCGGCGCGTCAGGCGGCAGCAGGGTGCCGAGGAGGAAGCCGAGGGCGGTCAGGCTGAACACGCGCGGAGCATAGACGCTCGGGGGGCGGTCCGAAAGCCCCGCCGACGCCCACCCGCCGAATCCGCCAATTGGACCCGTTACAACCAAGGGCGTCCACGTCTATGCTCGCGCGCGTGACCGCCCCCCCTCCGAACACATCCACGCGCCGCCTCGGCCGTGACGCTCTCGTCTACGCCCTCGCGTTCGTGCTGCAGCGCGCGGCGTCGTTCGTGATGCTGCCGGTCTACACGCGCTACTTCTCGACCGTCGACTACGGCATCCTCCAGCTCCTGCAAACCAGCCTCGACGTCGCGTCCATCCTCTTCTCGGCCGGGATCACCGCCGGGCTCCACCGCTTCTACTTCCGCTCCGAGGACCGCGAACACCGGAACGCCGTCGTCGCCGGCTCCTTCCGCCTGCTCCTCGGCATGAACATGGCCGGCGCCGTCGCGCTCTACGTCGCGTCGCCGCTCATCGCGTCGGGGCTCCTCGGTGGACGGGCGAACTGGCCACTCGTCTGCATCGCCGGGACGAGCTTCATGCTCGACGCGCTGCTCACGGTGCCCCTCCTCTATCTGCAAGCCGAGCAACGCTCCTTCCACTACGCGCTCGGCAGCCTCGCGCGCCTCGTCGTTCAGCTCACCCTGAACATCGTCTTCGTCGTGGGCTTCGACACCGGCGTCGTCGGCATCTTGTGGTCGACCCTCATCACCCACCTCACGCTCGGCGTCGGCCTCGCCATCTGGATGCTCCGCCGAACGGGTTGGTCAGCGCCGAAAGCCCTCCGCACCGAGCTCTTCCGCTTCGGGCTCCCCTACCGTGTCACCGCCGCCGGCGCCTTCGTGCTCACCTACGGCGACCGCTTCTTCCTGGAGGACGCGCACGGACTCGGCGAAGTCGGCGTCTATTCGCTGGCTTACCAGTTCGGCTTCCTCCTGATGTCCCTCGGACCCGGGCCCTTCCATCTCGCCTGGGACCCGCAGCGTTTTCAGCTCGCCCAGCGACCCATCGAAGAGCGCGAACCCCTCTACCAGAGCGGCTTCTTCTTCTTCTCCGTCCTCGTCCTCACGCTCGCGGTCGGGATCGCGCTCTTCGTGCGCCCGCTCCTCACCGTCATGAGCGCCCCCGAGTTTCACCGCGCCGCCGACCTCGTCCCCTTCGTGATGGCCGCCTTCGTCTGCCAGAGCTTTGGCGAGGTCATGGACTTCGGCATCCAGGTCTCGGGCAAGACCGTTTGGACTAGCGTGGCGACGTGGGCCGCGGTCGTCGTGACGCTCATCGCCTATGCACTGCTCGTCCCGCCCTACGCCGGTCTCGGCGCCGCGCTCGCCACCTTCGCCGGGTTCACGGTGCGCTGGATCCTGTACCGCCGCTTCGCTCAGCGTCTCTTCCCGATCGACTACAAAGTCTCTCGCGCCTTCGGCCTCATGGTGCTCGCCGCTGCCGTGGTGGGCAGCGCCTTCTGGCTCAGGCCCAAGGGCTTCTTCCCGGAAGTCGCGGTCGCGACAGCCGGATCGATCGTCTTCATCTGCCTCACCGTAGCGCTCGTGATGCGTCAGGACGAACGTCGCGTTCTGCTCGCCTACGTCTCCAAACGTTTGAAACGAAAGAGCTAATCGATGCCAATGGCCCCGTCGAAACCGAACATCACGAACCTCATGTTATCGGCGATTCGACAGCGCCTCACCTCCACCTCGGTTCGACACGCCGAGCTGATGCTGAGCCGCGGGCAGGTCATGTCGGTCAAGGAGACCGACGACGGGTGGGCGGGCACTGTCCATGATCGGCGCCCGTACAAGGTCTCACTCGACTTCACTCGCAGCGGCGAGCTCAAGCTGTCGTGCACCTGTGACTACGGCAAGGCGCCGTGTGCGCATGCCTTGGCCCTCGCGATGACCGCCGCGGCGCGCTCGCCTTCGAAGTCGAAGGACTCGTCGTCTCGGACACCCGATGCGCCCACGATGAGCCCGGCCGTCGCCGAGCTCTTCAAGCTCGCCCAAAACCCCGCCCGGTCCGTCGGACTGCGCCAAGAGGACGTCATCGTATGGGCCTCCCGCCACGGCGTCTCGGGGCACCTCTCGCTGTATCTACAACGAATCCCGGGCCTACTGGCCAAAGCGCCCCCGATGACGAGCCAATACGAGGGGGTCCTGCGGGCGCTCACGGTGACGCCGTACGCGCCGCACCTCGCCGACCTCCCGCGCGTCGTCGCGGAGTGGCTCATGGATGAGGTCGACCGCATTGCCGAGCTTCGGGCCGAGCGACGTCGCCGGCTCGAGGCGATGACCGCCCCGACCGAGCCCGCGCTGGTCGACGCGTGGGAGGCGACGGTGAACGCGCTCGTGAACCTCCCCGTGCCAGTCGGCCAGGTCGGCGTCACCGCGGCGAGGCGCGAGACGACCTGCCATATGGAGATCATCGACCTGCCGCTGATGCTCGTCGTGAAGATGGACTCGCCCTGTAACGCCTGCACCATGACCGGTGCCATCCGCGGGGTGAAGCTGAAGCTCGATTCCCCCTGCAAGGTCACCTTCACCGCAGACGACTATGGGGCGGGCCTCGCGTCGGGCTGCGCCTGCGTGGAAGCGGAGCTCGACCACATCCTGAACCTCCTCCAGCCGGGGAGCACGAACCCGGTCCGAGCGAAGGTGCTCGAGGTGCTCTCGACGCCGGCATGGCGACGTTCCCTCTTGCGCATGGACGACGCCATCGCGGCGCCCCAGACCTACGGACTCGTCGTCACGCCGGGGACTCGCGGCGTGGTGGACAAGATCCACCTCTCGACCGTGACCCCGAAGAAGCGCGGCGGCGTGACGTTCAAGCGGGCGCAAGACATCTCACCGGGCGCACCCGCGCACGTCATCATGTGGTCGGCCTACCTGCCCGAGCGCCTCTCCGCCAGCGAAGCCTGGCGCATCTCCTCGCTCCTGGCGTTCGTCATCGGTCGCGACGACGTCTACATCGCCGGCCAGGACCGACCCTGCACGGTGCACGCGTCGCCCGTGACGCTCACCACCCGAAAGGCCAAGATCGGCAATGAGTTCGGCAACGGCCTCGCGTTCGAGTTCGCCGGCGAGACGGCCCCGCTTCTCGAGCTCGCGACGCTCCAGGGCCAGATGGTGACCCACCTCTCGGTCGTTCGTGAGGACCAGAACCAGATCCTCGTCGGCGTCATCCCCGACTCGCTTCGTGACTTCATCGACCGCGCCCGCCCCCATCTCACGCTCGTCGTCCCGAAAGAAGGTACCGCGGAGCTTGTGCGGCACCTCGTCCGTACCGGCACTCCACTCGCGCTCCCAAAGACCGTCGCGGGCAAACCCATGGCCGTCACGGCCACGCCCGTCTTGCGCGCCACGTGGAGCCGGCCCGCGCTCACGCTCCAGTTCGGCCTCCACTATCACGACGACTACCCGGTCCTCCTCGCCGGCGAAGGCCCGCCGACGCTCTACGTCGACGACGGCGGCGACGTGCGGCACATCGACCGCAACCTCACCGAAGAACTCGAACTGTCGAACGCGGTCGCCGCGGCCCTCGGCGTCGATCTCATCGCGCTCTCGAGCTCGGTCGGCGCGCTGGTCCCCGCGACCGAGCTGGCGCGCGCCTTTGAGCTCATGAAGTCCATGGGCGCCGGCGACCACCCCGAGCTCCCGAAGCTCCGAATCGACTGGACGACCGTCGCGCCCAACGTGCTCGTCGCCCGCCCCGCACAGGTCAAGGTGAACATCAGCTCAGGCCGCGACTGGTTCGGGCTGGCCGGAGGCCTCGATATCGGCGGCAAGCAGGTCCCGCTTGGGCTGCTGCTGAAGGCGATCCGCGAACGCCATACCTACATCGAGCTCGGCAGTGACGATCTCGTCGTGCTCAGCGAGTCGCTCACCGACGCGCTCGGACCGATGGCGGGCGTCGCCCAGCCACGCGCCGGCAAGAAGGGGAACGACGAGTGGCGCCTCACGCGTCTCGGCGCGGCCACGCTCGGCGATGCCCAAGACGCCGGCATGTTCGTCGACGGCCCGGACGACTGGGCCGACCTCTTGGAGCGCGTCCAGGAAGCGGCGACCCTTGAGATCCCGCTCCCGCCGGACCTCCGCGCCGACCTGCGCCACTACCAGCTCGACGGCTTTCACTGGCTGGCCCGCTTGGCCCACTGGTCAACGGGCGCGTGTCTCTGCGACGACATGGGCCTCGGCAAAACAGTCCAAGCCATCGCACTCCTGCTCCATCGTGTGGACGCGGGGCCGGCGCTCGTCGTCGCGCCGACGTCAGTGGGCTTCAACTGGGTCCGCGAGCTCGAACGGTTCGCGCCCAGCCTCCGGCCGCGGCTCTTCCGGGGCGCCACCACCAAGCGGCTCCTCGAGGGGCTACGCTCTGGCGACGTCCTCATCACGAACTACGAGCTCCTCGCGAGCTACGCGCCGGACTTCCACGGCCTCGAGTGGGGCACGCTGGTCCTCGATGAAGCGCAGGCCGTGAAGAACGCGACGACGCTCCGGGCCCGCGCCGCCGCCGAAGTGAGTGCCAAGTTCCGCGTGGCGCTCACGGGCACGCCGATCGAGAACCGCACCGACGAGCTCTGGAGCCTCTTCCACGCGACCGTCCCGGGCCTCTTCGGGAGCTTCGAGTCCTTCCGCGAGCGCTTCGGCCAGGCGACGGAACGCCGCAGCGGCGCTCACCAAGCCCGCGTCCTGTCGAAGATCGTCCGGCCCTTCATCTTGCGGCGTCTGAAGCGAGAAGTGGCGCGGGAGCTCCCCGCGCGAACCGACATCAACGTCGAGGTCGATCTCAGCCCCGCCGAGCGCAAGCTCTACGAGCAGATCCGCCGCTCGGTTGTCGAGACGCTCACCCAAGGCAGCGACGCGCCGCCGCAGCAGATCCGTTTTCAGATCCTCACCGCGCTCACCCGGCTTCGACAAGCCGCGTGTCACCCGCGCCTCCTCGACCCACGCTCGACGGTGCCGTCGAGCAAACTCGACGCGCTGCTCCAGATCGTCGACGACCTCCGCGCCGAAGGGCACCGCGCCCTGGTCTTCAGCCAGTTCACGTCGCACCTCGCGCTCGTCCGCGAAGCGCTCGACGCCCGCGGCGTTAGCTACCGCTACCTCGACGGCAGCACCCCGGCGGCGTCTCGGCGCGGCGAAGTCGACGCGTTCCAAGCCGGCGAAGGCGACGTCTTCCTCCTGTCCCTGAAGGCCGGCGGCACGGGCCTGAACCTCACCGGCGCCGACTACGTCATCCACCTCGACCCGTGGTGGAACCCCGCCGTCGAAGACCAAGCCACCGATCGCGCGCACCGCATCGGCCAGACCCGCGCCGTCACCGTCTATCGAATCGTCGCACGCGACACACTCGAGGACCGCATCCTCTCGCTCCACGCCGACAAACGGGAGCTCATGACGACGGTCCTCGACGGCACGAGCGACGCTGGGCCGATGTCGACCGACGAGTTGATGGACCTCATGAACGCCGGCCTCACGGACATCCCAGAAGACCCCGAGGAGCGCGGTGCCGCTCCGGGACGACTGGAGCCCATCACCGCCGGCGCGCTACCGCCGGGGCCGACCAAGGCCGCCGACATGGAGGTGGTTGACGGACCACCCGCGCCCAAACGTCGCGGACGACCGCCTAAGAACAAGGGTTGAGAAGAAGGACTGATGGCTGACTCGGTTCCGAGGGCTGCTGCCGGTGTTTTGCCCCCTCCGGAACGCGACCACCTGAAGATCCGGCATAGTTCCGGGCAGGAGGACGTGTGACGAAGACCAAGACCCATCGAACGCCGGAGCAGAAAGCAGGTCTCCTGAAGGAGCACTACGTCAACAAGAAGCACCCGGGGGCGCCCCCGCGGAGTCGAACGCACAAGTGCGTCCAGACTCGGTAACCCCAAGGGGGACTGGCTTGGGGAGAGCCCTTCATCGTCGTAGTTCAGATGTTGCCCCTAGGCACTTACGGCGCCCGCGCGAACCCCAGCCACCCTTCTGCGGAGTCGTCCGAGTACACTCGACGGCCGACTTGGCGGGCCTTCGTGCCTCAACTTGTTGCTGGGTCTGGCTCTCGAAATCAAACGGAGGTCCTATCCGCCCGGACCTTCGTACCGAGCCGGTGAACGCGATCATCGGGGCCCTGGAAGCGAACACGCTGATGAGCACTCAGGGGCTGCACTCGGAAACCGTGCGCGCCGCGGGCCTGCTCCTCATCCTGCTGGACCACACCCGACTGTACGAGGGCCTGCGCGGGCAGCTCGGCGCAGGTCGACGAAGCCGCCGGGCGTTGTTAGGATTCGGGCGTGGTCGCGCTTCACCGAATTGCCGTCGAGAACTTTCTGAGCTTGCGCTCCGTCGACGTGACGCTGGGGCAACTGAGCGTGCTTGTCGGCCCCAACGGCGCCGGTAAGTCCAACCTGCTCGACGCGATCCGCTTCTTGGGGGACACGGCCCGCTTCGACCTACAGCCCACGCTGGATCGGCGCGGGGGCTTCGCCGAGGTCCTATTCAAGGGGCGGGGCGGCGGCAAACGCATCAAGTTCACCATCGAGGCCGTGGCTACCGCGCACGCTCACGACAACGCCCGCGACGAGTACACGCTTGAGGTCTCGCGTTACAACGTGCCGAGCGGCCCGGTGTTGCGGCGGACCGAAGAGTTCAAGTTCAAGCGCATCCAAGGTCCGGGACGCCGGATCACCGTCAAGGGGGCGCGCTTCGACCTGGACGACGGACGCGGCGCACCTCGCTCACGCTCCGTGCGAGCGCAGACGGCTGGCCTAGCCACACTCCAGAAGCTCGGTGACGACGCAGGCGGGGCGCAGGTCCGGGAGCTCGCGAGCTTGTTCGAGACGTTCCGGGTGTTCGACATCGACTCCGCAGCGGCTCGCCGACCCAGCGTCCTGGAGCCACGGCCCAGCTTGGCCTCGGACGCCAGTAACCTTGCCTCGTTCCTGCTGTGGCTGAGCATGGAGCACCCGGAAGTCTACCAACTGCTCGAGGCGGACTTGGCGTACGTGCTGCCGGGTTTTGAGCGCCTTGAGCTGAGGCCGGTCGGGGGAAGCGCGGAGTCGCGCGTAATTCACCTCAAAGAGGCTGGTATCGCCGAGCCCATCCCCCTTGCCCGCGCGTCGTTCGGCACCGTGCGCGCGTTGGCCCTGTTCGCCATGCTCCATGACCCCGAGCCGCCCAAACTCACCTGTGTCGAGGAGATCGACCACGGCCTCCACCCCTATGCGCTCGACCGGATCGTCGAACGGCTCCGCAGCGCGAGCCGGCGCACACAGCTCCTCATCGCGACGCACTCGCCCGCGCTGGTCAATCGTCTCCGGCCCGAAGAGCTGATCGTCTGCGAGCGCGACGTAGCCTCCGGTGCGTCCCGTATTCCCGCCATCGACGCCGCTCTGGTCCGCCAGATGACGCAACAGAGCGACCTCACCCTCGGCGAACTCTGGTTCTCTGGCGCGCTCGGAGGCGCTCTATGAGCGCCAAGAGTCACAAGGGAGCCGGCAATGGCAGCAGGCCAGCCCGCAGGCCACCCGCAGTCCTTGTGTTCGGTGAGGACGACAATGACCGTCAGGTCTTGGTTGAGTTGATTAAGGCTATTCGCCCCACTTGCCCGACGATAGACAAGCGGAGGCATCCGCTCGTCCTGGTCAAAGGGCGCGCTGCGGCGGAGCAGCGCAAGAACGCTACCGAGATCGCGAAGGTCGTACGGGCCGCACAGGTCGTCCGTGACGTGCGCTTGGTCGTGGCCCACCAGGACTGCGATGCAGTCGAGCCGGCTCATTTTGCGGTGTCGGAGGCGATAGAGCTTGAGCTCAAAGCCTCGGGTGTTCCGGTGGTAGCGGCGACGCCGGCGTGGGAGATGGAAGCGTGGTTCTACCTCTGGCCTGACGCGCCGGCCCACGTCAACCACAATTGGGCGCGCGCTGCTCGACCGGGACAACGGGTGGGACTGATCAAGGACGCCAAGGAGACGTTTAGGCGCGAATTGCGGCCCAAGAAGGCCGGCAAGGCGCCACGCGATTACGAAGAGAGCGACGCGCCCGAAATCGCCCGACATGTGCGCGAGCAAGGTCTCATCGGCACCCTCGATGCGAAGAGCGAGTCCTTCGAGCGCTTTTACGACGCGCTCCGGGCCGCGACGCTATAGCTGCGCGGGCGTCATGGCGACCGGTGCGGTGACCCGCTCAAGTCTCTGGCCCGAAAGACGACCTGCGGGGGCGGCAGCGACGAGCACGAGGCACCGGCCTTCGTGCTCGACGCGCTCCGGGCACTGGCCGGGTGTGGCAACCGTGCGCACCGCTTCCTCCGTTTCGCCGGCGACCGCTGCGGCGTGCCCCGTGTGGTGCCGTATTCGTGAAAGTCGGCGCTCGTAACGAGCTCTCCCTCGGAGTGGCCTCGGATGGCGCGTCAACGAGGTGCAAGTCTAGGGATTTCGCCCTTCGTTCCAGGTGCTTGCGTTCTCGGTCCCGCCTGACCTGGTCCCACTCGTCGCCACCGGTCTCTTGATACGAGGTGCGGTTCTTGACCATTCTGTAGGTGATGAGCTCGAGCTTGTGCGCGACGGTGACGATGGCATGCTGCTTGGCCTTGCGACGGGCCAAGCTTCGGTAGCAGGCGCCGAGTGCGGTTTTCCGTCGGCCGGCGTTCACGGCGGCCGTCCGAAGGAGCTCAGTGGCGCTCGCGCCGAGCGCCGAGGCCACGAGCCCCGGCGCGCCCTTATTCGCCGGCGAGGAGCCGCTTGCAGAGGATGATGAGGTCGTCATCCTCTCGATAAAATTGAGAGATCCGGCCCACGGTCTCGTAGCCGTTGCGCAAGTAGAAGGCGACGGTCCCGTCGTATTCCTCTTGGCTGCTGGTCTCCACCCGCACGTTACCCCCGCCTCGCTGGCGCAGGAGTGCTTCGAGCGCGTGGAGGAGGCGCGTGCCGACGCCCTTGCCCTGGGTCTCCGGGTCGACGGCGATCCAGTAGAGGTCGTAGGTAAAGGCGGTCATGGGCGTCTTGCCGAAGCAGACGTAGCCGAGGGGCTGCTCGGTCTCGCCGGTGACGAGCACGAGGGCCTCATAGCCCATCTCGGGGCGCTTTATCGCGTCGTCGATGAGCTCGACGGCGACCTCGACTTCGTCCGCCCTGAACTGCTCAATCCGCCCGAGCAGCGCTACGAGTGGCTCGCGGTCGGCCGAGATGATGGGTCGGACGTACATGCTGCTCCTTCAGAGAGGCGCCGGTGGCGACGAAGGCGATGAGGGTGTCCCAGTCGATGCGGATGGACTCGGCGGCGATGGCGAGGCCGGCATCGGGAGCGAGATCGGGGTTGGGGTTCACGTCAATGACGCGCGGCCGGCCGTTCTCGTCGCAGCGGAGGTCGACGCGGCCGTAGCCAGTGCCTCCGAGCGCGAGGAACGCCGCGCGGCCGATGCGGATGGCCTCTTCGACCTGCGCCCGGGGGACGATGTCGAGCGCCGGTACCGAACGCGCGTTGTAGTCGGGCGTGCCGGGGACCCACTTACAGTTGTAGGTCACCACCGGGACGAGCCCGGGTTCGTAGGCCGAGAAGTCGATGGCGGTCGCGACGCCGACGAGCTGGTCGTCGACCGGCAGCAGCGCGACGTTGATCTCGGCGCCGGGCAGGTACTCTTCGAGCAGGATGGGCGCGCCCATGCTGCGGATGAGCCACGAGACCCGCTCGCGCGCGGCCTCCACCGTCCGGCAGAGGGAGCCCTGGTCGATGCCGATGGACCCATCGGCCCGAGACGGCTTCACGAACCAGGGGCGACCGGAGCCGGGGACCCCCGGGTCTTGGCCCGGGAGCAGCTCAGGTACTTCCGACGCGTCGTAGACCTCAAGACCGTGCGCGATCGGGATGTTGCACGCGGTCAGGACGCGCCGAGCCACGTGTTTGTGGAAGGCGGCGCGCAAGATCATGCTGCCGTTGCCCGTGTAGGGGATCCCCATCCGCTCGAGCGCGTCCGTGAACTCGGCTTCGCGAGCCGCGACACCGCCAACGGCTTCGACCAAGTTGAAGACCCGCTCGACGCCGCGCGTCCGGAGCTCGGTGAGCACGGGCTCGATCGACTCACCGACCGAGAGTCGAACGACGTCTGCACCGGCGCGTTCGAGGGCGCGTGCGATGGCTTCGGCCGTCTCGGCGCACTCGGCGTCGGCCGCTAGAGATGGAGGTTCACCATCTTCGTCCGACTCGGTGAGGACGCTGTTGTGTACGACCGCGATGCAGCCGAGGCCTTGGGATTCTGGCGGTTCGATCGTCGTTGAGTTGGGCACGTCACTTCTCCAGGTGGTACCCCGACCCGGCTTGACGCTCGGGCCACGCCGGGTATCCCGACGCGTTGGGGTGGCCAAGTTGCCCAGTGAGTCCGGCCACTTGCGGGGCAAGGCGCGCGTCGCTCTCTGAGCTCTGATACGTGGAAAACGACCACGCGGCGTCGACGGCGCGATGGGGAGCCGTTGCAGACTGCACCGACGTGCCTGAGCTTCAGCCGAGTCGTGTGGATTCGGGGGACCGAATCGTTGGCCTGACGGGCGGTCGTCCACCTGGAGGCTCGGTGCCTGCAACCTGCAGGCGCCAAGAGGGTAGGCCATCGCCGTGACGGGCCGCGAGGCGTTCCATCTGCGCGGGTGGGCGTCGGGTGATCCGCGACGGCCAAGGGCAGGGGTCGTGCTCGCTCGTCCGAACGAGCTCGCCTTCACGAGCCAGCGCGGACGCACCAGACCCGGTGAAGAGCAGGCCACTGCCCACACCTCACCTCGCCGTGTGTTTTAGAGGAGAAGAAGGGCACCCGCAAGGACCGTTTCGCAATGCGGCGGGTGTTTGGGGGCCAAGTCCGAAACGCCAATGGTTCAGACGGCTTGGCGCAAGGCCGGCCGCCCTTCGGCGGGGCGTCCGACGGCTGGCCCGACGGGGTGGGGCCGGCCGTCGAACACGCGATCACATCGGGAGCTTGGAGAGGTCCGGAAGCGGGATCGACACGGTGATGGTCACGCGCTTGTCGTCCTGCGTGATGGTCGGCGTGCCGCCCATCGCCTTGATGGCATCGGCGCCGCTGATCAGCAGCGCGTCGAGGAGGCCCTTGACCTTGGTCGCCACGTCGGCCGACGCGAAGGTCGTCACGGCGCGGATCTCGACCTTGTCGGTCAGGCGAACTTCGAAGAGCCCAGCGCTGTCCTTCATGATGCCTTCGAACGCGGCGAAAGACTCGCCCATGAAGCCCTT
>JADMJS010000600.1 GCA_018780435.1 Myxococcales bacterium
TCGGCGTCTTGAACGCCCATTCCTGCGTCTCGATGACCATGCCCTCGAAGGGCTCACCGAGCGTGATGGCCATCTTGACGGTGCCCTTCGTGCCCGGCTCGAGGTCGGCGCCGAGCAGGACGACTTTCTCGGAGTTCAGCTCGCTCACAAGGAGCGCAGCCGCGTTTCCAATGTCGGATGGCTTGTTGACGACCTCGCGGTAGGTGCCGCCGGTCTGCAGCGCGAGGAGCTCGAGGCGCTCGCGTTCATAGGTGTGGCTCGTGAGCCGGCCGCCCTCTTCGGTCATGTTGTACGCGATAGCGTGGACCTGAATGTCGAAGGCGCGCGCGAGCCCGAGCCACGTCGGGACCTTGCCGGCGAAACGTTCTTGGAAGGCGGTGGCGCGGGCGTCGAGCTTGCTCTGAACGCAGCCCCGGACGGCCTCGACCGCTGCGGCGCCGGACTTGTCTTTGGCCGCGCCTGCGCAGTCGCGTTCCGTGAAGCGGTCGCGACAGCTCGCGTCTTCGTCGATGAACCCGTCGCGCCCGTCGCCGAGCACGATGATGGCCTTCCGCGCCTCCGGTCGCCCGTCACGAACGAGTAGTCGCAGCGCCTCCTCAAATGCGCCGCGGTCGTCGGTTCGCTGGACGACCTCGTCGAGGTCGAGGCTACGGATGGCGGTGGAAGCGGACTCCAGCTCGACGCACGCGTCGCTCGTTCGGTAGATGTCGAAGAGTCGCGAATACTTACCGCGATACGGGATGATCTCGAGCGCCGCGCTGAGCTCGCCGGCTTTGCCCTCCTGAAGGCCACACGGCGGCAAAAGCGGCGCTTTCTCGCCCTCCTTCAGCGTCTGGACCGCGTCGATTCGATAACGCCGCCGCGCGCCTTCGCACGATGACAGGCTCTCGTCGTAACGACTCAGTTCGCCTTCGAGCCCTTCGAAGGACCGGTAGGTGTAGAGCATAGCGCCGTGCCAAATGACGTTCATGCGGGCGTCACCGAGGCCGCCGACGACGTCGAGAACGGCTTTGCGGTGCCCCTCTTCGAGGCCGGGGATACGCTTGTAGCCGGCGTGGCCGGACGCGATGACCACGACGTCGAGCGGGACGCCGGCCTTGTCCATCGGCACGATCTGGGCCGGCGGTCCCCCCTCCGGTGGCTTGCCGCCGGCGCCGAACTCGACGAAAGCCTTGGGCCGCTTCTCGTCGCCTTTGGCGAGGTAGACCTCGGCGCTCAAGATAGCCTTCTCGAGCTCCGGCACAGGGGCGACGTTGCGCGCCTCGCGGCTCCAGCCCATCACGCTGAGCCGCATCTTGAGCTGCGGCGGCTTCGAGGCGTCCACCGCCACGAACTTGGCCTTGGGCTCGTAGAAAGTCTGAAACCAGTCGACGAGGGCGGGCGCCTCCTGCGTCATCTGCTGCTGAAGCGCCTCCTTCTCGGCCTTCTCGGCGGCAATGCGCGCGGCGGCTTCGGCGGCTTTGTCCTTCTTCTTCTTCTGAGCGAGGACCGGGGTGGCGCTGAGCAGGAGCACGAGCGCGAGCAGGAGAGCGCGCATCGGCTAGACCCCGAAGGTGAAGGGTCGGAGGACGTAGCCGACGTCCGTGCGCGCGAGCTCACGTCCCTCCGAGAGGAGGATGGCGCGGTAGGTCCACGCGCCGGGCACGAGGTGCTCGTGCGGATAGGCGAGCTCGAAAGGCAGCTCCACAGCGGCCGCCGCCAGGGTCACGTCTCGCGACTGCCGAACGCAGTCACCCCTCGGCGACTCGCGCTCGAAGTGGACGGTGAGGACCGCGCCTTGGGGGAGGGGACCGCGCTCGATGCGGAGTACACGCTCGGCGCCCGGAAGCGCCGGCCCGGAGAGCCACTCCGCCGAAAAACGCCGACCGAAGAGCTGATGGCCAATCACTGCCGCGCCGGCTGCGACGGAACCAGCCAGGAGTCGGCGACGGGAAGGGCTCTGCATCACGGGCGAGTCTAACGCTCGGGGGCTTTTCCTGTCACGTCGGCCGTAGGTCTAGAGGAACGGACTGCTGCGCCGCCGCCTTGTCGCTGAGGACGAGCGGCGCCATCACTGAACGAGTTTGAAGGGGCCGGACCCAGCTCGGTGCGAGCATCGGATAAGATTTGGCCGGTTGGAAGCTCGATGGCTAAGCGATACTGGCCGGCGCGACTATCGGATCACGCCAGATGAGTGCGGGGTAGCGTCCAAATCCGCGATCGCGGGAAACGAGGACCAGTCCATTGACCACCGCCAGTGCCGCGAGGTGGGCATCCGGAACATGCTCGGCTCGCATCTCCGGGAGGTTCAAGAAGGCTCCAAGGCGGCTCGCGTAGTCTTCCGTCGGCTCCGGAACGACCACGTTCGGTCGATCTAGCCATTCGGCTGCAAGCTGCCACGCCTCCCGGACCGGCAACGCAGGAGTACGCCACTTCGTGTTGCTCACAATGCGGATGAAACCAAGAGTCGTAGCCCACGGGAGGGCGATTCGTGGCTCCGTAGCAAGTACGTTCTCCCACCACGCCTTGACTGCCGCGTGGGCCGGTAGCTCAGTCGCCGTTGCGAGGACGAGGACGTTGACGTCGATCAGCATCAGGTTGGAGAAGATTCGACCGCGAGTGCACTCGGCGCGGCCGCGAGTTGTACCTGTCGCAATAGCCACTCGTCGTCATCTTCCACCTCGTCGTGGGGGGCGACGTGAAAAACTCCGTGTGGCAATGTCCGCTGACGGAACGGCTCGCGTAGCTCCGATTCGGTCTCATTCGACGCAGCAAGCTCGCGCCGAAGGGCACGATTGACGACCGTCCCAAGGGTTACGCCCGTCGTCGCGAGCAGATGTTCGAGCGAGCGGGCAAGGTCATCGTCGATGTTGATGGTCGCATGCATGTCGGCAATCTTGGCTGGCGGGGTGGTCGGCGTCAACGACGAGAGGTCAAGAGCGCCCGGACCTCCTCCAGGGCCACGCTGCTACCCATCTTGGTCGCTTCCGCAGGCACCGCGTCGCCAATGACGGGGACGGGCCAAGTGAAGCCGTCCATGGCCACGAGGACGAGGTACCGCTCCCCGCCCTACACGTCGTGCCCCGCGGGGATTTCGAGGTGGCCCGGCCGAGCGCGCTTCAGGCACCCTTGAGCTTCAGCCGAAACCCAAAGTCAAACTCGGGATTGAGTTCGACGTCCTCGTAACCATAGGGGTTACAAGCGAACTCGGTGTCGCCCAAGTAGAAGTGTGTCGAGTCGTGGGTGTGTCCGAAGACCCACGCGCGGGGGCGTGTCAGGACCGCGTCCGAGAGATCGTCGACGGCGAAGAAGGCGTTCAGTGGGTCGCCGCGCCAGCGGTCGGCGATCGCGTGGGGCGTCGGCAGGTGGTGAGTGACCACGACGTCGCCCTCGCCAACGGTGCGGTCGAGGTAGGCGACGGCGGCGTAGTGCTGCTCGTAGACCCACGGCTCGAAGTGCCGGATCATTCGGAAATCATTGAGGCTGGAACAGAGCGTCCGGTCGGCCGGTGGCGGGAACCAGAGGGTCGCACCGACGAAGCGCTGGCCCCGGATGGTCACAGTGCTGCGGTCGAGCGGGTGGAAGGTCGGGTGCCGCGCGGCCAGACGAGCGATGACGTCGGCCACCTCCGTCGGCGAGGACTTGTAGAACTCGTGGTTCCCGGCGACGAAGACGACGTGAGGGACGACGTCGACGAGGCGCGAGATGATCGCGTCGAGCGAGCCGTCGCGCGCGACGCCGATGTCGCCAGCGGCGATCAGGACGTCTGCTCGGCTCGCGGCGAGTCGGGCCGCGAAGGCCACGCCGCCATCTCGCATGAACTCGGTGTGGACGTCGGAGACGAGATGGACGGCGTTCCGGCGCCATGGCCAGCGGAAGCGCACTCCGGGCTACCGGTGGCCTGGGCGGCGCAATACCGAGAGGAGGTCGTCGTGGACCCGCCCGTTGGTCGCGACCACGCTGTGGAAGGTCGGCGCCGGTTGATTGAAGACGAAGGGGGTGCCGTCGAGCTGGCTCACGGCACCGCCGGCTTCCGTGACGAGCAGTAGGCCGGCCGCCACGTCCCACTCACAGCGGTTCTGGAGTGTGAAGGTGCCTTCGCTGGCCCCGCGGGCGACGAGCGCGAGCTTGTGGGCCATGCCGCCGATGGGGCGCAGCCGCAAGTCGTGTTGTAGCCGCTGAAAGTGCCCCTGACGGGTCTCGGTTCGGCTCACCGCGAAGTGGGCGTCGGTAGCGGCCCCCGCGGGGCTCACCACGAGGCGTTCGAGGCCGGTACCGACTTCGATCCAGGCGCCTTGACCCCGAATGGCCCAGAAGAGCTCGCGCGTGACGGGGTTCACGATGACGCCAAGCACCGCGACGCCGTCCTGCGCGAGCGCGACGCTGACGGCGAACTCGGGGCGTCGCGCGATGAACTCGCGGGTCCCGTCGAGGGGATCGACGATCCAGACGCGCGACCGCTCAAGGCGGACGGGGTCGTCGGCGCTCTCTTCACTCAGCCATGCGTCGGTGGGGAAAGCCCCGAGCAGGTGCGTTCGGAGGAGCTCGTCCGCGATCATGTCCGCTTCTGTGACCGGCTCGATCGGGGTCTTATAGCGGACCTCGGCGTCCCCGCCGTAGCGCGCCAGGATCGCCTCGGCGGCGAGGCGGGCGGCGTCCCGGGCGACGGCGAGCTCGGCGCGTAGGTCGGTGATGGGCGCGGTCGCCTCGCTCACGCCTCGGATTTCCAGCGGCGCGACCGGGCCACGACCCCGCGGTAGTGGTCGATCTGCTCCCGCCGCGTCGCTTCGTGCCAGCCCAGCAGCGCCTTCATGCGGTCCGCGACCTTGTCGAGGCACTCGAGGCCCTGGTCGGGGACTTCGAAGAAGATCGGGATGCGACGCACGAGGACGTCGTCGATGGCCGTGGCGTCCTCCTCGAGGACGGCGTGGTCGATCTCCGCCAGCGTGAAGGGGAAGCCCTCGACGAGCCGTTCGGTCAGGCCGTCCCCGAGGCGATCCACGCGCGTGCCGTACGCGCCGAGGACGTACTGCTGAACGTCCGGCGCAATGCCGAGCGCCGACAGACGGGCCTTCTGCGCCTCGGCCCAGCTCGGGTCCTCGAGGCCAAGCGCGCCCGGAAGCGGCGCGGTCTTGGTCGTACACTTCGGGCGCTGCCGCGTGGGGATGGCGAGCGCGCCCATGGTCGCCTTGACCACGTCGTCGGCGATCCGCCGATAGGTCGTGTACTTGCCGCCGCCGATGGTGACCGACCGGTCCGGCCGCGCGACGACGGTGTGTTCGCGCGAGGTGTCGTACGGGTTCTCGCTGTTGTCGCGGATGAGCGGGCGCAGGCCGGCATAGGTCGCTCGGACGTCGGCGCGCGTGATGGCGCTGCGTGGGAAGTAGCGCCCGACGGTCTCGATCAGGTAGTCGACGTCGTCCTTCGACGCGCAGACGTCGTCGGGATCGCCGTCGTAATCCGTGTCGGTGGTCCCGACCAGGGTGACGCGCCCGCGCGGGATGGCGAAGACGACGCGCCCGTCTCGCACCGCGCTCATGACGACGGCGTAGCGGAGCGGGAGTCGGTCGTGGGCAAAGCAGAGGTGGGCGCCCTTCGAGGTGCGGATCATGCCCGCGGTGTCGCCGGAGCGACGCAGGACCTCGTCTGTCCAGGGGCCCGCGCAATGGACGATCGACTTGGCGCTGACCTCGATGTCTTTGCCAGTCTCGTGGTCGTGCACGATGGCGCCGACGACGACGTCGCCCTCGCCGCGCACAGGCCGCATGAAGCTCGTTCGCGTGAGCATCACGGCGCCAGCTTCGTGCGCGCCGACGGCGTTCTCGACGCAGAGACGGGCGTCGTCGGTCATGCAGTCGTAGTAGAGCGCGCCGCCGTTCAGGTCTTTCTTGTCGAGCAGCGGCTCGAGCTCACCGAGCTCGGCGGGTGCGTGCCGGCTGTGTTTGCCGGGCTTGTGGCGGCCGGCGAGTGCGTCGTAGAGCCAGAGGCCCATGCCGAGCGCGAGGCGGCCGTGTTTGCTGCCCGTGTAGACGGGCACGAGGAACTGAATAGGCCGCACCAGGTGTGGCGCCAGCTCGCCGAGGGTCGAGCGCTCGTGAGTCCCTTCGAAGACCAGCTTGAAGTTGGCCTGTTCGAGGTACCGGAGGCCTCCGTGGATGAGCTTGCTCGAGCGGGACGACGTCCCGTAGGCGTAGTCCTCCTTCTCCACGCAAGCGACCTTGAAGCCGCGCATCGCCGCGTCGCGGGCCGTGGCGACGCCGACGATCCCCCCGCCCACGATGAGCATGTCGAAGGGAGTGCTGGCGAGGAGCGAGAGACGAGAAGCGCGGTCAGCGGGTCCAAACGGCATGGCCGGGCAGTGTAGCCTCTCAGACGGGAGATGGCGCAACATTCCAGCGCGCGAATGCGTCTTCGCGCGGGCCCCTCAGCCCGAAATGCGCGCCGCCGCTCTGAGGAGCGCGCACCAGGCGAGCGCATGCACGATGTCGCCGCTGTCGAGGAGCCCGTGCAGGCGGGCCAGCGGCACGTGGACGACCTCGATGTTCTCGCTCGCGTCGAGGGCGGGTGCCCGCTCCAATCGGACGTCGCGGGCCAGAAAGAGGTGGCAGCGGTTGTTCTGGATGGCTGGGTTCGGGCTCACGACCCCAAGTGACTCGAGGGCGCCAGACTGATAGCCGGTCTCTTCGAGCAGCTCGCGCCGGGCTGCGTCCGCGGGCGCTTCGCCGGGGTCGATGATCCCGCCGGGGACTTCGAGCGACAGCGCCTCGAGCCCAGCGCGATACTGGCGCACGAGCACGAGGTCGCCGCTCGCCGTCACGGGGACGACGTTCACCCAATCGGCCGTACGCAGCACCAGGAAGGGGTGGACGTGCCCGTTGCGGAGGTTCTCTAGACGTTGACGTTCGAGCTGGAAGATCCCGAAGTCATGGAGGATCGCCTGATCGACGCGACGAAAGCCGGTAGCTTCGGGGAGCTCGTTCACAGTCGGAGATCGGTCACAGTGGGACGACGAGGCGAAGCGAACGGAGCAGGCCGACGACCTCCGAGAGGCTATCGAGCACGAGGTCGGAGCCCGCCTTCGGCGAGAGCTCGAGCTCGATGAGCACGGTGCGGGCGCCGCGGCGCAAGGCCAGGACCCAGGTGGTACGCCCGAGTATCGGCGGGCCATAGACCCCGGCGTAGCCATCGTCGGCCTGAACCAGCTCCTTCATGCGGTCGTCGAAGCGGCGCGCGCCGTCGGTGAGCCGATTCGGACCGAGCTCGCCTTCACGCGTCCGGACGCGCTCCTCGACGGCGGCCTGGCAGTCGGCGCAGGCGTCGACACGGAGGGTCGCCGCCGATCTGTCGAGCGCGAAGCGGGCGGCGACGGCGCCCGGCGCGAAGGGCTCCGTGGCGGCATCTTTGGTCCAGCGCTTGCCGAGAACGAGGTCGACGCCGAAGGGGACTAGGGTCTCGCCGCTCGTGAGGACGGCCGGCACCTTCGTTTCGGGCGCGGGCGGGATCGGCGGCACGCCGGGTTCGGGCGCGGCAGCCTGAATGGTCAGCTCGGGCCGCGTGATGGTGATGGCGGTGACGACGCGACGCGGGCTGCCCGCCTTGGCGTTCGACGGGGCTCCTTTGGGCTTGCCGAGTGTGAACGTGACGCCGAGGCCGGGGTAGCCGAGCTCACTGTCAGTGCGAGAGGTCGGCTCGCCGAGCACGGCGACGACTTGCGCCGGCTCGTCCCCGAGTCGGACGCCGGTACCGGTGCGGACACGGTCATCGCTCCCGGAGGCCGTGATGGCGGTAATGGGGAACTTGCCATCACGATAGTCCGCGGCGATGACCAGCTTGATGCCTGCGCCTTCGTAGACGTATTTGCCGCCACCCGCCCGAGTCGGCTCGCCGAGCGACCGAAACATGCGCGGGGTCTCGTCGTAGATGGTCAGGACCCCTTCGAGGCCGACCCCTTCCGTGAGCGGCCGCTCGATGAGCGCCGCGTCCGGGCCAGTAGCCACCGCAAGGGTGGCCCACACGAGCAGAGCGCTACTCCACATAACCCACCAGCGTGCTCGCCGCGTCGGCGGCCAGCGACAGTTCGATGAGCAGAACGCTCTCCGAGACGTCTACGGTCAACGCGGATTCGATGAGTGTCAACGGCTTCGGCGGGAGCAGCTCCCGGAGCGACGCCGCGAACTGATCCCGCGCCGATTGAGCGAAGGCCGGCTCTCCGAATTGGACCGCCACACGCAGGTGGAGACCGTCGGCGACGTGAAGCGCGACCGAGAGGCCGGTGGCGCGCCTCAGCAGCCGCCGGGTGTCGGCGGGGAGGGCTGTCCCGACGCCCGTGAGATCGCGGAGCGCGACGCCGACGAGACGCGCGTCGGCGATAAACCAGAAGGTCGCGTCTACGTCGACGTACTTCAGGAGAGGACCGAAGGCGTCGCTCGTGAGCGGGGTGTCGTCGCTGTCGTCGCGCCTCGTGAGGAGGTCCCCGACCGCCCCTCGGTCGCGCCCGAGCACCAGGGCATCGCTCGTGAAGCCGGCGACGTGGCCACTTCGGAGCCGCGCGGTCGGGGCGCCCGCGACGGCCTCCTCCGGCGTGGCGCCGGGCCCGAACACACTGATCGACGCAGTGCCGGCCCCGCTCCAAGGAGCAGGCCCACCTCGGCCACCGCTGATGACCGCCGCGACGCCGCCGTCACTCACGGCGAAGGCCACCGACTGAGACCACGCGACCGCGTCGTTGGGCAAACCGGCGGCATCGGCAACGCGCACGAGCCCTCGTTCGAGGAGTGGTCGCCATGGGGCGAGCAGGGAGGCCGACCGTAGGCCATCCACGCTGAGGCCACCATAGGCCGGTTCGCCGCGCAGGAGCGCGTCGACGTCGCTGCGGCTGCTCGGGCCTTCGTTGCGTGCCCACGCGGGGACCGGTAAGCCACCGCCGACGCCTTCGCGCCCGAACAGCGCGGCGAGCCCGACGACGAGGGCGAAGACCAGGAGCGCCAATAACCCGAGGACCAGGAGCCGGCGCCGCCCCGTGCGGTTCACCGACGCGTCGACCGCTCCGAGGCGCGCACGATAGGTCTCGACCGTCGCGCGATCATCGTCGTCGGCAGCCTCGAGCGCGCGCCAACGTGCCGCTTTGGCCGCGAGGAGTGGGTCCACGGCGGCTCCAGTCCCGCCCGGCCCGGCGGCCAATTGCACCGCCGCCCTCCCCTCGCGGCGAAGGACGGGTGCGAGCGCGGCCAGGGCGCTCAGGCGAGATCGCTCGGCGAGATCGATGGCGCGCCGCGCGTCGGCTCGCTGGGGTGCGAACGTATTCTCTTCGGCGGCCACGGCGGCACGGGCGTGTCCAAGGGCCACTCGAGCCGCTGCGTCTCGGCGAACGGCGTCGCCGCGCTTCTCCTGGAGCAGCCGCGCGTCTTTCTCCGCGGCCTCGACCGCCATGAGCGCACCTTCGAGCTCGACGCGCACCTCGGCGTCGGATTCGGCCTTGCCGGACGCGAGGAGCGCCCGTAGCCGGGCGACGTCGCCTCGCCGCTTCACCAGAACGTCGAGTGTCTCGGCGATGTGGCGCTCCAGCCGCTGCAGGATGGACGTCGACTCGGCCGCGGCGGCCCGCCGGGCGTCGAGCTCGACGTGGACGCCGCCGGCCTCTTTACGGACGCGTTCTTCGAGCACGGCGGAGGCGTGGCGGGCAGCCACCGTCGCCTTTTCGGCCGCCTCGAGCTGCTCCGCGACAGTTCGGGCCTCGGTACCCAGCCGTTGGCGTTGCCATAGCCACGTCCCGACGGCGTCCTCGAGCGTCTCTCGCTCGACAGCACGCCGGCGAGCAGCGGTCTCGGCGCGAGACGCCACCGTCGCGACACGACCGCGGGCACGGCGCACGCCGAGGGCGTAGCGGACCGACGCCCAGAAGTCGCTGGCGGGCGGCGGGACGTCGGCCATGACGAGATCGGGGCCAAAGGGGACGACGACGGGCGCCGTCACGGTGATCTTCGGGGGGCCATCTGCTACGGCGCGCGCCGGTTCGGCTTCTGAAGCGCGATCGACGGGCTCCGGGAGGACCGCCGTGAGCAGCGGCGCCGTCAGGTCCGAGTCCGGCTCCGTCGGGGCGTCGCCCGGGGGAGATGCGTTCGCTTCAACCGGGAGGCTGGGCGCGTCAGCGAGGACCGCGGCGGGCGGAGGGCTCAGCGATTCGGGTACGGCGTTGGGCGGGGCGACGGGCGATGCACGTCCGCGACCGCGCGGTTGCGTCGCGCCGCAGAATGGGCAGAAGGAGGCGGTCGCAACGACGTTGCGACCGCACTCGACGCAGGGCGTCAGCACGGGCTTACGGCCTCGACGAGGCGAGTCGCCTCTCGACCCGCCGTGACATGGGCGTCATCTCGATCGAGCGGCAGGCGCTCGGCCGGGATCAATCGTCGTCGTCGTCGTCGAGGGGCCCAGTGCCGTCGTTCACGCGGTCACGCAGGTCTTTGCCCACCTTGAAGAAGGGGAGACGCTTCGGTGGCACGTCGACCGGGGAGCCGGTCTTCGGGTTACGGCCCGTGTAGGCGCCGTACTTTCGATTCGTGAAGGAGCCGAAGCCGCGGATCTCGACCCGCTCACCCCGAATGAGGGCATCCGTCATCGAGTCGAAAATGGTGTTCACGGCGATCTCCGCCTGCTTCTTGGGCAGGTCGGCACGCACAGCAACGGTCTCGATCAGCTCTGACCTGTTCACGTTGGTTCCTCGTCGCTTCCGTCGTTCCACGGCCTTGAACGCACTTGCCGCCACGACGTGGCCGGCCCCGGATTCAGCCCGCGTGCCCGCCCTCCCCCCAGGCCTTGGGGGGAGGGCGACGCACATGCCTGAGTGCCCCCGACAGGAGTCGAACCTGCGGCACACAGGGATTAGGAATCCCCGGCTCTATCCGTCTGAGCTACGGGGGCTGAATCAGCACTAGGGCGAAGGCGCAATCACCGCGAGTCGCCCGAATTACTGACGGGCCGTGGGGTACACCGGCTCAGGCATCGCGTCAAGGGTCCCATGCCGTGATCGTCAAGCATTTCGCGCCACTGGCCTCAGACGGCGCTGGCCCGAGGATCCTGGCGACCCACGCCACGACTTTGACGGTCTTTTGTACGGTCTCACCGTCATGGGCGCGCTCGCATGGACTCCTCGAAGGCGCGCAAGAGACTCGGGCTGACCGCCGGAAGAGCGCCGACGACCGCTTCGGCCCAGTCGAAATAACCTCGAATTCTGTCGAGAGGCCAGTCGGGCGGCGCCACACCGAGGTCGCGGAGGTTGTCGATCTTGTCGGCGAGCTTCACGAGCGCCGCCGCCGTCGGCATCCGAGGCGCGTGTTCGATCTGAAGGCGCTTGCGCTCCGCCTTGGGCAACGACTTGTCGTCAGTAACGGCCATGACGGTGGCCCTGACGGCATCGCCGAAGCGGCTGGAGAGTTGCCCCGGCTTGGCGATGGTGTCCTCGATGGTGTCGTGGAGGAGCGCCGCTTGAAGGGCGATCGGGTCGGTGACGCCGCCTTCGAAAACCAGGAGCGCGGCCACTCGGATCGGGTGGTTGATGTAGGGGATGCGATGCGACTCGTCATCGGCCCGGCTCTTCCGTCGCTGGGCGCGGTGGTATTCGGCGGCGAAGTGAGTGGCGTCGACAATCTGGGCAATCGGGTCCGCGAGAGGCTGTTCGAGCCCGATGAGCGCAGGCGGAGCCGCGATCCCGTCTTCGTCCACGACCGCGAGGCGGGCGTGCTCGTAGAGCTCCGTTGCGCTTCGTTCAGTTCCCCTCACCCCCGCCGACGCGCCCCAAGCCGCTTCGAAGACGGGGAAGGCCCACTCGACGTATGGGTCGGTCGACGGCTCCTGGCGACGCGCGTGGTCGACGAGGTTGTCGAGCTTCGCGGCGGCACGAATCAGGGCCGCGACGGGTGGCAAGCGCCCCACGGCGAGCAACTGCGCTGTCTGTCGGTCATGGTCGTGGGCGAAGGCGCCGTCCGTAAGGGTTGCTACAAGCCTTCCGGCGCTCAATGAGAAGCGCGTGAGCTCCTCCGGGGTGGTCTCCGAACGCTCAAGGACGTCGTGCAGTACGGCCGCCGGGAGGGCCTCGGTTGGCAGCTCTTGACCGAGTGCGTGCGTCCACCACGTGGTCCGGATGAGGTGGTTCAGCTCGGGTTCAGCGGCGGGGTGGGCGACGCGTCGCCGACCCGTGCGATGTCGGTCGGCGGCGAACGCGAGCGCTCCGAAGAGCGCCCCGAGCTCAGTGGTGAGCGCAGGCGGGGACGAGGACGCCTCAGAAATGGGAGGATGGGGCGAGATTGGCGAACTTGGCATAACGATCCACGAAGGCCAGCTTGGCCGTGTCGGTAGGTCCGTTTCGCTGCTTGGCGACGATAACCTCGGCGACACCTTTGTCGGGGGTGTCCGGGTTGTAGTACTCGTCACGGTACACGAACATGATGATGTCGGCGTCCTGCTCGATGG
>JADMJS010000112.1 GCA_018780435.1 Myxococcales bacterium
GACCTGCTGCCCGAACGCCGCCTTCTGTGACGACGGGAGCTTCTGCAAGGTCTGGACGTGCAACACGGACAACCAGTGTATCGCCACGAACAAGGCCAACTCCACTCAGTGCGTGGCACCGACCTGCGTCGGAAACGTTCCCTACACCTCCTCCTTCTGCACCAACGGGGTGTGCCCAGCGCCCTCGATCGGCTCCGCGTGTGACCCGACTAACCCGGGCCTGCCCCTCTGCACCACGTCCGTGTGCAATCCGACCTTCGGCGCATGCGAGCAGCAATACACGGTCGGCGCCCCATGCTCGACGAGCACCTGCTCTAGCGGGCAGGTGACGTCGTCGTCGACGTGCAACGCCTCCGGTCAGTGCGTCGCGGGTGGGCAGAGCACGGTCCCATGTCCCGGTAACTTCGCGTGCGCCAATGGGACTTCGTGCCGCAAGACCTGCACCATCGACTCGCACTGCCAGACCAACTACATCTGCGAAGGGAACCAATGCATCGCCAAGAAGGCCAACGGCGTCACCTGCGCGGCGTCGTCGCAATGCACCTCGGGCAACTGCAGCAACGGTGTTTGTTGCACGTCGGGCCAGGAATGCTGCGTCGACGAGGCGATCTGCTCCGGTAACGCGGGGGTCCCGGCCGCCCAGCGGTGTATCGGGTGTGTGAGCTTTGCGTGCACTCAGAAGCCCACGTCGACGAAGTGCCGTGACGCGTACTGCGCCGGTTCCGGCCGCGTCCCAGACCAGTATTGTTCGAGTGGCACCTGCCCCGCGGGCTCCGCGGTCACCTGCCAGGGCGCCAATGTGTGTATCGCCTATGGCTGCTCGAATGGCGTGTGTACGACACCGAACGCCACCACCGGGACGCCGTGCGGCACCAAACGTTGCCAGGGCGTCAATGAGCTCGTATTGGCCGCGTCGTGCAACGGGCTCGGGACCTGCGCCGAGCCCACGCCGACCGCCTGCCCGAGCAACCTTCGCTGCAATGACGCCGGGACCGACTGTCGCCCTGGCTGCGTCATCGACTCCCACTGCATCGGCGGCTACTACTGCGAGGCGAACGTCTGCAAGGCGAAGAAGGCTCGTGGCGAGACCTGCGCCACGGCGGCCCAGTGCGCGACCGGCTACTGCAATAGCGGGTACTGCTGCGACGGCGGCACGTGCTGCAAGACCGACTCGAACTGCACGCCGCCGACGACGAACGGGTGCACCACCGCCACCTGCTCGAACAGCCAGTGTACGAGCACCGTCTTGACCAACAAGGTGTGCGCTGGTCCCCAGTGCTCGGTGAGCCAGGTCTTTACACCGGAGTCGCGTTGCGACGCGGCGGGGGCATGTATGCCGACGGGCGTCACCAGCAACTGCTCGACCGCGTCGACCACGTGCTTGCTCTCGCAATGCTCCACCTCGGCGCCTGGATGCATCACGGTCGCGGCGACGCAGGGGACGTCCTGTGGCGCTCCGTCGTGCGTCGGCTTCGAGCTCGTGCCAGCCAAGGTGTGTGATGGCGCGGGCGGCTGCGTGGCCAACGGCACCAAGACGGCCTGCGCCGGTAACTTGACCTGTGTCGACGCGACGACGTGCCGGACCGCGTGCACCGAGTCGAGCCACTGCCGCGGCGGCTACTACTGTGACCTCGGGACGTGTAGCCCGCTCAGGCCGAACGGCGCCCCGTGTACGAGCGCAACACAGTGTTCGGCGAACTACTGTGAAGGCGGGATCTGCTGTTCCAGCGGCGAGTGTTGCCTCGCGGTCTCCGATTGCACGGCGGTGGGTTGTAAAGACGCATCGTGCTCGAACAACACGTGCACGTACGCGAACAACACCGCCCAGTGCGCCGCGGGCTCTTGTGGTGGGGCGAACAACATGACCTTCACGTCGCCCAAGATCTGCGCCGCAGGGACCTGCCCCGTCTCGACGACGCAGACGGGCTGCAGCGGCGCCAACGTCTGCAAGCAGTACTGGTGCGACCCGGTCGATGGGTGCCTCAGCGCCAACAAGGCCGCGACGACCGAATGCGCCGCCGCGTCCTGCACCGGGACGAAGCTCACGACCGCGAGCCGTTGTGACGGCGCTGGCCTGTGCGTCAGCGGAAGCACGGCAGACTGTCCCAATGGCTACGCGTGTAGCGACACGGGGACGACCTGCCGAACCGGCTGCACGCTCGATTCGCACTGTGCTTCGACCCGGATTTGTATGGGTGGCGCCTGTGTCGCGCCGCTCGCGGACGGTTCGACTTGTACCGGGAACGCGCAGTGCCTCTCGGGCTACTGCGGTAATGGGCTCTGCTGCGCGCCCGGCGGCCAATGCTGTAGCACGAGCTCGCAGTGCGGCGACGGCAACGCCTGCACCGACGACGCCTGCAGCGCATTTGTGTGTGCACACACCAACAACACGAAGCCCTGCCAGGCGGCGCGTTGTGAAGGCACCGTCTATGTCGCTTCGAAGTCGTGTTCGGGAGGCGCTTGCGCGGCCGGCGGCGCGATGACCGAGTGTGATCTCCAGACGAGCTGCATGACCTACGAATGCAGCCAGACCGAAGGCTGCCTCGCGGCGCCCGCCGATCAGGGGCTCCCCTGTGGTGATCCTTCTTGCAGCGGCACGAACTACACCCCTCCCGCGGTCTGCGACGGTCTTGGCAATTGCGCGTCGTCGTCGCCACAAGCGTGTGATGACGGGAACGTGTGTACCGGCGCCGAGACCTGCGACATCCAAAGCGGCTGCGTCGCTGGCAACCCGGCCTCCGCGTGGATCTGTGGCGACGGGATCTGTCAGACCGCCTGCGAGACCGCGGCGTCGTGTCAGTCCGACTGCACGTTGAGCCCGGGATACACGCTCTCGATGGCGGAGTTCGACGCGTGGAACACCGGCAGCGCGGGTGCGACGAACCGAATCTCGAAGTACGGTTGCAATACGCTCAACTACCCCGGGGCCGAGTTCGCTTATCGGCTGACGGCGCCGATCGCGGGGACCATCACGGTCTCCCTCAGCGGCGCTGACGCCTCGACCGACATCATTGTGCTCTCCGGTTCGAGCGGCGATCCGGGGCAGTGCGTCGGCGTCGGGACGGGTTCGGGTAGCGCTCGGAGCTTCACCGCGACCGCGGGCGGCTCCTACGTCATCGTGGTGGACCGCCGCACGGCGGGAACGACGCCGTTCACGGTCTACGCCCGATATACGAGCCAGTGTAAGGGACGTCTCTTCGAGAGCTGGGACCGTAACGCCTATCCGCGGGCGTGGACCGGCGACGGGAACTGGCAGACCAGTCAGGACTCCCCCTTCGGCGTCGCCCACGTGAAGTTCTCGGGATCGCCGACGCTGACCTCGTTCACTCGCGCGTTGGTGTCGCCCGTCATCGACATCCAGGGTTGTACGACCCTCAACGTGAAGCTGAAGTGGCGCTTCACCGAAGACACGACCACACCGGCCGCCCTGCCCCATCCGGGCGTGAACTTCCGGGTCGAATGGTCGCCGAACGGCGGCACGAGCTGGACGAACCTCTTGACCTACAACACCGGCCTCGGCCCGACGCCCCCTCAGTACAAGCAGGAGAACCTGCCCGTCACGATCACCGGAACGCCCACCCAGGGCCGCTTCCGTGTCGTGGTCGCTGGCGACACCTCGTTGTATGTGAACCGGTTCCAAGTCGAGGACATCGACATCGGGGGGCCCTGATCTCATGCCCATCTACGAATACCGCGTCGTCCAGCCGCCCCGCTCGCAGGACCTCGACTCGCCTACCCCAACGGTCGGGTGTGAGACCTGCCGCGCGGGCTTTCAGGCGATGCAGAAAATCAACGACCCCAAGATCACGGGCTGCCCTGATTGCGACGCTCCGGTGGAGCGCCTCATCAGCGCGCCGTCGTTCAAGACGTCGGCCTCCGAGAAGCAGGTGCTCAGCCGAGACAACCTCAGCAAGAACGGCTTTACCCGCTACGACAAGGCCGGCGGCGGCGAGTGGGTCAAGACCGCCGGAGCGGGCCCCGACGCCATACGGAAGTGACGCGGGCGCCTGGGCTCGACCATCGCGCTTTCGAATGCGTCGATTCCAAACGTTCGTTCGGGCGCGCCTGAAATCCTGTTGGCGTTCCAGCGGTCCATCCAGTAGGGTTCGCGCGCCGTTCGGGTGACCGTGCGGTGTGCGCAACGGCCGACCTCCCGGCATGGCTAGGTCGGCTCAGGAGTACGCGATGCGCCTCACCCTGCTCTCTTCGCTTCTCGTCTCGACCATCGCATGTAATGGCGCGGAAACGGCCCCTGAATCGGCCCCGACGTCCGGCGACTCCCGCGCGCACCTCCGTTACGGCTCGGTCAGCGGCGCCATCTCGGGTGGCCAGAACGACGACACCAGCTCGGCCGTGGTCGGCATCGCGACCCTCGGCGGCTGGGGTTTCGGCATCTGCAGCGGCTCGCTCATCGCCCCCAACCTGGTACTCACGGCGCGTCACTGTGTCGCCCCCGTCTTGAATGAGGCGCCCGGCGGCGGTGTGGACTGCACCAAGACGACCTTTGGGACCACCTACGAGTCCGAGAGCCTCTACTTCACCACCGATCCAGTGATGAACCGCCAGGGCAACTACTGGGCCGCCCGCGAAGTCCGCGTTCCGGAGAGCATGTCGTTCTGCGGCAACGACGTAGCGCTCGTGATCTTGGCGACCCCCGTCCCATCCGACGTCGCGACGCCGATCGTCCCTCGCGTCGACGAGCTCGTCCACGACGGCAAGGACGGCAAGGACGCCGACATCTACAGCGCCGTCGGGTACGGCGAGTCGGGCGACGGCGCAGGCGGTAGTGGACGTCGCCGCCGACGCGACGGCCTCACCGCCTTTTGCATGGGCAACAACTGCCCCTTCTACTCGAGCGCGACGGAGACCGAGTGGATGGGCGAGACGGGCGTCTGCTCCGGCGACTCCGGCGGGCCGGCGCTCGACGCCGCCGGCCGCGTCATCGGCATCGCCTCACGCGGCGCGGCGGACTGCGCCTATCCGGTCTACGGTGGTGTCGCTACCTGGGCTGACTTCGTCAAGCAGGCCGGCAAGGACGCCGCCGCTATTGGCCAGTACGAGGTCCCCACGTGGGCGCTCGGCCTGTCGACGGACCCGCTCTACGGACACACGATCGGCCTCCCATGCGACGATGACGCCGAATGTACGTCTGGGATTTGTTACAAGGGCGTCTGCTCGCGACTCTGCAAGGCCGAGGCCCCCTGCGGCAACCCCTTCGTCTGCAGCACGACCCTCGGGATCTGCGAAGTCGCTGGTATCGGCGGCGCGTGTACGGTGGACGCCCAATGTCCCGCCGGCCTCTGCCATGACGGGGTCTGCACTCGCGCGTGTAACGGCAACCGGCTCGCATGCCCGGCCGGTGCCGTCTGCGATGACGCCCCGGACGTCCCCCTCCCGCTCGCGACCTCGGGCATCTGCCGCATCGCCCCGGTTGGACCCGCTTGTGACGATGACGACGCCTGCCCCGGCGGCGACTGCGTGACCGGCCGCTGTACGCGGGCTTGTACGAGCGCCGCGGGCTTCGAATGTCCGAATGGGTGGTACTGCGACGAGACGACCGCCCAGTGTCAGCTCGCCGACGTCGGTGCTACCTGCACGTCGAACGCGCAGTGCCTCGGCGGCACGTGCGAAGACGGCACGTGCACGCGGGAATGTGACGTCACCCTGCCTTGCCCACCTACTCATCGCTGCGATGACGCGTCGGCCCTCTGTGAGCGGATCCCCTTTGGTGACACCTGCCAAGCGGACGTCGACTGCGGCTTCGGTGAGTGCGTGGACGGTCGGTGCACCGGCGCCTGCGCGGCCGGCGCCGAGTGCCTCTCGGGGTACACCTGTGACGCCGTGGACGCGCTCTGCCGGCTCATCCCGAGCGGCAACGCCTGCACGGACGACGCGCAGTGCGACGGCGGGACGTGTGAAGGCGGCGCCTGCACGCGCGCCTGCAGTGAAGCGGCGCCGTGTGGCGACGGGCTCAGTTGCGACCCCGTCAGCCGAAAGTGCCTCGTCCCTGCCGAGGCCGAATCGACCGGCTGCGCCGCGAGCACGGGCGCGCGCAGCCCCACCTCGGTGTGGTTGGCGGCGTTCGGCCTGCTCGCAGGCGTCGCGTTCATCCTTCGCCGTCGACGCGCATGACGTTTCAAGTCGCGATGTTCCACTGGCGCAGAGCCGACCACTCACGGTAGCGTCACTGCGTGAAGATCGTCGTCATCGGTGCGGGAATCTCGGGACTCGCCACGGGGTATCGCCTCACGGAGCGCGCCGAGAAGCTCGGAGTGCCCCTCGACCTGCACGTCCTCGAAGCGGAGGACCGCGTCGGCGGGACCATGTCGTCGATACAGACGAGTGACGGGTTCATCATCGAGACGGGGCCGAACGGCGTCCTCGACAACAAACCCGACACCTTGGCGCTCGCTCGGGATCTCGGGATTGGTAATCGCCTCGTCAGCGGGTCCGACTCGGCCAACCGACGGTGGGTCGTGCTGAACGGACGCCTCGAGCTGCTCCCGACCAGCCCCGGCACCTTCCTTCGCAGCCGGCTCCTCTCGCCGCTCGCGAAGCTCCGAATCGCCATGGAGCCATGGATCCCGCGTCGACGCTCCCTCGCCGACGAGTCGGTGGCCGCGTTCGCGCGCCGTCGCCTCGGCCCACGCGCGCTCGAGCGCCTCATCGATCCCTTCGTGTCGGGCGTCTTCGCAGGCGATCCGGAGCGGCTCTCCGTGCGCTCCGCATTCCCGCGCCTCGTGGAGCTCGAATCGCAATACGGCAGTCTCATTCGGGCCTCGAGGGCACTGGCTAAGGCGCGCCGGGCCCTCCCCGCCGCTGGCGCCACGGGTGGGTCCTCTCCCAGCGCCGGTCCAGCCGGCAAGCTCTGGAGCTTCGAAGGCGGCATGCGCGACCTTCCGATGGCGCTCGAAGCCGCGCTCGGGAGCGCCGTACGCACCGGAGAGAGGGTCATCGACGTGCGTCGCGCGCAGGACGGCTGGGTCGTCTCGACCGACAGCGGCCTCCGTCTCTCCGGCGTCGACGCCGTCGTGCTCACCATCCCGGCGTTCGCGGCGGCTCGCCTCTTAGCGCCCCTGTCGGAAGGCCTCTCGAGGCCGCTCGAAGCCATCGAGTACGCGCCCGTGAGCGTGGTCGCGCTCGGCTTTCGGCGGGAGGACGTGAGCCATCCACTCGACGGCTTCGGGTTCCTGGTCCCGTCACGGGAGCGGCGGCCGATTCTCGGCTGCCTCATCGACAGTTCGGTCTACCCCGGTCGGGCACCGAAGGACCACGTCCTCCTGCGTTCGATTGTGGGCGGCTCCCGTCGCCCCGAGGACGCATTACGTCCAGACGGCGAGCTCATCGAGCTCGTCCTGAAGGAGCTCGATCCCCACTTTGGCATCGAGGGCCGACCCGTCGTCGCCGAGGTCATCCGCTGGCGAAACGCCATCCCGCAATACACGCTCGGCCACAGCGACCGAGTGAACCAAGTCGAGAGCGCCAGCCGGGAGTGGCCCGGCCTTTGGGTCGCTGGGAACGCGCTGCGGGGGGTCGCCGTGAACGACTGCACCCGGGAAGCGAGCCGACTGGCCGAGGCGCTAATCCCGGCGCCCGGGTGAGCGCCGACCGGTGCGCCGAAACGCTTCCGCGACGCGTCAGCTCAGCAGGGAGCCGAGCAGCGCAGACAGAATGAAGGCGAAGGTCACGAAGACCGCGCTCAACGCGACGTCGCGTCGGTCTTCGGGTGGGATCGCTTTCGCCTTCGCGCGGGTCACGCCTTGGGTGCGGGGGTCACCCGAGGCCCGCAGGTGCATCAGTTGCTGTTCGAGGAGAGCACGTCGTTGACCAATCATGACCACACCTCCATTGACCTGAGCGCTCCAGCGGTGTCGCCGGCGAGGGCACCATGGCGCTCAGCAAGGGACGTTCCAAGTCAGGTCCGAGGTGGGTCGGGGGCGCCCAAGAGGACGCTCGACTGCGTGGCGCGGTAGCCCCGAGTCGCCTCCAAAAGTCCCATAAGTTCAGAGACCTTCGCGTCATCCATCCCCAGGGCGCGACTGATCTGGAGGAACTCCGAAGCCTCCTCGTAACGTCCCAGGGCGATGAAGGCCTCGACGCCCACGGCCGCGACATTTGGATCAGAGGTGCCGAGCGCCGACCGCGCAGCGCCTGCGTAGTCACCGGCCACGAACAGGGGCGTCACGAGGCCGTCGTCTCTAAGGACGCCTCCCGGGCTGGCCACCCGCTCGGCCACCCCCGGCGGGACGAGGCGTTGTGATACGGCCCACTGTGGGGCCGCCCGGATGACGGCGCCGACGTCGAAGCCCACGGCCGGGTCGAAAGGGACGCCGAGGCCGCGGTAGTGCCGCTGGATCTGGTCGAGGTTCGTTTGCCGGCGGGCAACGGCTTCCGGATCCGCGTTGCCGCGCGGCTCGGGTCGTCGTGCGTAGATGGCGAAACCGGCGGAGCGATAGACGAGGAGCCAGCCGGTGATCGATTCGAGGTGCCGCAGCGTCGGGACGGCGACGTAGCCGTAGCCGGGGCCACCGACGCCGAAGAAGAGGTCGACGCCGTACGCTTCGAGGAGGCCCGTGAAGGGCACCCCATCGTCCGTATAACCGCCCCGCTCGATGACGTCGTAATGCTGGGCTACGAGCGCCGGGTAGTGCTCGGTTCGACCATCGATGAAGGTGCGAAGCCCCGGAGCGAGGTGGTAGCCGAGGTAAGCACCGAGAGTGTAGTTATTGAAGAGGCGCCCCCGTACTCCGGCCTCCGAGAGAAAGCGGGCCCCTTCCCCCGCGAACGCGGCGTGATTGACCGGCGTGGCGAGGTAAGTCGCGGGGTCTTTGGGGACGTCCCCCATGAGGAGCGTCCATTGCCCCGGCCCCGGCGTCAGGACGAGACCCAGGGTCGCCAGGGCCGCCGCCACCGGCGCCGTGCCGCGGAGGTCGAGGCGGCTGAAGACTCTCGCCGCGTAGAGCACGGCAAAGATCCCCATCCAGAGAAATCGAAAGGAGATCATGAACGCCGCGCAGGACGCGATCCCCACCATGAGCCCGGGCAGATCGAGCAGCGCCGTGGCTCCCGCCGGATCGTGATCACGGCGGGCCTCGGCCTGACGAGCGGCAAGGACCGCGGCCACCACCAGCAGCAGTAGCGTGATGTTCCCGGCCAGGAACGCCAAGGGGGACAACATCGGGCTGTTGTCGGCGAGGGAGAGCGGTGAGAACGGGAACCAGTCGTCGGTGACGTCCCAGATCGCGTGTTTGCCCGAGGACGTAAAGAAGGTGACGTGCTGCGCGAAGCCGCGCGGGTTCACGGCCGTCGCGACGAGGCCCGCGAGCACGAAGAGTCCCAGGGCGCGTAGCGACCGCGTCGATGTCGTCGGCGTCACGCTCGAGCCCGAGCGGGCCAGGAACGCCTCGAAGGCGAGGCCGAGTCCCGTGGCGCCGGCGAGGGCGAAGGCGATGAGAAAGAGCGAGTGGGCATTGGCCCAGAACACGAGGATGACGAGCGAGATGGCGATCGTCGGCCGTCGAATTGCCCACGGCCGGTCGAGCACCAGGGTGAGGATCGCCAGTGCACAGGGGATGGAGAAGAGATCGGCGCGGGTCTGATAGAGGCGCTGCTGACTGAGCACCAAGAAGAAGACCCCAACGGCGAGCGAGAGCGGCCAGGACACGCCGCGCCGCCGGGCGGCCCACACCGCGAGCCCCACGGAGAGAACGACCAGCAGGACGTGAAAGGCGCGTAGTCCCTGAAAGCCGGTGTGGTGCTGCACCTGGTAGAAGAGCACCTCGGAGAGCCACTCGTGGGGCGTGGGCTCGACGTCGCCGTGGGTGAAGAGCATGGGCTCGTGGTGGGAGCCCGGCCCTTCGGCGCTGTAGAGCTCCCCCATCTTGAGGTAGTACCACGTGTCCGCGGTCGCGAGCGGCCGCCCGGACAGGACGAGCACCATCGCGAGCAGCGCCCCGAACGCAACGATGATCACCGCCAGGGCGGCGCGATCCGACGCGCGCGACGGGGAGTGGGTCACGAGCCTGGAGGCGGGAGCTTCGGCAGCTCCTTTGGCGCCGGTCGAAGAGCGCCGAGCGCCCTCCCGAGGAACCCGCGCCGGCGGGCGGGCGGCGCGGCGGCCCGCAGGACAATCTCAAGGTCATCGCAGAAGCGCTCGACCGTCGACGGCCGACGGTGGCGGTCTCGAGACAAGGCCGACGCCAGAACATCGTCGACGTCCTCCGGCAGATCGGGCCGAAGTGTGGTCGCTGGGTGCGTCGGAATAGGCGCGTCGGTCTTCAAGTAGTCGAGGAAGATGTCGGCCCCCCGAGCGGCGCCCGGAGACTGGATGTGACGCTGCCCGGTCAGGAGCTCGTAGGAGACGGCCGCGAAGCTGAAGATGTCGCTGCGGGGGTCGGTCACGCGTTGATTGGCCTGTTCCGGCGCCATGTAGGCCGGTGTGCCCACGAGGAGAGTACCCGAGCCCACGAGGCCGTCGGCTTCGCCTGCCAACTTGGCGATGCCGAAGTCGAAGAGGCGGACGGCGACCTGTCCACGGCGTTCGGAGACCATCACGTTGGACGGCTTCAGATCGCGGTGCACCACTTGATTTCGGTGCATCTCGGCCAGCGCCTCGCCAAGCTGATGGATGACGTCGGCCGCAAAGGTGAGCCGCACGTGCCCCTTCTTGTCCGCGATGACCCGGTCGAGGGTGTGCCCATCGGCCCATTCGATGGCTGCGAAGTAGCGACCCTCGTGCAGCCCGACGCGATGTACTCGACAGACGACCGGCGACGACAGCCGTTGAATGAGCGCCTGCTCTCGGAGGTACGGGTTCTCGATGACGCCGTCGGCGCGCCGTTCGAGCTCATGCTGAATGCCGGCATGAAGGACCTTGAGAGCGACACGCCGCCGCTGCCTGGAGAGCTGAACGGCCTCGTAGACCGTCGAGAAGGACCCACGCCCCGCGAGCGCAACAATCTCGAAGTCCTTCGCCACCACGTGCCCGGCGGGCCAATCGGCGGCGTGAGGGGCGATACGCTGATGCAACATGAGGGTCCTTAGGGCTTGGCACGCCCGGCCTCACACCTGGCGGCGACGCGTGAGCGTAGCCGAAACACGTCCCGGTCGTCACATTGATTGTGGGCGTGGCCGCATCGGATGCATGGCCCCGAGCGTCTCATGGACAAGCCCCGGAAGGTCGGGTTATGGTCGCGGAGGCGGGAGTACACATGAAGACCAATTTCTGGCGGCGGGCTCCAACGGGCCAAGTCGCCTCGTCCATCGTCGCTTTTGGGTTCGGGGCGCTGGTCGGCTGCACCGAGGCAGGCGACAAGTCGCTGTTTCCACTGGCAGATACCGGAAGCGCCGACGGCGTCGACGGCTCCGACGGCAGCGACGGTGTCGATGGCTGCACGGTCGAGCCCATCCCCGAGGCGCTCGCCAGCTTGTTCCAGCAGAAGTGTGGAGCCGGTTGTCACACCGGCGGCAGCGCCTCCGGTGGCCTCGCGCTCGACGCGGACAAGGCGGCCGCGAACCTCGTCGGCATCAAGTCGGTCGGGGGAGGCTCCAAGTTGCGGGTCGTCGCCGGGGACTCGAGCGCCAGCTACCTCGTCCAGAAAGTCGACGGCACTCCCGGCGTCGTGCCCCAGATGCCACTCGGGGCGGCGCTCAGCGCAACCGAGGTCGCCCTCATCTCGGATTGGGTCGACTCCCTCACGCCCTGCACGTCCACCGACGGGACCACGGCCACCGACGCCGTCGACGGAACGGACGCCACCACCGCGACTGACGCGGTCGATGGCACCGATGCCACCACGGCCACCGACGCGGTCGATGGCACTGATGCCACCACGGCCACCGACGCGGTCGATGGCACCGATGCCACCACGGCCACCGACGCGGTCGACGGCACCCCGGGCGCCTGCGAGGTCCCCGAGGATATCGCGACCCTCATCAATTCGAAGTGCGCAGGCTGTCACACCGGCGGCAGCAAGCTCGGAAACTTCGACTTCGACCCGTCCCGCGCGGTCGAGAACGCGGTCGAGGTCAAGGGCACGACGGGCGACACCCTCATCGAGCCGGGAAAACCCGACGACAGCTACCTGATGGACAAGCTGAAGGGCAGCGCCGGGATCTCCGGGTCGAAGATGCCGCTCGGCGCGCCACTGACGGACGGCGAGATCCAGGCGTTCGCCGACTGGATCACCGCCCTCGACGGATGTGAACCTTGAAGAAACGCGTCCTTCAGACCTCGATCGCCGCCGCGCTGGCCGCACCGATGGCCAAGGCCGTCGACGTCCACATCACCTCCGAGACGATCGGCCAGGGCTACGAGCTCATCCGCAGCAACGGCGACGTGCTCCGGCGCAGCCGCCTGCACCAGTACCTCGGGCTGAACCTCTACGATCTCGCCGGCAACGGGGAGAACAACGTCTTCATCGTGTCGCA
>JADMJS010000253.1 GCA_018780435.1 Myxococcales bacterium
GCGCCGGTCATCTTCGAGACACGGCCGACCTGGTCGAACCTCTTCGGGAAGATCGAGCGTCGCCTCGAGAGCGGCGTCTACTTCACCGACTTCACGATGATTCGGGCCGGCTCCATCCTGAAGGCGAGCGGCGGCTATCTCATCGTCCACGTCCTCGATCTCTTCAGTCAGCCGGGCGTCTGGGAGCAGCTCAAAGCGTGCCTCCGCAACCGCGAGGTCGCGATCGAGGACCCCGGCTTTCTCACGCCCTTCCTGCCGTCGACCGGGCTCAAGCCGGAGGCTATCCCCGTCGGGCCGAAGATCATCCTGGTCGGCTCCTCCATGGCCTACTACATGCTCTACGAGCACGACGAGGACTTCCGGAAGAGCTTTCAGGTCCTCGCGGACTTCGATGACGAGATCGGCGAGACCAAACGCACCGTGCGCGAGTACGCGCAGTTCATCGCGACGACGTGCAAGAACGACGGCCTCCCCCCGGTCGACCGTGATGGCGTCGCGGCGATCGTGGAGCACGGCATGCGCGTCGCCGGGACGCAACGCCGGCTCACGCTGAAGTTCAATGATGTCGCGAACCTAGTACTCGAGGCCGCCTACCACGCGGGCCGTTCGCGGGACAAGATCATCACGCGCAACCACGTCCGCAAAGCCCTCGACGCCCGCAGCCACCGCAACTCGCTCGTCGCCGACAAGCTGCTCCGTGAGATCGTGGACGGCCGCCAGATCATCGACGTCTCGACGTCGGTCGTCGGTCAGATCAATGGCCTCGCGGTGTATGAGATCGGCGACCACCGCTTCGGGCGTCCCTCCCGGATCACCGCGACGACCTACGCGGGCAAGTCCGGCATCGTGAACATCGAGCGCGAGTCGAAGCTCTCGGGCCGTTACCACGACAAGGGGCTCTACATCATCGATGGTTATCTCGGTCAGATGTACGCCCAGACCGGCCCGCTCTCGCTCGGCGTGACCATCTGCTTCGAGCAGAGCTACGGCAACGTCGACGGCGACAGCGCGTCATCGACCGAGCTCTACGCCATCCTGTCGAGCCTCTCGGGCTTACCCATCAAACAAGGCATCGCAGCGACGGGCTCGGTCAGCCAGCGCGGCGAAGTCCAGCCGGTCGGCGGCGTCAACGAGAAGATCGAGGGCTACTTCCGCGTCTGTCAGGCGCTCGGGCTCACGGGCACGCAAGGCGTCATCATGCCGGCGTCGAACGTGCCGAACCTGATGCTGGCGGACGACGTTCGCGCCGCTATTGACGCCGGCCAGTTCCACGTCTACCCGGTAGACACGATCGACCAGGGGATTGAGGTCCTCACGGGCATGGCGGCCGGCAAACCCGACGGCTCGGAGCCGGGGACCGTCCACTTCGCAGTCCGTGCGAAGCTGAGCGCGTTCGCAAAGGCGACCGGCGGTGAGCCGAGCGCCACGTCGCGATCATCCTCGAGCGATGACGGCGACGTGGATGAGCCGCAGGCGCCCTCCCCTCTGCCGACGCCCGAAGAGCCGGACGACGAGTAGGGCGGTGCGGGTGGCCGGAGTAACCGGCCACCCCTCGCCCTCACTTCTTCTTGTGTTTCTTACCGCGCTTATCGTCTTCGGGCTCGGCGGCCGCGTCGTCGCTCGCGGCGGCCTCGGCGGCGCCGTCCCCTTCGGGGGCCGCGTCGGCGGCGGGCGCGTCACCCTCGACGGCAGGCGCTTCGGCGGCAGGGGCTTCGGCGGCAGGGGCTTCGGCGGCCGGTGCTTCGGCGGCAGGCGCTTCGGCAGCCGGTGCTTCGGCGGCGGGCGTCGGGGCCGGCGGGGCGATGGGAGCTGGCGCCTTGGCGGGCGAAGCAGCGGCGGCGACGGCCGGTCCAATACCCAGCGCGCCGAGCACCGCTTCGAGACGTCGCTCCGTCTTCTTGAGCGCGGTCACGAAGCGCTCGATGTCGGCGGCCGAGAAGCCGTCCTGGTCCGCGAGCCCCGAGCGGGAGAGCGCATCACGGTACACGTTGCGGGTGGACTGGTAGTCGAACCGCTTGCCGAGCGCTTCCATCAGCGCAGCCTTCGAGATCATGAAGTCCTCCGTCCGTCATCGGACCCAGGCGTCGTCCGACCAGGTCGCATGCAGTCCTGTTGCCATCGGGAACGCTCCCGACGGACAGTGTTACGGCGCTCGTCTGGCCCTCATCAGGGCCGCAGCCGAGCCGGCGACGAAGCCCCGCTCGGCAAAACCCGAGCGGCATGTCCCCGGAAAACGTCTCCCGGCGCCCCCGCTTGAATCAGGGACCGACGGGACTGACGTTCAGCGCGGCGCGAGTATAACGAGGCTTGTGTTCTGAGCAAGGAGACGAGG
>JADMJS010000088.1 GCA_018780435.1 Myxococcales bacterium
TTCCGCACGAACTCTTGTTTCGTAAACCTGCTATTCCGTTTTCAGAGAGCGATAAGCTCGTGAGCGCGTCCTGGAAGAACTTGCTCATCGAGCCCGAGAGGACTCGGCAGCCGTAACGGCTACGTTGACTCTCGGTCCGCCGGGAGCGCTCGGTGAGGAGCTTTCTCTCGGTGGGGAGCGGGACTTTACCGGAACCCGCTCCGTCGTCAAGTGCCTTTTTCGGCTTTTTTTCCCCGCCCGGTGCTTTCTCGCTCCGGGCTGCAGCGCGGCCCCGTTGGGGAGCTCGCTGCGGGGCCTCGCTTCCGGTTGCCCGTCAGCGAGGTGGCGGGTTGTACGGTCCCTCGCCGGGCCTTGCAAGCCCTTTTTTCGCGAAATCGTCCGAAGCGGACCGCGTTCGGGTCAGCCCCCCGAGATCACACGCAAACCCGGAGTACCCCGTTCAGCACGTCGAGTCGCTCGGGCTGCATCGTGATGATCTCGCCGTCGACCATGAGGTCGATGGGGCTGTCGATGTCGAAGACGATGCGCGTGGCCTCGGACGTGTGAACCGACGGGCTCTCGACGTGCTTGCCATCGAAGATCTTCGGGAAGGTGCGGAGTAGCCCAATGCGCCCCATCTTGCCGACTTCGACGATGGCGACCTTTCCGTCGGATACCGACGCGTGAGGCGCCATGAGCATCTTCCCGCCCGTATAGCGGGAGTTGTTGAGGCTCACGAAGAGCCGGGGCTCACGTTCCATGACACCGCCTTCAACCGACATCGGGAAGGACTTGGGCTTCAGCATCGCCGTACGGGTGATGACGGCCATGACGTAACCAGCCTCGCCGAGCGGCTTGAAGCGCCGGTTGGTGAGAGCGCCGACGTCGGCCGTGAAGCCGTAGGAGAGGATGTTGATGTAGTAGATGGTGCCTTCGCGGCACGTCAGCTTCACGACGTCGCAGTCGCGCCGGGTACCGTCGGCCAGCGCCTTCATCGAGTACGCCGCGCCCTCGGTCGTGAAGTCGCGCAAGAACGAGTTTCCGGTGCCTAGGGGCAAGAAGCCGAGCGTCGGACGCTCCGCAGCGCTCGTGGCCGCTGGGAAGACGCCGTTCACGATCTCGTAGCTCGTCCCGTCGCCACCGACCGCGATGAAGTGTCGGCGCCCCTCGGCCCAGGCCTTCCGTGCGATCTCGGTGCCCTCCCCGGCTCTCGAAGTCATCGCGACGTCGACGTCGAGGCCCGCCGCCTTGAGCTGCGCGAGAGCCTCAGGGAAGCGCTTCCCGCAGCGACCGCCACCGGCAGCGGGATTGACGATGGCGAGGAAGCTCTCGGACGTGCTCATTCGGGAAGCTCCTTCCAAATCGATGCCTTGTCATGGCTAGAAAGCTCGGCCTTCAGAGGGTCGCGCTTGATCTTCATGGACGCCGTGCGCGGGAACTCGCGAGACCACGGGATGATCCCGGCGACTCGCTTGTAGTCCGTCAGTCGCCGATTGCGCGCACGAAGGTCGGCGATGACGGCGTCGGTGAGCCCGAGACCCACGGGCGAGGACGCGTCGTCGACCTTCCCGCCATCTTTCGGCCGAACCACCAGCACGAGTGTCTCACCGGTCATCTTACCCGTGGGCCAGATGTAGCTCGACGCATACGCGCAGATCTCTTCGACGTTCTTCACGCCATCGAAGGCGGCTTCGATGTCCTCCGGATAGACGTTCTTGCCGCCCTCCGTGACGATCATGTTCTTCGAACGGCCGCACAACTTCAGGTGGCCGCTGGCGTCGAGTGTCCCGAGATCCCCCGTCTTGAGCCAGCCGTCCTGAATCGCGTCGGCGGTGAGGTCCGGCTCGTGTAAGTACCCCGCCATGACCGTCGGTCCGCGTACCCAGACCTCACCGACCCCTTCGGGGTTCGGGTTTCGGAGCTGGACCTCGGTGCCGCGGACGGGCTTGCCGACCGTGTCGCCGCGGAAGGGTTTGAGATCATTGACCGTCAGCACCGTGCCCGCTTCGGTCAGGCCGTAGCCGATCACCACCGGCAAGCCGAGCCGGTAGAAGAACTCGGCGGCGTCCCGGTCGACGAAAGCGCCGCCACAGAACATGAGCTTCAGATGCCCGCCGAAGCCATCGTGGATGGGCTTCAGGAGCCGGCGAGAGAGCTCGTGCCGTGGCTCCCGTTTGGTCGCGAGCTCGTTTACGCGCGTAAGGCCATCCACCATCGAACGTTGCCACGACGGGAGCTCGTCCAGCTTCTCCTGAATGCGCTCTTTCAGCGCCTTCAAGATGAGAGGCACGAGCGCCATGTGCGTGATCTCATAGCGCTTCATCGTGTCGACGATGTACTGCGGCCGCAGCGT
>JADMJS010000095.1 GCA_018780435.1 Myxococcales bacterium
GCATGTCGCCGATCTTCTTCAGCTCCGTCGGGTGCGGGACGAGGTCCTTGCACGGATTGAAGATCGCGGTCGGGTCGGCGAGGTCCTGCTTACCGCCCCAGTTGTAGGGGTTCTTGCCCTTCACCGAGTAACGGCCGTCCTGGAGCGACTTGGCGTCCATGGCCCAGTCGGCTCCGCGCCCGCCGTAGGTGTCGCCGACGTCAGCGGCGGCCTTCATGTTCGCGGCCTCGTCCCCGAGGTCGTACTGGTTCTCACAGAGGATGAACATGTCGGGCACGGTCGACTTGAGGGTCGCGAGACGCTCGTCATCGGCCTCGGTCCAGCCGGCAGACCAGCCCGTGCATCGGCCTTCGTGGCCCGTGAAGTAGCAGGTGAGGTCGCCCTGAGCGCCCGCTTCGGTGACGGTGATGCGGGCCGCGTCGAAGTCCTGCGGCGCGTAGGTGGTGACACCTTCGTAACGGAGGCCTTCGGCGGCGCGGATGGCGTTCACGCCGACGTCGACGACCTTGTTCTGGATGGTGTGGATGAATCGGACGCCCTCGGCCGCCGCACGCGCGGTGCCGGAAACGATGAGCGAGTCACCCGTGTAAACGACGAGGTAGTCGAAGCTGTTCGCGAGCGTAACGGTCTGCGACGCACCGCCGACCGTGAGCACGGTGGACTTCGCGTCGAGCTGCGTGACGTCGCTGACCCACTCGCCCGCCTTGGTCTCGTGCGTCGCGACGTTCTGACCGTCCGCCGTGAGCGACTGCGTGCCACCCGAGACGTTGACGAAACGAACCGACGGCTTGTTGCCCGTGAGCTTCTGGTCTTCCTTGACCGGGATGACGTTCACGCCTTCGCCCTGGTAGATGACCATGACAGCGCGGCGAGTACCGGCCACCAGCGACTCGTCGAAGACGAGCTGACCCGCGGCGTCGAAGCACTTGTCTTTGTTGTCCGAGTCGGTCTTGCAGAGCTGGTTCTTGTCGCACGGCTCGGCCGCGCTGCAGGTGATCCAGGTCTTCGAATCCACCACGGTGCGCGGCATGTCGATCGTCGTGTCGACGAGGACGTCCGAGCGACCCTTCGTGCAATCGGCGTTGGTCTCGCAGGCTTGGGTCCAGTATTGGCCCTTCTCCTCGAGCAGGAGACCCCAGGCGAGCGCGTCCTTGAAGGCACGCGACCACTCGTCCGCGCTCTTGTAGAACTGACGGAGCATGCTGTTGCGGTCGCCTTCCGGCGGAAGCGCGGCGCTGAGGTGATAGATGATCGGGTTCAGCCCGCGGTCTGCGAGCTTCATCAGGGTGCTCTTCTGGCAGGTGCCCGGCTTGTAGATGGTCTCCTTCACGCAGCGGTTCGCCTGGTAGTCGAGGACCTTGTCGTCGGCGCCGCAGTCAGCGTGGTCATTGCACGCGATGGCATTGCCGGCGGCGTCCTTCAAATCTTCGTTCTTCCACGTCTTCTGCCAGAGGTTCCAGCGCTGCCCCTTGTAGTCACGAGCCGACTCGGTCATGTCCCACAGCGGGTCGTAGGCGTGGCGCTCGGCCAGGAAGAAGCCGAACTTGTCCATATGTTCGCCGTTCGTATAGACGAGGGTCTCGACGTCGGGGGTGGCGTCCGCGCGCTTGAAGCTGTGGCGTAGCTTGAGGACGCTGCCGGCGCAGTCGGTGTTCGACACGCCGTACGGGTCGCAGATGTAGCCCTGCCAGTTGGCGCTCGACGGCGGCGCGAAGGCCTTCGTGACGAACGCGATGTAGCCGTCCTCGAACTCCGGAAGGTCCGGGTTCTCGCCAGCGCCCTCGGGGCGGAGGTAGGGGTCCTCGGCCTCCTGGACGTAGTGATCGACCGCCGAGAACTGGCTCGAACCCGCCGGGAAGGCCCAGTCGAGGATCATGTTGCCGCCCCAGTTCACCCGAACGTATTCACGCTCGTGCCAGACGCGGTCCGTCGTGTTTTCGGAGAGGGTGTTGCCCTGCTTGCCCGTCGACGGATTGTAGTCTCGAATGACGTCGAAGTGCGTCAAGGGGAACGCCGCGATGGGCTGCCCGACGTACATCTCGACGAACTCGTTGCTCTTGCCCGCGTCCCAGAAATTGCGGATCTTCTTGAGCTGGTACGGCTTCTCCGAGAACTGCACGGTCTCCGTGACGGGGAGCACATACAGCCAGCCCTCGGTCAGCTCGAAGACGACCTTGGCGGCGTTGCCGAAGTTGGTGTTGCCGATGAAGCCCTGAGCGGACTGCTGCGGCACGTCCACCATGGTCTGGATGTAATACCAGACGCCAGCGAACTGGGTCTTCTTGATCTTGTTCGGGCTGGTTCGGTCGATGTCGCCGACCTCTTCAGCGC
>JADMJS010000713.1 GCA_018780435.1 Myxococcales bacterium
AGCTCGAAAGCAGCTGCCTGGGGCTGTATTGCCCGACGGCAGCGCCGACGCCCGCGCCGACGCCTGCGCCGACGCCCGCTCCGACGCCGGCTCCGACTCCTTTGGTGTCCACCACGACAACCACTTCAATGTCCACCACGACCCCCGCACAGTTTCGGACGGGCGCTCCGACGCCCTTGGCAACAACCACGGCGACGACCACCACAACGTCGGCCAGTCCGGCCACCATCACCATGTCGCCCAGCATCAGCTTCACACGTGTGTTGACTCCTGCGCCGACTCCTGCGTCGACGCCGCGATCGACCTTGGTTCCGACGACCTTGACGCCGCTCCCGCAAACATCAACGACTGCGACTCGAGCGCCCACCTCCCCGCCACCATCGTCATCGCCGGCGATGACGCCTGCCCCCACTTCGACGCTGAGGCTGACGACGGTGATCTTTTCGTTGACGCAGGGCTGGGTGTCGCAGACGACACTCACGTCGACGCCGCTCTCGCAGACTGATTCCACATCATCGATTGCAGCGACGGACAGCTCGGCGAGCGCGGCGATCGGTGCGAGAACGCCGACGAGGGCGCTGGCGACCGGCGGCTCGACGGAGGGGTCTCCAATCCAACAAGTTGCATCTCCGGCACTCGACGTACCACTGGTCGCAGGCGCGAGCGCAGGCGCGGTGGTGGCGGTGGCGTTGATCGCGATCTGCGCGGTTTTCCTCGTGCGGCGCGGGCGCGAGGCCGGCGGCAGCAAAGGCCGCGACCACCCGCAGCAAGGGGACGACGACGGGGCCGTTGCCATGAGCGGGATCTCGACGCCCGCGCCGCCAATCGTCGAAAGTTCGCACTACTCTGCGATCTCGGCGGTTGTTGATCCGAGCGATCACTACTCGCCAATGGTCATACCTGCTAACGACTATGCTCGAGGGAAGCTCGACACTGTGCAGTTGTGAGACCCAACGATGAAACGAACTTTTTTTATTTTGTTGCTGGCGGCGGCCTGCCTGGGTGACCTGTCGTGCGCCGTGACCATCGGCTCGTCCGCATGCCGCGCGAGCAATGGTTGCATTTGGTTGGCGACATCGTCAGCCTGCGACCAGTGCAGTTTGGCCGCGATGGCGATTGGCACGCCGTGCTGCGCCGACAATGCTGATCAGGACGTTTGCTTTTGGATCGGCGTCGACCCGTCATGTCAAACCACGTACTGCCCGCCGCCCGAGTCGCCGCCCGTGACGAGCGCACCGTTGCCAACGCCGTCGCCGCCCACGCCCCTCCCGGTTCCGCCCTTCCCTTCGCCGATGCCGCCGACGCCGCCGCCTGCGCCCACGCCCGGTGCGTCGCCCTCCTCGTCGCCGATGCCGCCGACGCCTGCGCCTGTGCCGACGCCGCGACAGATCCCCCCTGAACCGACGCCATCGCCGATGCCCTCACCGACGCCGCCTCCGCCGACACCTGCACCTTTGCCGCCGCCACCGCTGCCGCCGACGACAACAACGACGACAACGACAACGACAAGCACTCCGACGCCAAGGCCCGTGCTCCCCCCGCAGTCAACAACGGCGTCGACGACGACCGCGCCGAACCCGCCACCATCGCCAGTGCCTGCAACGTCCACGCCGCAGCCGACGGCGTCGACGACCAGCGTGCCGACACCGCCACCCAGCTCTTTGGCGGTTGTCACTGACGGCAGCTCAACAACCGAGCCGTTTGTGGTGTCCTCAAACGCCACGGACACCAGCGGCACAACCGAATCGACGACGTCGACGACGATGACGACGAGTTTGCTGGCTTCCAACGGCGCGACGACGGGATCGGTGATCGCACAAGAAGCGCCGTCGACGATCGACGTGCCGCTGGTCGCCGGCGCGAGTGCGGGCGCGGCAGCAGCAGTGGGATTGCCGCTGATCGTGATCTGCGCCGTTTGCTTTGTGCGACGCGGGCGAGAGAAGAAGGAGAGCAAGAGCAACCAACAGCAGGAGCACCAGCCGAAAGAGAGCGACAGGGACATCGCGATGAGCGCGATCTCGGCGCCCGCGCCGCCCATCGTCGACTCTTCAAACTACGGCCCCATCTCGGCTGCTCCGAGCGACCACTACTCGCCGATGGTGGCACCGGCGGACGATTACGCCAAGGGAGATCTCAACACCGTCGCTTGAACACAGAATTCACACCTCATTCCTTTCCTCCAAGAACCTCATCGTCGCCTCGCTCCACAGCTGGCTGGCCTGCGCCGGATGAGCCTTGGGATAGCCCGACACATTGCAGACCTGCACGCCGCCCAAAATCAGCGTCTGATCGTGCTGCGCGCCTTCGACGTTGCCGCC
>JADMJS010000002.1 GCA_018780435.1 Myxococcales bacterium
TCGACAAGACCCGCCCGAAGATCGGCGCCATGGCCACCGGCCTCGCCCGCGCCGCCATGGACCACGCAGTCCGCTACGCCATGGAGCGCAAGACCTTCGGCAAGCCCATCGCCGAGCACCAAGGCATCCAGTTCCTCATCGCCGACATGGCCCGCGACATCGAAGCCTCGCGTCTCCTCGTCTGGCAGGCCGCCTGCGCCATCGACGAGGGCAAGAAGAACACCAAGCAGGCCGCCATCGCCAAGCTCTTCGCCGCCGACAGCGCCATGCGCATCGCGGTGGACGCGGTCCAGGTCTTCGGCGGCTACGGCTTCAACACGGAGTACCCGGTCGAGAAGCTCATGCGCGACGCCAAGATCTTCCAGATCTATGAAGGCACCTCGCAGATCCAGCGCCTCATCATCGCGCGGGAGCTCTTCGCGGGGCGGTGAGCCAACATAGAGCGACTATGACTTGACCAGAGTGTATATCCGTCAGGAGGTCACGGAGCTGGTCAGGCGCTGCAAGCGTGCCATCGACGCTTGGGGGCGGGTCAAGAGTACCGGCGCTGGGGAGTCGTACTCTGTTGCACTGCTGGTGCACCGGCAGCTCCGCGGCTGAGCCCAACGAGGAGTCAACGGGTCCGTCGCGACACCGGTCTCGAAACGCCGCCTACACCTCCAACCCCAGTTGAGCTGCCACGGTCGCAGCCGTCCCCCGAGCGAAGTCGTCGGTCATCATCTCGTTCATCTTCTCGAACCAGGTCCGGTCGTGGCTCCGCTCCTCTAGCCACTTCTTCCGGGCCTCTTGGTATTCGGCGAGTACCGCACTGACCGGCTCGGCCTCGAGGATGGTGCAGAAGAAGCGGTCGAACGCCTTGTCTCTCTTCTTCAGGAAGTGGGCGAGGTCTCGGGCCTTCGCGACGCCCGTGTTGTGGTCCTGCGCCTCGAGCCGGGTGGTCGACTTCGTCGGTCTCATTCGGAACAAGATGTGCGCCGTGCGAGGGTACTCGATGGCCGCGCGCAGAAAGCGGACGAGGGCCTCCTGGCGGTTCCCCAGCTTGAAGTGGGCGAACGCCAAGGGGAAGTTCTCGTACGGGTAGATGCCGGCGACGTACTGGGCGGCTTTACGGGCCTCTTCCCACTTTCCGTCGTTGAGGAAGATCGGGATCTTCTCCGACGCCGCCGTGGCGACCTGATGGCACTCGGTCTCAAGGCGGTTGCAGAGGATGAGCGCTCCCACGTAGTCGCCAGTCCGGTTCAGGAGCTGCGTCTTGTAGATGAGCGCCCGGATGTAGGGGCGGGTGTCGTGGTCAGACCACCACATGTCCTTTCGGAGTCGCTTCGGGAACAGGGTCCGGCCGACCTTGATGGCGTCGTCGAAGAACGCGAGCGCCTTCTCGTGGTCATTCCGCTCCATCGCGATGAGCCCGAGGTAGTTGAAGCCCTCTGCGAAGTTCGGCCAGCACTCCGTCAGCATCCGAGCGATGGCCTCGGCCTCGTCGTATTTCCCGCTATCGTAGAGCTGGGCGAGCTTCTCCCACTCTTCACTGGGGACGTCCTTCCTGTGCGATATCGATCGCCAGAAGAACGGGTTGTCCTGGTTGAACGGGCCTGGGTCCTTGCCATCGCAGGTGCGGAGCCGCCAGTCGATGAGCTCCCGGAGATAAGCCAGCTCGTGGCGATTCGCCTGGAACAGCCGAGCTGACGCCACCAGCATCTGGGGGTCGTTCACCATCAGCTCCTTGGCGAACCCGAGCATGGCCGTGCGGAATCCGTCCGCGACGCGCTCCTTTTTGTAGCCGTAGAGGTCCGGGAGGTGGTCGAGGTTCTCCCGGATCTCGGCTTCGAGCTTGCTCCAATCGAATCGCAGATCGGGGCTATCGTCCTCGAGGATTCGACGGAACTGCCCGCTCTTGTCACCGACGGCGGCGAGGGCCTCCGCCTTTGAGTAGATGGTGAACAGGGTCTTCTGCTCGACGTTCTGCGTCTCCGGGTCGCGTACGCCGTGGACCACGGCGAGTTGATTCCCTTTCTTCCTCACGTAAGCCATGCGCCCCTCCGTGGTCTCGAGCACGTTGATGGGTCGAGGCGTAGCACAGTCGGTTTTGTTGTGCAACAAGTCATCGCAGGCACAACGCGCCGAGGTGGTACTCGGCCACGGTGTGGAACGTCAGGGTGCCAAGTGGATCGACCAACATAGTGTTTGGCTAACATAGTCAGGTCGGTCTTCCCGGCCCGGTTGGAGACGCGGCACGCCCCTGACCATCCGCTTGAGCGCAGGCGTACGCGCCGCTCGGGGGTAGGGACTGTGCTTGCGCCGACGATGCAATGGCGGCCGGTTTGGACCCGGGCGGCACATGGCGCCGGTTTGCCGTCCGACTTGGGCGACGTTACGGTGAAGAGGCGGTGGCCTCAGGGCCAGAGGGAGGCGACATGATGGACGTCGGGCAGTGTGCGCTGGGCGGGACCGTTCGGGTGAGCCGGTTCGTGATGATGGTCGCGGCCGTCATCATCGGCGGGACGGAGGTGGCTCGTGGGCAGACCGACTACCAGCCCGGGGCGCTCATCATCCCCATGGACACGACCTATCAAGACGTCGGGATGCTCAGGGCGTTCGGGCTCGTCTATGCGCTGCTGCGGGCGGATGTCCCCGTGGACTGGGTGATCTCTCCCGGCAAAGTGCTCGGTGAGGCGGACTTCGTGGCGAGCGCGACCGATCTCGCGACCGTGGCGCCGGTCGTGGCGCACGGGTACCGCGGTGGGCCCTTTGTCGTGAAGGCGGCCGACGCGGGCGCGGCGGAGCCCATCGTCCTCGCGTGGCAGAAGACGCACGTGACAACCGTGCACGTCGCGACGGCGCCGTTCGTCGGGAAGGTGCGGCGGGCGCTCGTCACGGCGCCCTCCATCGCCGTCTTTGCCGACGGCAACGAGGACATCGCGTTCTCATACCTGAACGCGGCGGCGATCCCCGACTCGACGGGGAAAGCGTGGCCGACGAAGAAGCTCGACAGCTACGCCGCGTGGCGTGATGTGATGACGGTGCCGCAAGTCGCCGGCGAGACCTCGACCGATCACGCGGACGGCTCGCTCTTCGACGATGCGGGCAACCCGCTCTACTGCCAGTTGATGACGATGCACTGGGGCGTGAAGGACGCCGTCGACGAGGTGGTGGCCGAGATGCGGTCCTTCCTGAACCACCCGACGCACGTGTTCGCGGAGTGCCAGGCCGTCAACGCCATCGAGAACAATCCCCATGGCCGTTTCCTCACGCCGAAGGGCTACGTCATCGAGGGGTCACCGTCCAAAGTCGAACACCATCACGTCGACTACGCCTTCGCCCAGATGGACGGCACCTTTGGCGTCGTGGGTGGGAGCGAACCGTCGTACTCGCTCCCGGCCGGTGACGCGTACTACGTCGACGACGTGGTCATGATCACCGAAGCCGGGACGCCAATAGGAAAGCGTGACGTGTGGATGACGGGCTACATCGATGGCGCGTGTCCGATGTCGAGCACCGTCGTCGTGCTGGGCTCGGAGAGCGAAGCGCCGGGTGACGGGGAGCTTCCCCCGGGCTCGGGCGCGCCGCCGCCGACCGAGCCGTGTACGTCCACCAAGGGCAAAGTCAGCTATCTCGCGGGCCACAAGTACACGGTGTCGTTGCCGATGTCGCAAAACCCGAAGTCACAAGGCACGCGACTCTTTCTGAACTCCCTCTTCGAAGCCGACTGCGCCGTCGCCGAAGGACAGCCCAACGTGTCGCTGCAGCTCTCGGGGCCCGCGTCGACGCTCGTCCCGGAGGTCGCGTTCACCGTGAACGCCGTCAACTTTGGGCCCTTCCCGTTGCTGGTAGCGGAGGCCTCGATCGCGCTCCCAGCCGGCGTCACCGTCACGACCGCGAGCGGCGGCGGGTTCTACGAGCCCGCGACGCACTCGGTACGCTGGCTACTCGGGAACATGGCGGTCGGAGCGGGGGTGACCCTGACGGCGTCGGTCGTCTTGCCGAGTCCGGGGTCTTACGAACACGCGGCGTCGCTGTCCTATGTGCTCGGAGTCAATACCAAAGTCGTGACGAGCACCCCGGTCGTGACCCTCTTCGACGCCGACTCCGACGGCGACGGCTGTCCCGACGCGGCGGAGCTCGCGGCGGGGACGTTGCCAGGGGAGAGCGACACCGATGGCGACCTCATCAGCGATTGCGACGACGTCTGTCCGACCCTGCCAAATCCACTTCAGGACCTCAGTTCGGATCCGGACCACTGTGGCGGTTGTGGCGTCGCGTGTTTGCTCTCGAACGCCGGGCCGGCCTGTGAGAACGAAGACTGCGTCATCGCGGCGTGCGACGACGGCTGGCTCGATTGCGATGGGACCCCGGCGACGGGGTGCGAGGTGTCCGAGACGGAGCTCGCTACGGACCCCGAGAACTGCGGCGGGTGCGGGGTCGGCTGTCTCGGTGAACACGGGGAGGGACAGTGTGTGACGGGCACATGTGTACTCGACTGCGACGACGGCTTCGTGAACCTCGACGGGACCACCAGCAACGGCTGTGAGTGTGAACTCTCGAGCGAGTCCGAAGTGGCTTGCGACGACGGGCTCGATGACGACTGCGACGGGGATGTCGATGGCGCCGACACCGATTGCGCTGGCTCGGCCGATAGTGGGGATGCGCAGCCGGGCGATGTGGACGAGGTTGATGCGGGACCAGCCGCCGACGTCACGAGCCTCGACGACGTCTCCGGTACGGAGAGCGACGTAGTCAATCCCACCGACCTCGCTGAGACGACGGTCGACACCGGGTCCGCCGATGGTGGTGTCAGCCCGGACGTCGCCTCAACCCCAGACGCGGTGGCGTCCGACGTCGACACAGCGTCGGATTCGACGGACCAGCCACGGCGATCGGATGGTGGGGCCGTCGACGGCGACAGCAGCGCCGTCGACGGCACGAGCGGCGGCTCGGACGTGGCACCCGGAGCGGACGTGGATGGCCGTCGCGCCGACGTCACCGATGGGGATGGGGTCGGCAATGATGCGAGCGGGGACCCCAGCGCGGATCAGACGAGCGCGGGCGCGATCCGGGGTGGCGGTGGTTGTGCGTCCGTCAGCGCCCCAGAGGGCACACTTGGCGCGGCCGCGGTCGCCGGTCTGACGCTCCTCCTCGGGGCCGCCCTGGGACGGAAACGCCGACGGGAGCACGCCTATGTCCGTGGTGTCGCGGGGAATCCCGGCGATCGCGCGCATTGACACGGCGAGAGGCCGGCGCCACGCTGGTCCGATGCGTTTCGCCACTGCCCTGCTGCTGATCCTCACCACAGCGGTCCCCGCTCGGGCCGAGATCAACCTTCACGACAGCGTCGAGTGGCTGTGTGCGCGGTCGGTCATCGTGGCGCGTGGCACGCTCACGGCGGTCTCGCCCGAAGGCCCGAGCGGCGGTGAAGGTAAGAGCCGCGATCTCGTGAGCCTCACCTTCGCCCCGACGCAGCTCTTTCGAGGAGTACAGTCGGCGACGACGCCACTGGCGCCCATCCACTTTTCGATGCGAGTCCCCGAGACGGTGAGGCTGCGGGCGTGGATGCGGGACCACACGGAGCTCGTGGTCTTTCTGCGCGAGACAATCCAGAGCTATCGTCGGGACGGAAAGAACTACTCCCTGTGGCCCGTGCGCGAGACTGGCAGCCAAGAGCAGATGCTCGTCGCGCTGGCGTCGCCGCACGTTCACCTCCTCAGCGCTGGCGAGCTGGACCATGCGACGTCGCCTGCACGGCTCGAGGCCGCCTGCAAACGAGCCGCGGCCGTCACCCCGGAGGGGCGCACGACCGAGCCTGCCGGGCCTCACTTCCTTGAGGTGCCGCCCGAGTCGCCAGCCTACGGTGCCCTCTATTCGGGCAGCACTTGTTACCTCTACGTGCCGGTGGGGGTCTTCAAACGAGCCAGGCCGACTCTGTGAATTCGCCCCCGGCCAATGCCGGAGTGGTGCATGCGTCGTCCCCCTCTTCGGGGGCAAGCGCGCCTGCGTTCGAAACTGACGTCGACCGCGCGTTCCGTAGAAGGGGGCTAAGATGATCGCGACCTCATTGATGATCGTGGTCTTTGCCTTGCCCGCCTCGGGGCCCCAGGTAGTGGACCTCGGTGTGATCACGTTCGAGGCGCCCGGGCGACTCATCCCGCGGTCCTTTGTCATCGTGAACCCGCCGGCGCTGCCCGAGGTCGACTCGGCGTCGTGGCCGGAGGCGCCGCGGGGAGCGCTTGCGGCGTGGCGGTCCGCGATGCACGCCCTCACGAGCCCGCCAGCACCGGGGGGTGATGAGGCGTCATGGCAGCGGGAGCGGGCGGCCTTGGGGAAGCTCGAACGCGAGCGCGCGGCGGCGCTACTGGCCGCGCTCAAGGCGACGCCAGAGGCGAGCCGCGATGCGCCTCAGTGGCTCGTTCTCGGGCAGTTGCGGTGGCACGCAGCGAGCGACCGGTGGTCGACGGCGCAGGCCCACTGGGACGACTGTGTCGCCGCGGGCGGAGACGCCTGCACCGAACCCGTACTCGACGTCGAGCCCGCCCTGGGCGCGTGGGCGCGGGTGGGCGCGGAATCGCCGACGCTACGGGCCTGGGCTCTCGCGTACTCGGGGCGTCTGCTTCAAGAGACGGGGCGCACGGATGCGGCCGCGTCTTCTTTTCGCGAGGTCTTGGCCGCGCCGATGTGTGCTCCAGCGCTGCGTGCGTGGGCGGGACTTCAGCTCGGCGAGCTGCTCGCGGAGCGGGGCGACGCCGAGGCTCGGGAGATCCTCGAACGCGCGGCGTCTACGGGACCGGACACGTCCGGGTCCGCGGCGCGCTTCCGGCTCCTCTCGATGGCGCTCTCCGATGGCCGATGGGGCGACGCCGCGCGGATCGGGCTTGCATGGCATGAGACGCCGGGGGCCGTCGAGGGGCTGGGTGCGGACGTGTCGGCGCTGACGACGGAGGCCCTCCTGCGGCTCGAGTCGAGCGCGCCACGCGTCATGGTCTCGGCGGGCAGGGCCGGCGACGCCCTCTTGGCCTCCCTCCTCGAACTGGCGGAACGACACGCGGTCGCCGGGAGGCGCAGCTGGGCGGAGGCCCACCTCTCTGCGTTGGCGGCGGCCGAAGGGACCTATGGCAAGCTCGACGGCCCTCGGCGCGAGCGGATACGTGGTCTCCTAGAGGCCGTCCCCAAAGACGATGTCGGGCAGTGGGGGCGTCGGATCATCGACTGGTGTGCAGACGTGCTCGCGCACGACGCCGCGCCGTTCACGCTGGTGGTCACGGGGCGAGTGGAGACGACGCGCGTAGGGACGAGAGTCACAGTGGTGGTGAGTGACGAGACGGGCGAGCCGGGACTGGTAGGCCGTTGCTTCCGAGGGGTCGTTCCGCCGCCGGAAGCCGGAGCGCGGGGCCACTTTCGAGTCCTGGTCCGATATCGCTCCTAGGAGGCCGCTCATTGGGGAACGAGCGGGCCGAAGGGATTCCCTGCAAGCGAAGCGGTCGAGTGACACCCGGAATGGTCCGTTGAGCGACGTGAGGATGTACTGCGGCTATCTGACGCCGCTCCCGTAGGGCAGCGCCAAGGTCGGCGACGGGAGAGAGAAAGCGCTCTCCGAGTCCGCCGATCCGAATTCGAAGGGCGACGTGTGGCGTTATCCGATGAGGTCGTCGAGCCCCATCGACAGCGTGTCGAAGCCGGCGTTGCCGAGGTTGATGATCGCCTGTGCCTGATCGCCTTGGACGCGACGGATGAGGTTGATGGGTACCTGTGACGATGTGGAGAACGTCAGCCTCCCGATGCCATGGCGAGTCGACTTGGTGCGAACGCCAATGAAGCGCGAATACGTGTCCATGATGTTCTTGTAGTACGACGCCAGGGACGAGTCGAAGAGCGTGTTCGGGATGGCTGTGTGGCGTCCCTGTCGAATGATGGTGACCAATTGCCCGATCGCCTTGTTCAGCACGATAAGAGAGTTGGCCTTGCCCTTGTCGGAGCTGTCGCCCTCGTTCAACTGCAGCGCACCATTCTGATCGAGGAAGGCGTCCCAGAAGCCGAGCAATTTCTCTTGCGTCGGTTTGGCGCGGAAGTCAAAGACACACATGATCGCCGCGGGGTTCTCGATCGAGAACTCGTTCGCCGCGAAGTTCAAGAAGTACTTCCGCTCCATCGGGCTGTTGAGGACTTTGGCGATGCCGGCAGAGACGCCGGATTCCGGAATTCGCGTGAAGGGCATGGATGAGTGTCTCCTCTCTGGGCAGAGGATAGCGCCTCCCGTTCGTTCCTTCCATGAGACTCAAGCTATTTCGGGGTTGAGCCCGTCACCGGTCGCGTGGTCCGGCCGGCTGTGCTCGAACGGTCCATGCGGAATGGTCGCGTGCTACATCGGGACGCACGCCCCGTCGGCACAGGCAGTGCCGAGGCCACACTGCTCGTCGGTCTCACAGCAGGCCTTCGGCAAGAGGGCCGGGATGACGAGTCGGAGATTGTCGAGCGTGATGGTCTTCGGACCGCTGACGGCGAGGCGGATCGTGGGCACCGCGGGCTTCGGGACCGACAGCCCATAGGTGCCGGCCTTGACGGCCTCCATGAGGTGACGCGACCATCCGCCGTCGAGCAAGGTCGTGGCGCCAACGGAATTTGGGACGTCGCGTCGCACGATGACCCAACCGTCCGAGCCGTAGAGCTGGAGCTCGATGATGCCCTTAGCGGCTTCGAGCGAGTCGGCGATGGCGTCGATGGTCGCGGCTGCCGCCGGGTCGAGCTTCGGTTGGTCGAGGCTGCCGGTCACCATGGTGAGGACGCGGAAGTCGGTCGCGGTGTGGAGGATGGCGGTCTGTCCGCCACCCTCAAGGGCGAACGCTCCGATGCTGCCGAAGGCGCCCGGGGCGGTGAGTGAGAGCGTCGTCTCCGAATTGGGATCCGCCGTGAAGCCATCGAGGGTGTCGAAGTTCCAAAGCCACTTGGCGGCGGGTTCGCCATTCGGGGCGCAGAGCGGCGTGCTGCAGCTCGAGAGGCAGTTGCCCGTGAGACAGGCGGCGTCTTGCGTACAGATCTGGCCCGCCTGAACGAACGGCTTGCACGCGCCGGCGTCGCAGTAGGCGAGCTTGCCGCAATCGAGGTTCGAGGTGCAGCAGAGCTTGCTAGTAGTGTGTAGGCATTTCCCAAAGACGCAGGAATCGAGTGTACAGGCGTTGCCGTCGTTGCAATCCGCGGCGACGTCGCAGCAGCCCGGGATCTTGGCGACGAGGCACACGTTTCGGTCACACGTGTTTTGGGTGCAGGCGTTGCCGTCGGCGCACTGGGAGTCCGACGTGCAGCAGCCCTTGACATCCTTCGATATGCACTGCCTTGTCGCGAGGTTACACCGGTTCACCGTGCAGGCGTCGCCGTCGTCGCAGGCTTTGTCGCTCGAGCAGCAGCCCTTCTTCGCGATGTGCTCGCAAGCGCCCTTCGTGGTGCAGACGTCGAGCGTGCAGAAATCGCCGTCATCGCAGTCCTTGGCGGTGTTGCAGCAGGTCTGGCCCGGCTCCATCGGCGCCTCCTTGTGGACGCACATTCCGCTCCCACAGAAGTCGGACGTGCACTGATTGCCGTCGTCGCAGTCTTTGGCGGTCGTGCAGCACCCCGCGATGGACGCGTGGATGCACTTGTTTTGTGCACATTGGTCCTTGGTGCAGGCGTTGCCGTCGTCGCACGCCTGGTCGGTCGTACAACAGCCCTGCACGACCGGCCCGAGTTTACACCGACGCAGTGTGGTGAGTTTGCCCTTGGCCTTGGTCCCCGAAGCGGCGACCAGGGTGACGCTCGCGCAGAAGGAGGGTTGGCAGGGGTCGCCGGAGTCGCAGTCCGAGTCGGCGTCGCAGCACAGCGGGTCGGAGGACGGGGTGAACTTGCACTGACCCTGCACGCAGGCGTCAGCGGTACAGCCGTCTTGGTCATTACAGTCCGCGTTGGTCTTGCAGCAGCCCGGGACTACCTCGCTGTAGCAGGTCCCGGCGTCCGAGCAGCACTCGGTCGTACACGCGTTGCCGTCATTACAATCCGTGTCGGTGGCGCATGCGACACACTGGCCTGCGTCGCAGACGAGCCCGAAGCGGCAGTCGTCGCTCGTGACGCAGCAGTTCGGCGTCTTCTTCCACTGGCAGCGGCCCGTGGTGCAGTAGGCCGTGGTGCACGCACCCGCGCTCGGGCAGTCGGCCGCGGTGAGACAGGCCTTCGGCGCGGAGACCTGCGCCACGGCAACGCTCTGCGGGTTGCCAAGTGCGTCGCCGGTGAGGGTCACGAGGCGCGCCGACACCGTGTGCGACCCGTCCTTGAGCCCCTTGAGTCGAATCGGCTGGAGGTCGCGGCGCTGAACGGCCGGCTTGCCATCCACCGAGACGAGGATCTGAAGCTGACCCGGCGCTTTGCCGATCGTCGCGTCCGTCACCGTCACGGTCAGGGTGAGCTCGCCCGTGGCGGTGGGGCTCCACGTGGTCTTGTCGATCGCGATCCCCGGCCCCGTGGGCTTGTAGCCCGGCCGACGCGAGATGACGTCGCTGACGCTCACGGGGAGGCCACCACAGCCGCCCACGGGGCCAGGACACGTCACCTGGGAGCAAAGCTGGCCCGGGGTGCTCGTGCCACCCTTCTGGTGGCAGATGCCGGGTGGCAGGTCGTTGCATGTGCCGTTCGGGAGGCAACACGCGGACTTCCGCTGGCAGACCGAGGTCGTGGAACACGACTGCGCCGCGAGCCAGACGCCGCCCTTCTCCGAACAGATGTTCGCGCTGGGGTAGGTCTGACACTGTTCGCCGACGCAGCAGGCCCCAGAGACGTTGGCCGTACACTTGACTTGCTGGCACGTGAGGCCCGCATGCCACACGCCCTGGGCGCGCGCACACTCGGCCGCCACGATGACGCTACACGAACCCGACGGGAGGCAGCAGGCCGCGCGGGTCTCCGGCGGCGATTCGCAGTAGTCGAGCGCGGCGCAGGTGGTGCCGGGGTAGTAGGTGCCGGCGTGACGCTCCTTGCAGGTCGCGGCGTCGAGGTTCTCGAAGCACGCGCCGGGCGCGCAGCACGCGCCGGTCGGGGCAGCCGCCTTCAGCTTGCAGCCGGGCGTGCAGGTCGCGCTGCCGTCCGGACCCGCGTCGCACTCCTCGACGTACCAGAGGCCGGCGCAGACCGGATCGTCGGCGCTCGCCGGCAGGTCGCAGTGGTGCGTCGTGAATTCGGCCGAACCCGGCGCGGCGGGGCCGACGACTTGGACCGGCGTGGACTGCACCACGCCGTCGCCGCAGCACTGACCGACCTCGACCACGATGGAGACGATCGGGCACTCCTTGACCTTCCACGACGTCATGCCGAGGGCGTTGGTCGACGGCACGAGGCAGCCGCCGTCCGGGCCGCAGGTCTCGCCCTTGGACTCGTCGCAGTCGGCGTTCGTCGTACACTCACACTTGGTCTCAGCCGGGTCGAGGTAGCGGTCGTCAAAGCAGGTCGAGACCGTCTCGAGCCAGCGCTGACCGACCAGCGTGTTCAGCCCCCAGGGCAGGCCGAAGTCGAAGTAGAGCCGGTAGACCGTCTTCATCATCGCCGGGTCGTATTCTTGCGCGAGCGGGGAGCCGGGCGTCGGCCAGAAGGTGAGGTCGACGTCGAGCCACTCGTGCGGCGTTCCGTCGGGGCTGGTGCTGTGACGTAGCTCCGAGAACTCATCCCAGAGCGAGCCCGACCAGAGGTTTTTCGAGCGATCGAGGCATCCCCACACGCGCATCATGTTCATCGTCATGTCTTTGCAGGGGAAATTGTGGGTAAGGCCCGTCTGAGGATCGTGGTAGGCGCACGTCTCGGTGGCGAGCGCACCCTCGCTCGTCATGTTCCCCTGCGCGTCATAGGTCGGCATCAGGTTCGTCATCCACGACGTGACCGGCTGACCGTCGATACACGGCTGGTTCTCGGCGTAGAGCTGAAAGCCGATGTCCTGGCCCCAGTTGTAGGTGTCGATGAGGCCGTTCACCAGGTCTTCCGGGTTCGTCGGGTCCGGGTTCTCCTTGTGCAGCTTCATGTCGTCTTTACACCACGCGATGAACTGCTCCACGTTGCCCGCGTTGCCGTCGGCGTAGGCCCAGGGCTGCGCCGGGTGCGGAGTGATGGACGCCGGCAGGTCTTCGGGATAACGGCAGACGCCGCCGTTCGGACAATTGCGGAAGAGCTCGACGCCCGCCGTGTCGAAGGCTTCGTCGTACGGGTTCGAGGTGAGTGAGCGCGGGAAGCGGTTCGTGACTGGGGTCTGTAGCGCCGGATCGGAGCACTCGTCCTGATAACGGGCTTCGAGGCCAGGCTGATACCAGCCCTTCCAGGTCGAGCCGATGTCCCAGGCGTCGTGGAACTCGA
>JADMJS010000200.1 GCA_018780435.1 Myxococcales bacterium
ATGCCGCGCTCCTGTTCCTGCGTCATCCAGTCGAGGGTCGCGGAGCCATCGTCCACTTCGCCCATCCGACGCGACACACCTGCATAGTGGAGCATGCGCTCCGAGGTGGTCGTTTTACCGGCGTCGATATGGGCCATGATTCCGATGTTCCGCAGCCTTTCGATGGGAGTCGAGCGAGTCACGTGAGAAGACCGTTCGAGTCCGGTGGTGTCTGAATTTCGGCAGCTCCATTCGAGCAGCCCAAAGCCGACTGAGTTTCTCTGGTCAGCCCACCGGGTTGGTTCCGGCGGGCTGTTTGCTTACCAGCGGAAGTGGCTGAAGGCCTTGTTGGCCTCGGCCATGCGGTGCGTGTCTTCCCGCTTCTTGACCGCGCTGCCGCGGTTGTTGGCCGCGTCGAGCACCTCGGCCGAGAGCTTCTGGATCATGCCGCGCTCGCCACGCTTGCGGGCGAACAGGATCATCCAGCGCAGCGCCAACGTGGTGCGACGCTCGGGTCGAACCTCGACGGGGACCTGGTAGGTCGAACCGCCGACACGACGGCTCTTCACTTCGACCGCAGGGCGGACGTTGTCGAGCGCGCGCTTGAACACCTTCAGCGGATCGTCTTTCAGACGTCGCTCGATGTCGTCGAACGTGGCGTACACGATGCGCTCAGCGACGGCTTTCTTGCCCTCGCTCATGATCGTGTTGATGAGCTTCTGGACGAGCGAGTCACCGTACCGGGGGTCCCGGCCGAGCTCGCGCTTCGGAACGTCACGACGTCGCGACATGGCTTATTTCTTGCCCCGCTTGGTACCGTACTTGGATCGGCCGTTCTTGCGACCATTGACGCCGGTGGCGTCGAGCGTGCCGCGGATGATGTGATAGCGGACGCCCGGGAGGTCCTTCACACGACCACCACGGATGAGCACAATCGAGTGCTCCTGGAGGCTGTGTCCTTCACCCGGGATGTAGGACGTGACCTCCATGCCGTTGGTCAGGCGGACGCGGGCAATCTTTCGAAGGGCCGAGTTCGGCTTCTTCGGGGTCGTCGTGTACACGCGGGTACAGACCCCACGTCGCTGCGGACAGCTCATCAGCGCCGGGGCGTCGCTCTTCTCGCGACGCTTTTCGCGGCCCTGTCGAATCAGCTGGTTGATCGTCGGCATAAGTTGGCCGTAACCCCAAAACCCTCGCGTCGCATGCACGTTGGCATGACCGGCGTCTTCGTTGTCGTGTGTTGGCGTCAAGGCGCCCGCTCCAGGGCCTCCATCCGGGGTCCGGCGAAGGCCGGGCGGATGCGGTTCCCTGAAGACACGTCCCCCACGAGAGGACGGGCGGAGTTTAGAGATGATGACCTTGCTGTCAACGGGAAAAATGCAGCGAGGGTTGGAAAGTCGGGGATGCTCCCCGTGCGCGACCGCGGGATTCGGCGGGCCTGTCCCCAGAACGCCGCCTGCTGCGCCGAACGTGGGGCGCTGGGCCGGCTTCAGGCAGGCAGGCCAGGTGCTGGGAATCGCTGGCATAGTGCGTCGATCTCGGTGGCGATTCGGGCCAGCGCCTGGGCGTCCTGGCGCGCCTCGGCGACGCGCGCGATCCAGTCCGCGATCTGGACCATCTCGGCCGGCCCCATCCCGCGCGAGGTCACGGCAGGTGTCCCGATGCGAACGCCGCTCGGGTCGAAGGGCTTCCGCGGGTCGAAGGGGATGGTGTTGGCGTTGGCCTCAAGGCCGGCGACCGCCATGGCCCGCGCGAGCTCCTTGCCGGTAGCGCCCTTCGAGGTCGCGTCGAAGAGAATGAGGTGGTTGTCGGTCCCGCCGGTCACGAGCGAGAAGCCGTGCTCGAGGAGGCGCTCGGCGAGCGTGCGCGCGTTGTTCACGATGGCGTGGGCGTAGGCAGAGAACGCCGGGGTGGCAGCCTCCTTGAGCGCGACGGCGAGGCCCGCGATGACGTTCTCGTGGGGGCCACCTTGGAGGCCCGGGAAGACGGCGCGGTCGATGGCCTTGGCGTGCCGCTCCGTGCACATCAACATCCCCCCTCGGGGGCCGCGCAGGGTCTTGTGGGTCGTCGTTGACACGACGTCGGCATGGGGGACCGGCGACGGATGGGCACCGCCCACGACCAGGCCGGAGATGTGGGCGATGTCGCAGAGCAGGTAGGCGCCACACTCGCGGGCGATGTCGGCGAAGATGGCGAAGTCGATTTGCCGCGGGTAGGCGGTGGCGCCGGCGACGAGGACGCGTGGTCGCACCGCGAGCGCTTTGGCTCGGATGGCGTCGTAGTCGAGGCGGTGGGTCTCGGGGTGGACCTCGTAGCGCTCGGACTTGTAGAACTG
>JADMJS010000549.1 GCA_018780435.1 Myxococcales bacterium
TGCGGCCCGAGCCCCGACGCGAGCCTCGCGCTCGGCTACTCCCAAGACGACGTCACGGGGGTGCCCGACGGCGCCAACCTCGGCCTCGGCTGCGGCAACCCACAAGCCATCGCTGCCTTGAAGGCCGGTGAGACGGTCCTCGACCTCGGCGCCGGCGCCGGCTTCGACTGCTTCCTCGCGGCCAAACAGGTCGGTCCGACGGGGCGCGTCATCGGTGTCGACATGACGCACGACATGATCACCAAGGCCCGGGAGAACGCGCGGAAGATCGAAGCCAAGAACGTCGAGTTCCGCCTCGGCGAGATCGAGCACCTGCCCGTCGCGGACGGCGCCGTGGACGTCATCTTGTCCAACTGCGTCATCAACCTCAGCCCCGACAAGGGCGCCGTCTTCAAGGACGCCTTCCGCGTCTTGAAGCCCGGTGGGCGCCTCGCCATCTCGGACGTCGTCAAGCTGCGCGAGCTCCCGGCCGCGCTCGAAGGCGACATCGCGGCGCTCACAGGCTGCGTCTCGGGCGCCGCGACGGTCGACGCCATCCGGGCGCACCTCCAGGCCGCCGGCTTCCAATCGGTGAAGGTCAACGTCAAGCCGGAGAGCCGCGAGTTCATTCGGGATTGGCTCCCGGGCTCGGGCGTCGAAGACTACGTCGCGTCAGCGACCATCGAGGCCCAGCGGCCCGGCCCGGCCTCCTCCTGTTGCGCGCCGTCCTGCTGCGCCCCGAGCGACCCGGCGTGATCTCGGCGCCCGTCAGCCCAACAGCCAGCGAGACCCCCTGGCGGGAGCTGGAGACCCGGCTGCGGCCCTTCGTGGCACGCCGAGTGAGCCGCGCTGCCGACGTGGACGACGTCCTCCAAGACGTCTTCCTCCGCCTGCAGCGCGGCCTCGGTGGCCTGAGAGACGCCGACCGCTTCGGCCCGTGGGTCTACCAAGTGACACGCAGCGCCATCATCGACCACGGCCGCTCGCAGGCGCGCCACCCGCTCGCCACCCATCAGCGTGTGGAGCCCGACCCGCTGCCAAGCGACGAGAACGCCGCCGAACCGCTTCTGGCCAGCTCCATCACGCTCTTCGTGAACGCGCTGCCGGAGCCCTACCGAGAGGCGCTGACGCTCACCGAACTCGGCGGCCTGACGCAGAGAGAGGCCGCAGAACGGCTCGGCATCTCGCTCTCGGGCATGAAGTCCCGGGTCCAGCGTGGCCGAGCCCTCGTGAAGCAGGCCCTCCTCGACTGCTGCCACATCGCGCTCGACGGCCGAGGCCGCGTCATGGGCTGCGAGGTGCGGCCCGACGGGAAGTTGCCAGCCGCGTGTTGTGGCGCGTCCGGTGGGTGTGGCGATGGGCCCGTCGTAGAGCAGCCCATCTGATCGCGGAAGTTGATCCTCTACGCGACCACCGATGCGCGACTGCCCGCCCTCGTTTTTCCAAGAGGCTCTCTGCTACGGTTTCCTGAGGTCGAATGTGGCCACTGACAAGCCACCCCGGAGACGCTGCCTACGCGGGCGATCCAGTCATGACTAGCGACGAGCGGCCTTGATGGCAGTCTTCCGGGGTGGTTTGTGGCTGGCCACTGCGTCTGATTCGGCCATAGGACTCTGCGTTATCTTTTGCTCGAACAGCCATGACATCGCCGCTTCCGCCTCTGAGTCTGAGATGCCGGCCTCTGATAGCGCCTTCGGATGATGCGATGCGAGAACTCGCGGGCTGAGGTCCTTTTGAGAATCAGCTTTCGCGGCGCTCTTGGACGTGCTCATGGCCAGTTGCTCCCGAGCGCCGCGAGGGCGCTCCCTTCGAAACAGAATGCTACCAGTCCTGACGCCTTTGGGTAGCCCTTCAGGCAGCGGCTTGAGGCTCCGAGATGGCGGTAGTAGTCCGCAACGTCAGGCAGGGCGAATCCTCCCACGACCTCGACGCCCAATTCCATGGCCCTCACTGCGCAGCTTCCTAGAAGCCAACGACCCACTCCCAGCCCACGCCACTGCTCATCGACCTGGATACGGTCCACCAGCAGTTCGCGTTGACCCGTAACTTTGCCAAGCCAGGCCCCACACAGCGCTCCGTCTTGAGAGTACGCCCCCCATCTCTCGCTCGAATTCAGGGTCAATTGGTACCAGTTCCAAGCAGGCCCCTGTGATGAAAGGGGATTCCCTTGTACCGCCAACCACTCCAGCGAAATCACGGAGCTCAGGGCAGTGCACCTTGCCCCGGCCAAGCATGACGTGGGCTGAACTGCCGGTGTTCGAGGACGTCCGGCCATCTGACTCCCCACTGGTGCACGAAGCGGCGAAGGACTAGAAGACTTATAGTAGCGTCACCTTGAGACCGCCACAACATTGCTCAACTACGCTTCCAGCTCTGTACAGCTAGGAGCGGCGTTCCCTTCTTCCGGGGTGCGAAGTGGACGCGCGCTCCAGCCAGGAGAACAACCTAGTCCGTCGCTTGGACCGCGCCCGATCCGCGCCAAGATTGCACAGCCACGGCCCGCCCGCTAGAAGGGCCCCATGACCCACGAATTCGCATCGAGGTACGGTCCCTGGGCCATCGTCGCTGGAGCCTCCGAGGGCCTCGGTGCGGCGTTCGCGGAGGGGCTGGCTCGGCGCGGGCTCAACCTGCTGCTCTTGGCCCGTCGCACCGAGCTCCTGGGCGCGCTCGCCGAGAAGCTCACCGCCGAGTGCGGCGTCGAGATCCGATGCGCCGCGTGCGACCTCGCCGACCCGGGCCTCGACGCGCAGCTCGCGACGCTCTCTGCGTCCATCGACGTCGGCCTCGTCGTCTACAACGCCGCGTATGCGCCCGTCGGGCCTTTCCTCGAGCAGAGCACCGAAGCGCTCCTCCGGGTGGTCGACGTGAACGTCCGGGGTCCGCTCCTCTTCGCGCGGCGTTTCGCGCCGGCCATGGTCGCGCGACGGCGTGGCGGGATCCTGCTCATGTCGTCCATGGCCGGCTTTCAGGGCGCGCCCCGCATCGCGACCTACGCCGCAAGCAAGGCCTTCAATACGGTGCTAGGCGAAGGGCTCTGGTCGGAGCTCGGGCAACAGGGCGTCGATGTGCTGGTGACGTGCGCCGGCGCGGTGCGGACGCCGAACTACCTGAAGAGCGCCCGCGGCGAGGCCCCCGGGACGCTCGACGCCGTCGAGGTGGTCGAGAGCAGCCTGTCGTCACTCGGCAGGAGGCCCTCGCTCGTCCCTGGTTTCATCAATCAACTTGGGCGCTTCGTCCTCGGGCGTATGCTCTCGCGCCGCAGCGCCATCGCCATCATGGGCAAGAACACGAGGGAGCTCACATGAGCGTCGCCGGCTTTCTCTCACCTCTCGTCGTCTACGCCATCGTCACCGCGCTCCACGTGCTCCTGCCGGCCTGGAAGGTCGACGGCTATGTCACTGATCTCAAGACCGGCCAGCCGCTCCGGTATCGGCTCAACGGCCTCCTCGTCTACGCCTTCACCGTCGGCCTCTGGGCCGCGGTGTGCAGCGCCGGCTGGCTGCCGTGGGACTTCCTCTGGACGACGCGCTGGGAGGGCCTCGCGGGCGCGTGTGTGCTCGGCCTGCTCTTCACCGCGGCCGTCGTGCTCCCGGCGCCGCCCACGGGAAAGCCGCTCCTCGCGGACCTCTTCCTCGGGCGCCTTGAGAACCCGCAGCTTGAGATCCGACCGTGGCTAGGCGGCCGCGTCGACGCGAAGATGTGGCTCTACCTCGTGGGCGCGACCCAGCTCGGCCTGAACCTCTACAGCTTCGCGATGCATCACCGCCTACTGTACCCCGACGCGCCGTCATTCGGGGTTACACTCTATGTCACACTGTTCAGCTTCTTTCTGTGCGAGTACCTCTTCTTCGAGCGGGTACACCTCTACACCTACGACTTCGTCGCGGAGCGCGTCGGCTTCAAGCTCGGCTGGGGCTGCCTCCTCTTCTACCCCTACTTCTATGGCGTCGGGCTCTGGTCCGTCGCGGAGCTGCCCAGCCCCGAGCGGTCGACGCTCTGGCACGTCGCCGCCGCCGTGGTCTTCTTCGCGGGCTGGAGCCTCGCTCGCGGCGCCAACATGCAGAAGTTCACGTTCAAGCGTTTCCCCACGACGCGTTTCCTCGGCTGGATCGACCCCGAGGTCGTGACGGACGGCCAACGCCAGCTGCTCGTCAGCGGCTTCTGGCGCGTCTCGAGGCACGTGAACTATCTGGGCGAGATCCTGATGGCGACCGGCCTCACGCTCGCGCTGGGCCACCCCGAGGTCTGGACCACCTGGCTCTACCCCGCCTACTACGTCGCGTTGCTCTTCCCGAGGGAGCGCGACGACGACCGGCGCTGCGCCGCCAAGTACGGCCCGCTGTGGAAGACCTATTGCGAGCGGGTGCCGTACCGGATCATCCCTGGGATCTACTGAGCCCGCGATGCGCGTCGCCTCCTACGGCGTCGTCGGCGTGGTTTGACGGCGTCATGCCGGAGTAGTACCGAAACGCGTATGAAAGTCGCCATCTCACTACCCGACACGGTGTTCAGTCAGGCGGAAGCGTTGGCATCTCAGATGGCCGTGACGCGGAGCCGACTCTACACGATAGCCTTGACCGAGTTCCTGGAGCGGCGACAGTCGCAGTCGGTCACGGCGAGACTCGATGACGTCTATTCACAGGAGCGGGCCAATGTCTCCCCCGATCTCGCCGCAGCGCAGAGGTCGCGGCTCAAGCAATCAGCGTGGTGAGATTCAGCACAATCATCACCTCGTTCCTCCAACAGGAACCTCGGCCAACCTTCCGGACTAACGCCACGTGGGGATGGACCAAATCTGAAGAGGCCCGTCCCACCGCGGTCCTCGTCGAAGTGGACCACTGGTCCAACTCCATCTGTTGAATCCGGCCTTCTTTTGGCCGAGGTTCCTGTCCAAGGTTTCCCAGAGCTGACGATGACCATCGAGGACCTCTTCGGCGATGGCAACCGGGTCTGTATTCGCTGGCGCGCGCAAGGTGTGCATCAGGGCGAGATCGGCGGCGTTCGCGGTACGGGCAACTCGCTCGACCTTCGCGGCGTCGGCATCGGGACGTCGCGCGACGGCAAGCTCTGCGAGTCGATCTCGGTGTTCGACACGCAGGTGCTCACGCGCACCCTGCACGGCGGCTGATCCCGCTCAGGGCGTCCCCATCAGCACGAAGGGCGCCCAGAACGCGGGATGATCGTGCCGCGTCCCGAGTACGTCCACCGGCTCCCGGAGCAGCGCCCGTTGCGCCCCCGCGAGCGCCTCCGCAAAGCTCTGTCCCTCCCGCGTCCGCTCGTAGAATGCCTGCATGAGCGCTGCCGTGGCGGTGTCGTCGACGTCCCAGAGCGTCGCCAAAACGGAACCCACCTGCGTGCGCTGAAACTGGTAGGCGATACCCGCGATACCAAGACCTCCGACGCCACCGCCGTTCTCGCCGGCCCGAACGGCGGTCGAACACGCCGACAGGACCACCAGTCGGGTGCGAGTGAGAGACAGTGTCGGAATATCGTTATAGGTGAGCGCCCCTCCCGCGAGCTGGATCGAGGAGCGCGCCGGGACGACACCGTCGAGGTGACCATGCGTAGCGAAGTGCAGCACGTCATAGCCGGGGTGGCGCACCTGCGCGCGCACCGCCTGTAGCGTGGCGTCGCTGCCTTCGAGGACGAGCCCGTCGCCGACGGCGTCGCGGACCGCGAGCGCTTCGTCGTGCGCGCCCGGCAAGTTGCCGCCGGGATCGGCGATGGCGAGTACGGTCTTCACCGCCCCGTCGTCGCTTCCACGGCGTCCGAACTTCTCCCGGTCGAGCGTCGTCACATTGACGACCGTCGTGCGCTCGACGACGTACCGCTGCCCGTTCCAGAGCGCGGCAAAAGGCACATACCGGAGCGGGCCGGACGCGCTGACGAGCAGCGTCTTCGGCTCTCCGAGCGCCGCGAAGGGCTTCTCTAGCACGAGGTCGTAGAGCCGCTTGGCCGCCGTTCGAGCCCGCTTCAGCCCGGCCGCGCCTCCCTGGTCTGCCCGCTCCACGTCGAGCTCGCGGCGGAGCTGGCTCACCAGCGTCTCGACAGTGCCCTTTCCAGTCGAAGCGGGCGTCAGCGGCATCGCGAAGTGCGTGAGGACCTTCTGCGTCACCGCAAAGACGATGAGCGACGAATCGAGCTCGACCGTCGAGATGAGGAGTGTGCCCTCTTCGAGGTGCTCCTGGAGCTTCTCGAGCTGCAAAGGCCGTACGGCGTATCGGTCGAAGCGTGCATCGTCGCGGTCGACGGACTCGAGGAAGGCGCCACGACGGCGCTTTACACTGGCTAGTAGCTCGTCGAGGCGCCGCGCTTTCTCGGAGTCGCCCCGGCCGTCGGCGAACTCGGTGTCCACCAGCGCCTGCAACTGCGCCTCCTGAACTTCGAGCTCGCCCGCCATCGCCGACGGGACTGTCTCGGCGCCGGCCTCGGGCGCGTCGCCATCACTCACGGCCGGCGCGCTCGATCGGAGCTCGACGGCCTGCGCCCGCTCTACGTAGCGCAGCGCCTCGTCGGCGCGGCCCCGCGCGAGGAGCAACTTCACGATGAGTCGATAGGCCTCGACCTTGTCCGCGAAGTAGCGCGCCTTGGCCTTGTCGTCACCGATGAGACCGCTGGGCCGCTCGATCACGACGATCGCAGCCTCTAGCGCCTTCAGCGCCTCGGCGTCCGCGCCATCCTCTCCGGCGCGCATCAGGCCGACGGCGAGGTAATACGGCGCCTCCCACCCCGCGGTCACCCCGGTCGCTTCGGCCTTGGCCATCACCGAGCGCAAGATCGCCACCGCCTCTCGGTAACGCCCCGCCTTCACGAGCGCGATCCCCTTGTTGCCTGTCGCCGAGAACGCCTTGGGCGCGGCGGCGAGCTCGAGCGCGATCGCCTCGTCGAGCAGCTTCAGGGCCTCATCATGGCGCCCCCGCTTCGTCGCGATGGTCGCCAACGTTTGGAGTCCGTCCGGGATGCGGCGTTTGACAAGCTTGCGGGCGAGCGCCAGCCCGCGCTCGGCGGACGACGTCGCTTCCTTGAGTGAGCCCATCTCATAGAGCGTTCGCGAACGGGCGAGGGGTAACGCGGCGACGAGGTCGCTCGTGACCGAGGTGCCGGCCAGCGTCTCGGCCGCCTGAAAGCCGGCGAGCGCGCCGTCGAAGTCCCGAAGCCCATGCAGAACCAGCGCTTTGTTGAAGGTGAGCGCGGCTTCGCCGTACGCGAAGCGAGCCGCACGCATCTTCACCATGCCCCGTTCGTAGTGTTCGATTACGCGTGTTGTGTCACCTAAGACGCTCGCCAGGTTGGCCCGCGTATTCTCGATCCACCCGTCCTGGACCGGATCGTGGAGGTCTCGGGCCAGCGCTTCTGCAGAGTCCAGGGTCTTTCGAGCCTCGGCAATGTCACCCAGATCGATGAGCGTCCACGCCTTGGAGGTGAGCACCGAGACCTGACGCGGCTTCTGGCCACTCGCCTTCGCTCGCGTCTCGGCCTTCACGAAAGCGGCGAGCGCTTCATGAAACTCTCCCTGCGCGCCGTGAAGGCCGGCCAATTCCTCGGCGGCACGTCCGGCCAAGCCCATGTCCGACCGCGCCACGGCCTCTCTCTCAACCGCGTCGATGAGCTCTCGAGCCGCGTCCGTGTCGCCTCGCTTTGCGAGGAGGCCGGCGAGTCCAAGTTTCGCAAAACCAATCGTCTCCGGGACGTCGCCAATGTGAGTGATGACCTCTCGATATACCGACTCAGCAGACTCGGGACGTCCCGCTTCCGACAAGATCCAGGCCAGCAGGAGCTGGAGTGACGCTGCTTCGAGCCTCGCCCCTTCTGCCGCGCGCAGCGCGATCGCTTGCCGCGCGCGCCCCTCGGCGCCCGCGTAATCGCGCTCAAGAAGCGCGGCCCGCGCGAGACCTTCGACGCACGCCGCCACGTCCGGCGTCTGCCCGAGGGCCGCATAGATCGCGCGCGCTTCGTCATAGGCCACCCTGGCTTCGGCCGGCATCGAGCGCACCAAGTGGAGCGCGCCCAGCTCGACCAGCACCTCGGCGATCCCGCTCGGGACGGCGGCCTTGCGACGTTCGACGAGGACCCGTTCCAGGTCGGCGCTGGCGGCTTCACGTTCGCCCATGTCGCGCCGAATCCGCGCCGTCTGGAGGGCCTGCCAGGCGAGCGAGGTCGTGTCCCCCGCTCGCTCCCACAACGCGCGCGCGGCGTCATGCGCGTCGAGGGACTGCTGCCATTGCCCGAGGCTCCAGAGCGTCTGGCCCTCGGCGGCGTGCGCGCGTGCCTCCTTGGCGTCGAGCTGTCCCCCGCGCGCGAGCCCGGACGCTCGGCGGTAGTCCGCGAGGGCCTCGTTCCAGCGAGAACGGCTGTAGTGGACGGCGCCCGCTTCGTGGACGGCGTCGACCTGCCTCGCGAGATCTCCGAGCTCGATCGCGATCGCCTCCGAGCGCGCATAGAGCGCGAGCGCCTCGTCCTGCTCGCCGAGCGCCTTCCGCGCGCGTGCGACGCGATCGAGGAAGCCGAGCTCCAGCTCACGCGTCCCGCGATAGCCGGCCTGTGCGTATCGTGGCAGCACGGGCACGAGGAGGGCGATGACGTCTCGATGGCGGCCCTGTCTCTTCGCTACTTCCGCAATGATGCCAGCGGCATACGCGTCTCTGAGCAGAAAGTTCTGGGCCTGTTGTGGCGTCGTGGCGCTCCCCTGGTAACGCGCCACGCGAGCGCGTACTTCGACGGCCAAGGTCTGCGCGCCGTCGAGCACGTCGGCATCGAGCGACTTCACCGCCGCGTTGTTCAGGGCGATCAGGCCGTCGATGTGCGCTCCGGCGGCGTGGAGCTGATCCGCCGCCGACCGATACGCCTTCGACGCCGCGAGCAATGCCTTCTCTCGTGCGGGCGAGGTCGTAGGGATCGCGCGGCCGAGCGCCACGGCCCGCACCACGGCGGCTTCCGCGGCCACCCGGGGCGACGCCTCCGGCGACCGCTTGGCGACCGCGTCGGCAAAGTCGGCCAGCGCCTTGGCCTCCGCGACGGACGTCCCGGGTCGGTCGGCCACGCGGAGCGCCTCGGTCACGACCAGGAGCCGGTCAGCCGCACGCACGGCCGCCAGCGCCGGGCCGAGGTCCCGCTTCGAAAGCCCGCGCAACTGCAAGAGAAGGTCGGGGACCGAAGGCGGTGCACCGTTCACGATCCACGTGGCGAAGGTCTCCGAGATCTTCCACGACTTTCCGATGTACTTTCCCGGATAGGCGGCTACGAAACGAAGGAAGTCGGCGTAGTCGTCCGGGGTGGCTGCCGCGAGCGCGTCTGCGACGGACTTCCCCTTCAGTCGCCCCCACTTGGCCTGACCGGCGATGCCACCGGCCTGATCGACAACGTCACGTCCTGCCAGCACCATGGCGTCAAGGACACGCTTCTCCTCGCGGTCGTCCGGCGCCGTCACGAGGGCCTCGAGGGTCGTGAAGTCGGCGCGTTGGTTGTCCGTGAACGTGATGGCGTTCGCGGCGCAGCGATAGACGGCGCCTTCTGCCACCCGCTTTGGGACCATAGCTCGTATCTCGACGACCGAGCCCACGCCGACGAGCTCGTGGCGGGAGGCCGGGCTCTCGATGAGCCGCACGGTCGCCGATCGTTCCGAGAGCGCGATGACTTCGGCCCTGGCAACGATCTCAGCGAGCCCATCCTTCGGCTTCAGCGGCGGGAAGACGTCGCCGCGCCCTCCCGGGATGACGCCGTGCACGGCGCCGACCCCGATTGTGGCGTCGATCCCTGTCGCGGTCGGAGTCAAGGTCGTCATGATGGCGAGAAGATCGACTTCGACCCGAGGCTCCGCTCCGAAGAAGAGCGAGGTCAGGAAGGCGAGGACAGCGGCGTTCATAGGCGGGAGAGACGCGCGGGGAACGCCGTCACGAAATCAGAAGCCCGGGTCGGCTAGGGTCTTCGTCTCGACCGGGCCGTAGGTCGCCGCGATGGCCGCGATCTCGGAGGCTTTGCCGATGAGCACGATGACAACCCGGCTCGGATCGGGGAAGTCCGAATCGATGACCGCTCTGGTCGTCGCCGGCGTCACGGCGTCGAGGCGCGTGAAGTATTCGGTGAGCTGGGACTTCGGCTGCCCGAAGCGGTGGAGGTCGACGATGGCCTGCGTCATGGCGTGCGCCGTCTCGAGCGTGGTCGGCACCTGACCGGCGATGTAGGCCTTCGACGAGCTCACCACCGTGGCGTCCAAGTACTTCGTCTTCAGCGCGGCCAGGGTTGCGAGCGCGAGGTCGAGCGCCTCCTTGGTCTTCTCGGTCGCCGTAAACGACGTGATGGCGAGCCGGCCGGGCCCTTCGAGCTGTTCGAGTGTCAAGCGCGCGCCGTAGGTGAGTCCGGTCTTGATGCGAAGCTCGGTGTTGAGCATCGAGGTGAAGCGTCCCCCGAAGGCCGTCCGCACGACGTCGAAGGCCGCATCCGCCGAGAACGATTGCGAGATCCCGACGTCGCCGATCCAGAAGTAGGTCTGCACCGCATCGGGCATGTCGACGAGGAGCACGCGGCGCGTGGTGGCCCGGGGAGCGGGCGCGGGGTTCGGGACGGGCGTCGCGCCCCGGGCGATACCCCCGAACCCGGCGGCCAAAGACTTGCCGGCGCCTTCGGGCACGTCGCCGCCGATGGCCGCGATGAGCCGGTCGCCAGCCAGGAGCTGCTTCCAGTGCGCGGCGACGTCGTCGGCCGTGATCGACGCAACCGTGGCTTCGGTACCGGTCGTGGGTCGACCATAAGCGTGGTCGCCGAAGAGCGCGCGCGCGAAGTAGAGTGGGATGACCGATTGTGGTTGTTCTTTCGCGGCCTTGAGGCCGTCGATGACGCGTGTCTTCAGCTTGTCGACTTCGTCTTTCGGGAAGGTCGGCCGGAGCACCAGATCGGTGAGGACGGCGAGCGCGAGTGGCGCGTCGGCGGCGAGACAGTCGAGCGCGATCGCGGTGCCGGTGAGGTCGGCGTTCGTGTTCAGCGACATGCCGTAGGAGTCGAGGAGGCTCGCGATGTCGGTCGCGCTGCGATCGCCCGCGCCCTTGCGGAGCAGCTCGACGGTCAGCGCGGTGAGGCCCTCTTTGCCGGGCGGGTCGGTGAGCGTCCCGCCGCGGAGGAGGAGGCTGTACGAGACGAGCGGGACCTCGCGGTGCGGGACGACCAGGATCTGGGCGCCGGACGCGAGGGTCTCGGACTCATAATCCGGCAGACGCAGGCCGGGGGGCGCGGCGAGAGCGCTGGTGGCGACGATGGTAAGCGCGACGGTGAGCAGCTTCACGGGGTCACCTCCGACGCGGCGGGCGCCGGCTTCTCGGGCCCGAAGAGCCCGATGGTCGCGTTCTCACGGCGGAATATCGCCGCGGCGGCCTTCACGGCGTCGAGCGTCACGGCGTCGACGGCTTTGGGCATGTCGAAGAGCGCTTTCCAGCCACCGCGGAAGGTCTCGAAGGCGCCGAGCGCGTACGCCTTGCCGTTGATGGTCGCGAGCGCGTCCCAAAATCCGACGAGCGCGCCGCGTTTGGCCTTGGCGAGCTCGGCTTCCGTCAGCCCGTCCTTCACGATGGCGGCGAGCTCTTCAAAGATGAGCGCTTCGACGCGGGCCGGGTCCTGGCCTTCGGCGACCTCGACCAGGATGGTGAGCAGGCCAGGGTCGAAGCCTTCGTCGAGTGACGACGACACGCCGAGCGCCACCCGTTCGCGGTCGACGAGGCGGGTGTGCAGTCGCGACGACTCGCCGATCGTCAGCACGCTCTGGAGGAGCGAGAGGGCGCGGAAGTTCGGGTCCGATGGCGCCGGGGCGTGAAACGCGACCTCGACCATCGAGATGGGGGTGTCCTCGACCACGCGCACGCGACGTTCGCCCTTCTGCTCGGGCTCCTTGGTGAGGACCGGGCGCGGCGGGGGCTGCTTCGGGACCTTGCCGATGGACTTTTCGAGCTGCGGCAGGACCACCTTGGGGTCGACGTCGCCGACGAGGACCAGGGTCGCGTTGTTGGGCGCGTAGTAGGTCTTGAAGTGGCGGCGCAGGTCGTCGAGCGTCCAGGTCTCGATGTCGGACGGCCACCCGATGACCGGGATCTGGTAGGGGTGCGCTGTGAAGGCGGCGGCGCGCACCTGTTCGTCGAGGAAGGACGCGTTGTCGTCGTCGACGCGCATGCGGCGCTCGGAGTAGACGACGCCGCGCTCCGATTCGACCATCTTGGGGTCAATGGCGAGGGCGCCGATGCGGTCCTGCTCAAGGTCGAGGATGGTCTTCCATGCCGAGATGGGGAACCAATCCTGGTACACCGTCACATCGGTCGAGGTGAACGCGTTGTTGGAGCCACCGGCGGCCTCCATGACGCGGTCGAACTCGC
>JADMJS010000762.1 GCA_018780435.1 Myxococcales bacterium
CCCACTTCTGGGACGCCCCGGGCGTGCTCAGCCCCTACGTCTCGCCCTACGAGGTCTGTCCGCTCTAAACATCGTCCTGGTTACGCCCTGAGCATCGGCCCCCCATAGAGAAGGACGGTCGGGTCGGCAGTAACCAGGGTCATCCGCTCTGCTCTCGCCTGCGCGATCAGAAGTCGATCGAACGGGTCGGCATGGAGTGGCGGCAGGTCCGCCACGGCGAGCGTGTGAGCGACCTCGATCGCAAGTGCCCTCACCCCATGACGGGTCAGCCGCAACATCACGAAGCTCGACGGGGGTTCGGGCAGTGGCAACTTCCCGAGCGCATGTTTGATGGTGATCTCCCACACGCTCGCTGCCGAGAGCACGAGTGGATGCGCGGGGTCCTCAAGTAGCTGGAGCGTCTCCGCGGCGATGCGGTGCGGGCTCGTCTGCAGCCACAGCCATACATGCGTGTCGAGGAGCAGGGTCATGGGTCCGTCGCGCCGCTACCGCCCGTGAAGAGTCCAATGGGCAAGGGCTCGTCGAAGTCCTCCGGTACGTCATAGAGCCCGGCGTCCTGCCCGAATCGACGGCGCGGTGGACCGCCGTCGAAGGGGGTCAGTCTCGCAATCGGTCGCCCTGCGCGCGCGATGATGACGTCCTCGCCCGCGAGGACCGCCTCGAGGAGCCTGGAGAGGTGGGTCTTGGCTTCGTGGATGTTCACGGTCGTCATGCCAGTAGACTAAGGGTGCTCGTCCACTTAGTCATCTCGTTCTCCAGATGACCCCTCACAAATGTGAGTGGTGCGACCTCGACAGGTCGCCCGTAGCTTGAATGGTGCCAGCCCCGGCTGGTCTCGTAATGAGCCCATCGCCGCCACCGCAGGAGAGCCCCATGAAGTCCCTTACCCTCGCCGCTGTCTCCGCCGCCCTCGCCACCACCGCCTTTGCGGCGACCGCATCCGCCGCGGCCGACCTCGCGGTCTCGACCTCGGCGCCCGCGGGCGTCCGCTACTACGACGCGGCGACCTACCGCGTGTCCGTCACGAACGTCGGCAACCAGACCTCGACGGGCGGGAGCCTGCAGATCGACCTGCCGCGCACGGCGACGAGCCCGCAGGTCTACACGCTCGGTCAAGTGACCTCACTGCCGTCGGGTTGTACTCTCGCGGCGAGCCGCATCACGTGCGCCATCCCAAGCACGAAGAGAAACGTGACCCGCAACTACGACTTCGGCTTCAAAGCGCCGTACAGCGCCAGCCCCATCGCATTCTCGGCGCGTATCGTCCCGGCGTGGACCGGTGACGCCGCCGGCAACAACCTCACCAGCCACACGCTCGCCCTCTCGGGCCACACGACGGCCGTCACCGAAGGCGCTGCCTACGAGAACCGCCACTGTACGGGCACGGGCCTCTCCGCCTTCTTCGAGTGCACCCTCTTCCCAAGCTCGATCTCGAGCCACGAGACCACCTTCGCGGCGGGCGGCGTCATGACCTTCACGCCGGACGTCGACCCGGCCTACACCGGCGCCTGGCAGCAGAACAGCACGGATTCGCTGAGCTTTCAGATCTTCGAGTCCGGTGTCGTCATCGCGGAGTTCGAGGGCCAAGGCATCGGCGGCGGCTGCTTCGAGGGCCTGACCCACTTCTGGGACGCCCCGGGCGTGCTCAGCCCCTACGTCTCGCCCTACGAGGTCTGCCCGCTCTGAGGTTCAACCCTCTCCGAAGTGCTTCTCCAAGAACGCTTGCACGACCGGCACCACGATCTCCGGGTACTCGATCAGCGAATAGTGCGTCCCCCGGGGAACCTTGAGTACCTCCGTCTGAGGCGCGTGACGGAGCACCGTCTCCGTCACGGCGTGAGGCGTCATCAGGTCCCGCTCTCCCGTGATCATCAGGATGGGCCCCGAAAGCCCTGCCAGTAATGGCTCGCCGTCGTGCACGTTCGCCTCCCCGAGCATGCGGTGATAGAGCGCGAAGTCGAGCGTCGCGAGGTCCTTGGCAATGGCGGTGAAGACCTCCTTGTCCAGCTTCGGGTCGACGAGGCGGAGCTGCTCGAGCATCTTCGGCATCCACGGTTGCCGAACGACCGCGCCCACGAGGTGCGGCAGGACGGGGCCGAGGCGAATCGCCATCTGATTGACCCACGGCAGGACCTTCCCGCCCCACCGTGGGTCGAAGGCCGTCTCGAAGATGCGCCCGAAGGTCCCATTGACGAGCACCAGCCCCCGGACCCGGGCGTCGAGATCGGCGGCGGCTTGAATGGCGACTTGCACGCCGAGACTCCACCCGAACACGACCGCATCGTCGAAGCCGGCCGTGTCCATGACCGCCGCCAAGTCGGCCGCGTTGTCGACGATACGGACCCGCGATGGGTCGGCTGGGGCGTCCGAACCGTAGAGCCCGCGGTAGTCCCAGCTCACGAAAGTGCAGCGCTCCCGAAGTGCGCGAAGCAGCGGGATCCAGGCGAGGAGAGTGCCCCCGATCCCGTTGGCCACCACCACTCGAAGGGGACCGTCGCCGTAGCGCTGGGCGGTGAGCCGGGTTCCGTCCTGGGCTGTGACGTCGAAGGTCTCGAAGTTGGGAAGTGCCATGTCTGAAGCTCCGCGCGCGCGGCGTTCCGGATGATCGGACGCCCCTCGTCGCCTGTAGGGGTCACTAAACTTTGCAGCCTCTGTCAAGAGACGATGACAGTCGAGCGCGTGCACGGTCCTGAAAGAGAGCGTCCTGACACGGATCCCAGCGGGAGCCTGTCGTCGGCCCAGTTCCTGCTTTTGCGTCAGCCCGTCGCGCCCGATAGACGAGAACGCAATCAGGCCGCCGACACGGAGCAAGCGCCATGGGTCTCTTCGAAAGTCATCACGACCGCGATCGCGAGCCGAACGGCGACGTGGACTCGGCGACCGAATCGCGCTCTGGCCTCTCAGGATGGCTGCGTGGGCGCGACTACGCGGCCGGATCGCGAGCGCTCAAGCCAAAGCCCGCTCCTCCTTCGGTCAATTCGACCACCGCCGGCCAGCCCGAATCCATCGTCGACGAGGCTGTCGCCGAGGCCGCTGCGGTCGAGCCGGCGCTGTCCGCGTCCTCGGCGCCCGCCGATGCGGCTGCACCTGACCTCACCGCCGCACCCGACGTCGCCGTCGGGGAGGTGGCTGGCGTGGAGCCGGCCGCCGACGTGTCAGCCGCCACGACGCCCGCCGTCTCGACGGAGCCCAGCACGACCGTACCAGACGCTGCCGCCGCCCCAAATGGCGACCTCGCCTCGCCCGGTGCGCTCAGCCCGGTGCTCACGTCGGAGCAACAAGTCGAGCTCGTGAAGTCGCTCATTTCGCAAGGGGTCACGAGCTCCGGGACCATCGCTGACGATGTCTTCTACACGACGTACCCCGAAATGGCCCCGGGCGGGACTCGAAGGCCATTGCCCGCCATCGGCGTCGCCACCGAGCATGACCTCCTCTACATCGACGCGTACAAAGACATCTCCGCGCGCATCGTTCGCCCGAACTTGGTCCGTAGCCCGTCGTCCGGGCGAAGCGATGGCGACGTCCTGGCGGGCATCGATGAACGCTTCGGCGTGTTCCTCGACGAAGCCACCGCCGAGTTCGGGATCGATCGCACGCAGCTGATGGCGATCATGGCGGTAGAGTCTCGCGGCGATCCGACGGCGTCATCGGGTGCAGCCTTTGGACTCATGCAAGTCACGAAGGGGACGTGGTCGGCCACACAGCAGCGCCACGCGTCGCTGGCCGATTACGACTTCACGACCTACTGGACGGACCCACGGGTCAACATCCGATTCGGCGCGGCGGTCCTCAAGGACAAGATGGCAGCGGTCGGCGTCGAAGCGAGCGACCCGAACTTCGCGCGCCTCGCCGTCACGGCCTACAACGGCGGAGAAGGTGTCGTGAACACGGCGCTTGAGCTGGCGCGCGCGGCGGGGAGCGCGAACCCGACGGCCGACTGCCTGAAGCCGGAGTTCCTTCGGCCCGCCATCGCGCGTTATCCATCCGTGTACAGCTACTACTTGACCGGCGCGGGCAAAAAGTACAACGCCGCCCTCGCGACCGGAGGTGACGCCGCCACCGACGCCGCCGTCGAACTCAAGTACAAGGAGATATCCCAGTATCCCGACCGAGTGGAGCGCTACTTGTCCGCGGCGGTGGGCGTCGTCACGCATCCCGAGGCGTCGGACGACCCAGACGCCGTGGTCGCACCGACGAAGTCGGGGGGCAGCACGGCGACCGGCCCACGCGAGTCGCCCGCGCTCGCGGCGCAGTACTACGGCGTGGCGCGGGCGTTGATGGAGGGGTGCGCGACCTATGTCCCGTACACGGACACGTACCTCGACCTCGATGAGGTCAAGCTCGGGACGACTCTCTCCGGCTTGTTCAATCAGCCGGGTATCATCTCCAACGTCTTCAAGCTGCTGTCCTGGAATGACCGCGACGATGTCGCCTTTCACATGGCGAAGGCGCTCCCAGACGCCATCCTCCCGCTCGTCGAGCCCAGCCTCCTCGGGTATCTGCACGGGCAGTTGTCCTCCGCCTTCGGGTACACGGGCGGCGCTGAGGCGGCCCAAGCAACGCGTCTGGCCCGGGCACTAGGTCAAGAGCAAGGCACCGCCGCGTCCCAAGCGAGCTCGGCACAAGGAGAGGCCGCCACGAGCGCCACGCCGCGGGCGCCCATAGCGCCGCCGGTCGCCGGCGCCCATCTCACCGAGGCTGGGTGTGCCGAAGCGCTCGCCTACTACTCCGAGAACCGCAACCGCTATGTCTCCGGAGTCATCATGGCCATCGAGAGAAAGGTCGGCCTTCCCGACTCCGGGCAGGTGACCGCCGCCTTCTGTGACGGCGTCGCGGGCTATCAGAGCACGCGAGGTCTGCCTGCCGACGGCAAGGCCGGGAAGGGCACGCTTGAGCGGATGTTCGGTGTCGATATTCGGATGGGCGAAGGCGCCGTGGACCCGGCGCTCGTCTCGACGGCCGACGGCCTCGCTCGTATCAACAGTGGGGTCGAGCTGACGCCTGCCATCCTCGACGGGTGGACCCATGTCCTCCCCTATCTCCCCGAAGGCGCTGTCATGACCTCGGGCGTCCGCACGTGGGAGAAGACCGTTCAGATCCTCGTCAAGTACGTCTTGAAGAAGGAGGACGACATGGTCCGTCTCGGGCTCACCACGCACGAGGAGGTCAAGACCGCGATCGATGGCGCTGACTTCGGGACCCTGAAGCGCCTAGCGAACTTGGACTACGACAAGAACGGGGATGGGGCCGTCGAAAAGTACGTCGTCGCAGGGCCCGGAGCGAGCCCCCACATCACCGGGCTGGCCTTCGACCTCTCTGGAGCCTCTCTTACCGCCATCGACGGCGCCGTACGGAAGGCGGCCGCCGAGATCCCCGCCTTCACGGCCAAGTTCAAAGGGACCATCGTCGAGACCGGCAACAACTGCGTGCACGTCGACCTCCAGTAGGGCGCCGTCGAAGGACGGCGTCCTGGGCGACAGACCCAGTCCGTCTGCGCCGCAACCGGAATGCCGAAGGGCCCGCGTTCCTTCGTGACAGATCGGCGACGGTGGGGCATTTTCCGTGCGTGCGACCCGGCCTATTCAGTCCGCTCCGAGCCACCTTCGCTCTTTCGCTAATCGCGTGCGGCTCGCCTCTTGAGGCGGACCTCTCGAACGCGTCGGCGTGTGGCGTCCTCGGCCGCGCCCTCCTCAACGTCTGCGGTGGCGAGCTGGCGGACTCGACCGAGCCGCTCTTCCAGTATCTCAACTGCAACATCCTGCCGGGGTGTCCCGGGGGGCAGGTCGAGACGTCCGACATCGAGGATTGCGCCGCTCGAATCGCGGCCCAGCGCGACGACGCCGCCGGAAAACCGCGACTCTTGGCGTGCCGTGACGCCCTCGCTGTCGAGTGCACCATCGCGCGTGCGGACTGCGGTGAGAACGAGGAGCCCCCCGACGGCGCGCTCATCGGCTTTTGGCGCGCCTGTGAGCGCATCCGCACGGCCCTCGGAGATGAGTGTCTGCTCACCGAGTCGCAGCGGACGTCGATCGCCGATACGGCCGCAGGCGACGCGACGCGCGCGACGACGCTGACCACCGAAGCGGCCCTCTCGTCTTGCGCCGTGCTCCTCCGGTGTGACCGGGCCGGCGCCTTCTCCGACTCCGACCTCGTCCTCGCTCTCTCTGCGGTCGCGGGTCAGTCCTGCGACGACGCGAAAGCCGGTCTCGTCGCCGCCGATGTCGAGCGCGCTTTCTGTGGTCCCGAGACGACGGAGACCGCCTCCACGCTCTCGACTGGCGGGACCACGCCATGAGCGACGTCGTCTTCGAGACGCGCGACATCACGTTCTCCTACGGTGGCCGCCCTGCTTTGACGGCGCTCACGACCGCCGTCGCGCCCGGCACCATCGGACTCCTCGGACCGAACGGAGCCGGCAAGACGACGTTCATCCGGACGCTACTCGGCCTGACGAACCCACAATCGGGCACCGCGACGGTCCTCGGGCTCGACGCGCGCCGCGACGCGCCGCTCATCCGCCAGCGCGTCGGGTACATGCCCGAGAACGAGTGCTACTTCGCTGACCAGTCGGGCCTCGACGCCGTCATCTACGCCGCTCGCCTCTCGGGGCTCCCCCGAAACGCGGCCATCCGGCGCGCGCACGAGATGCTCGACTTCGCCGGCATCGACGAGGCGCGTTACCGCGGCACCCAGGGCTACTCGACCGGCATGAAGCAGCGCGTCAAGCTCGCCCAAGCGCTCGTGCACGGCCCTGAGCTGCTCTTCCTCGACGAGCCGACCAACGGCCTCGACCCGAAGGGCCGCGACGACATGCTCGACCTCATCGCCGGGCTCGGCGCCGCGTCGGTCTCCGTCGTGCTGAGTACCCACATCCTCAATGATGTCGAGCGGGTGTGCTCCGACGTGCTCCTGCTCGCCGGCGGCCAGCTCAAGCACTACGGCCCTCTGAGCGCCTTCACTGCGGGCGCCTCCGGGGAGTGGATCGTGCACGTCAAGGAGGGCAGGGGGCTCCTCATGGACGCCCTCGGGCGTGCGGGGCTTGAGCCCTTCGGCGCCGACCCCGAGACCCCCTTCGTGTTCCGGTTGCGCCTCGAGGCCGACCAGGTCCTCACTTTCTGGCAGGTCGTCACCACCACGGGCGTGCAGGTCCGCGAGTTCGCCCCCGAGCAGCTCTCGCTCGAGACCGCCTTGATGCGTTTCCTCGGAGCGGCCGCATGAGCATCTACTCGACCCGCTACCAAGGCTACGACGGCCCTCGTGAGTCGCCTACCACGCGCTTCCTCACTATCGCCGAGGCCGAGCTTCGCCGCTTCTTGCAGGAGAAGTGGGCGAAACGCCTGGTGCTGCTCGCGTGGACGCCCGTCATCTTCCTGGCCGGCTGGCTCTACCTCGCGCTCATCTTGAAGAAGGTGTCTGGCGTCGAAGGGCCGTCGCTGCTCGTCTACGACTACCTCTTCCGCACCGAGCTCTTCTTCATCGCCGTGATCCTCGCGGCCTTCGGCGCTGGCGTCATCGTGCGGGACATCGACTCGAAGGCGCTCACGCTCTACTTCACGCGCCCCCTCGACGCGGCGCAATACCACCTCGGAAAGCTCATCGCGACAGCGGCGCTGGTCCTGGTCGTGACGCTGGTCCCAGGGCTCCTCCTCGCTGTCGCGCAACACGCGATGGCCGAAGAGTTCCGGCCGCTCGAGCTGCTCGACGGGCTCTGGCGTATCGCTGTGTGTTCGTTCGGGATCGCGTTCACGGGCGGCAACCTCATCCTCCTCCTCTCGTCCACGGGGTGGTCCTCGCGTTACGTGGGCGCCGCTTGGCTTGGCGCCTTCACGCTCGCCGAAGTGATCCGCGGCGTCCTCGTGACGGGCCTCGGCTCGCAGCCGATGCTCGACCTCATCAGCCTCGGTCGCCTCTTCACGGGCTCGGTCGAGTTCCTCTTCGCCGGCCGTAGTGATCAGCTCCCAGCGCTCGTCTCGCTCTACGCCCTTGGCGTCTTTTTCTTCGTGTGGCTGCGCTTCCGCATCATCACGCTCGAACGGGGCAAGTCGTGACCGAGCTCGCCAAGGCCCCCTCCGCGCCGTCGCTCGACAAAGGCGCCGGTGCACCGGATCGCCTGACGATCGCGGCGACCGGCCTCTCGCGTTGGTACGGCCAGGTCATCGCGCTGAACGACGTCACGGTCGGCCTCCGGCCCGGTGTCACCGGCCTCCTGGGCCCGAACGGCGCCGGCAAGACCACCTTTCTTCGCCTCGTGGTCGGCCTCGTGCGCCCGACCGGCGGCGACGTGAAGGTGCTCGGCCAGGATCCCTTCTCGGCCGTCGAAGGCCGTCGACAGCTTGGCTATTGCCCCGAGCACGACCACTTCTACGAGGACATGACCGGTCTCGAGTTCGTCACGCTGATGACGCGCCTCCTCGGCTTCTCGGCCGCGGACGCGAAGAAGCGAGCCGAGATCGCGCTCGAACGCGTCCGGCTCGGGGGCGACGACGCGCGCCGAAAGCCAGTCTCGCAGTACTCGAAGGGGATGCGGCAGAAGACCAAGATCGCGCAGGCCCTCGCCCACGAGCCCGACATCATCGTCCTCGACGAGCCGCTCACGGGCGCCGATCCGGTCAGCCGACACGAGATCAGCGAGCTGACCAAGGAGCTCGGCCGCCTCGGTCACACCGTCGTGGTCTCGAGCCACATCCTCCACGAGGTCGAGCGCGTCACGCAGAACTTCGTCCTCATCGATCGCGGCCGGCTTCTCGCCGAGGGCAACGTCACCGAGATCCGGAACCTCATCGACAAGCACCCGCATCGCATCCTGATCGTGTGCGATCGCCCGCGCGAGCTCGCCGCGAGCCTCGCCCACATCGAGGACATCACGGGGCTCGACCTGCCCGGCGACGATACCTTGACCGTCCTGACGCGGCGGCCCGACGCCTGCTACGACGCCATCGCCCGCATGGCCGTCGAACGCGGCATCGTCATCCGCAAGCTCACCTCGCCCGACAACAACCTCGACGCGGTCTTCCGCTACCTCACGAGGCGCTGACCGTGTTTGCGATCCTCGCCGCCCGCGTCTACGCCCAGACCGTCGTCTTTCGGTCGCGCTCAGCGTGGCTTGCCATCGCCGTGCTCGTGAGCGCCGCCGTCGCTATCCCGCTCGGTCAAGGCAACCCCGGCAAGGCCTTCCCCATGATCGCCCGGGAGCTGACGCTTGGCTTCCTCATGCCGCTCTTCGCGATGCTCTTCGGCACCGCTGTCATCCGCGAAGACATTGAACGCGGCACGCTCGGCTACTGGCTCACACGGCCCATCCACCGGCGCACCTACTTGCTCAGCCGCTTCGGCGTCGCGTGGGCCGCCGTCTTCACGCTCACGGCCGTCGGGATCGTGCTCGACTCGATCGTCTTGGCGGCACCGACCTCGCAGCTCCTGACAGTGCTCCTCGCCACCGCGGGCGGCAGCCTCGCTTACACGGCCTTCTTCACGGCGCTCGGCGCTCTCGTGAAGCGCCCCTTCGTGGTGGGCGTCGTGGCGATGCTCTTCATCGACGCGCCGGTCTCGCAACTCCCCATGGCGGCTCGTTATTTGACCATCCGCGGCCACGTCGAGAACCTCGGCGACATCTCCTGGATCCCGCCGCAGTTCATGAGCGCGCTCCTCGACGCGCCGAGCCCCATCTACTCCGCTGCCGTCCTCGCGGGCGTCGCGGGCGCCGCGCTCGCGCTCGCTCTGCTGAAGTTCCAGCGCTCGGAGTTTACGGGCGCCGAGACCTGATCAGCGCGTCGTCACGAGCCCGAAGCCGGGGACTAGGACCCCGATCACGTCGGGATTGTCGTCGAGCACCAGCGCCGGGAGGACTTGCCCGACCGCCGCTTGGACCTCCTCGGGCGCTCCCGGCAGGCGGAAGCGCAACCGCCGTCCCTCCGCCCCAATCGCCACGTCGAGCGTCGGCCGCCCATTCCAGTATTGACCCTGGCTAGTGACGGTCGCACTGACGATGCGGCCTTGCCTCACGAGGCGCCGCGTGAAGGCCCTCTCTTGACGCGCCGGTGCGCTCGTCGCGAACGCGAGGCCCGCCGAGACGGCCCCGGCCACGGCGAGCGCCCAAAGGCCGCGCAGGTTGAAGTCACCCGCGGCCAAGATCACGATGACGATGAGGACGGGCAGGCCGGTGAGCGCGCCGATGACCCGGAGGGACTCACGGAGACGCCGGTCCGCGACCTCGACGAGCGTAGCCGCGAGCGGCGCGTCGAGCCCAATAGATCCAAGGCGAGCGAGGAGTGCGTGTGACGCGTCGTCGTTCATATCGCGAGAGGCCTCCATGGCCCCGCAGGAGCCGAACGAGAGACGGCGTCACGACGCGTCGTTGAAAGTCTTAGCGGCGACGGCTCAGCTCGCGTCGAAGCCGTAATACTCGATCCCGATATCTTGGAAGGCCGCCGTGTTCGTCTGCCCGATCTTCTCGATGCGGAAGCGTCCGCCCGACGTCGCCGGTGCGCGCGCCACGACCGGCAAGGTCACGTCACGGCCATCGTGCAGCGCTTCGTACTGCGCTTGATCGAGGTCCACGCCGTCGGCGAGCGCGGACGCGAAGTCGATGCGCCGCGCGGCCGCCTCGAATCCCGGTTGAACGGTGAGCGCGAGGGCCTCTGCGGCGTCGCCACTGCCATAGCCGATCGCGAGGACCGTCGCCCCGGCCGTGAGCTTGCCTTCGCCCGCGCCAGTCTCGAGGAGGCTCAGGAGCCACGCGGGCAGCGACGCGGTGTAGAGGTTGCCGAGGTCCATGAGCGGCGCGGCGCCGAGCTCGAGCTTGGCCTTCACGAGCGCGTCCATCCGGGCGTCGCCTCGCACGGCCTTGAGCGCCGCGTTCAGCGCCGGGAAGGCGTCGGCGTCGATGCCGCGCTCGCGCGCTTCGGACCAGAGGTCACGCCCCTCGGCGAGCTCGGCCAGGACGGCTTCTCGGTCGATGCGACGCTCTTGTAGCCACGCGCCGAGCTCCGGCGTGTTCGCCTCGAGCAGCGCCGTGAGCGCGATGGCGGCGAGGCCATCCGACGGCATCTTGCGATAGGGGCGATGCATCACGATGTGGTCGGCGCTCTCGAGTGCCGCGAGCATCCCGCCCTCGGCGCCGGTCCGGGTCGCGAGCGAACGCACAGCCTGGACGACCGCGTCGGTGTAGCACGCCGTCGAGTACTTCCCATTGAAGACCGGGAAGTCGTGGAGCCGCTCGGTCCCTTCCGCGTACCCCTCCGCCTCGTGTCGGCGCGCCGGCTTCCGGAAGTCGACCGTCCGGTACGCCGACGACGAGCCCATGCGGCCAAAGTCGAGGCTGAGGAGCGCCGGGTCCGCCGTGACGTGAAAGGCGACGGCGCCAGCGCCTTGGGTGGGCTCGCCGGTGGTGCCGCGCGCGTACTCCGCGACGTCGCCCGTCGCGACGATCGCCTCGCGGTCCCGGCCATCACACGCCAGCCATCGTGCGGCCGCCTTGAGCGCGTAGACCCCGCCGAGACAGGCGTGCTTGAACTCGGGTACCTCGCAGTCGCGCGGCAGGAGCGGGCGTCCGAGCTGGGCCAGAGCCTGATTGACGAGGCCCTTCAGGATCACGGCGCCCGCGGCGTTGTCGGTGCTCGACTCGGTCCCGAAGGCGAGGAACCCGATTCGGCGAGGGTCGAGGTCGTTCTGCACGATGAGCCGCACGATCGACGCAGCCGCCATCGTGTAGACGTTCTCGTGGGCGCCCGTCATGCGGAAGCTGCGGCCCACCACGGCGGTCAGTTTCTCGGGATCGGCGCCGGTCCAGGTCGCGAGCCGGTCGAGCCGGACCCGATACGGAGGCACGTACAAGGCGGCTGCGTTGATACCAATTCGCGACATGGACGATACTGACGACATTCCCTTCTCCTGGCGCTGATGTGCGCGCTGATGGCCGTCCGGCAGTCCCGGACACGCGAGCGGGCGCTTTTGCGCCGGGGCGGCCATGGCGTCAAGTTGGTGTAACCTGTTGCAATGAAAAGAGAACGTGTTATACGTCGCTCGCGAGTCTCTCCCGACGTCGGCGCCACACCACCACTCCGAGCGCAGTGATTACGGCCATCAGCCCACTCTGGGTCCGGCGCCGGGGAACCGATCTGCAGCCGCCGTCACTCGCGACGGGCCCGGGACTGGCGTCGCCCACACGCGTGTCGAGGGCACCGGCGTCACTCGACGTCACATCCGTCGTGGTCGTGACGTCGCCTTCCGCGCCGCCGTCCACCTCGTCAACCTCTAATGCGGCCTCGGCGTTCGGCGAGGTCCCCTCGGCGCCTGTGTCCTCCCACGTGTCGTCTTCGCCCGGCGTCTCGACCGGCCCCGCGACGTCCGTAGAGGGGTCACCCGAGGAGCCGGCGTCCCCGATGGGCTCGACCTCGTCGACCACCTCGACCGTATCGCCCTCGACTGTATCACCCTCGACCGCATCGCCCGTGGCTGTGTCACCCTCGTCCGGCTCGGCCGCGTCTCCGTCGTTCACGTCACCGCCCACGTCGTCGCCTCCAGGCGGCGCGAGCGGGTCGAAGACGCGAACGGGCAGGGACATCGTGAAGCCTCCCGGGGCGGCCGACGCTGTGATCGCGCCGTCGCCCGGCAGCGCTGACGGAGTCCAGGTCGCTAGCCACACCCCGACGCCCGCGTACCGGAGCTCCTCGATGCCGCCGATGGACGTCGTCAGCGTGATCGGCGCGCTGCTGCCGACGACGCGCCCGTTCGGGAGGCGCGGCGTGAGGCGGACTTCGGCTTCGGCGGTCGAGGCCATCGGCAGCTTGTCGGGCAGGACGGTGAAGGTCGACAGCTCGGCCGAAAGCGACTCGGGCGGCGCCGGCGCCGGCAGCACGAGGACCTCGCAGATGACGCCGAGGTCGACGCCATTCAAGAGCACCCGGTGTTGCGCGAGGCCCGATAGGGTCCCGGAGCGCACGACGATCTGATGGCGGTCGTCTGCGGACCAGGTCTCGGGGGAGTCGACGGACGCGCCGAGCGCGGGGGCGAGGGTCGGCGGCGGGCCGTCGGTCGGGATGGGGTTTCCGTAGTGATCCCGGAGAAATACGAGCGCAGTGAGCGTGTCCAGCCCGTCGGCGTAGGCCGTCGCCATGCTCATCCCGCACTCCGAGAGCGTCGGGCTCACCTCGGCGGGCAGGTCGTCCGTGGACGCGAGCACGGTGAGCGGCTGGGCGGGCCCGAGCGCCTCGCCGTTCACGCGGAGCTGCATCACGGCGCCCGGCGCGATGGCCGAGAGCGGGAAGGTAGCGAGGGCCTGCCCGCCGTTCGTGTTCAGCGTGAGGTTACTGACCGGCACGCCGTCCACGTCGAGCGTGTAGGTGAGGCTCGTCATCACGGGGGCGATCCCGTTGCGGTCCCGCAAGAGCACGACCGCGTTCATGGACTTCGCGTCGGTCGTGGGGAGCTGGAGGCGGCCACCGACACGGCTCCGCGAGAAGGCCGGGTCGAAGGGGGGCAAGACCGGGCGTTCCCACACGGCGAGCGGCACGTCGGGTGACGAGGACGGCGCGACGGCGAAGGTCACGTGGCTGACGTCCGAGAGCATGAGCTCGGTCGTGAGCTCACCGCCCTCCACGGTCGTGGGGAGCGCGACGCCGTCGGCGGTGAGCACCCAGGTCTCGAGCGTCGTCGCCCCCGGGACGCGCACGCGGAGCCGCACGCCTTTCCCGGCGATGAGGTGCTGGGGCTGAGTCCAGAGCGTCGGCGTCGGGGGCGCCTCGCCAATCGCGACCGGCCATCGCTGACCGCCGATCGTGAGGACAAGGCGCGTCGGCGGCGCGATCGTGGCGGTCCATGCGGTCCCCGTCCAGATCGTGGGCACCTCCGCGCCGTCGTCCGCTCGATGCAGGACGAGGCCGGCGTTCACGACCTGGCCGTCCGCGCCACGCGGCGTCAGGGTCACGCTGTCGTCCGTCCAGGTGATCCAGTCGGGCTCCGAGAGGGTCAGGCTGTCGCCCATCATGGCGGCGTGCGTCGTCGTCGTGCCCGACGGCCATCGCGCCCTGAGGTCGACCGCTGCGCCCGCGGGGCACTCCGGCAGAGACACCCACAGGTCGAGCGAGGGGCGGCTGGCGAAGGGGCCGCCGCCGACGTGGTGAACGCGCCGCGTTTGGCCGTTGCACGTGGCCGTGAGCAGCAGCCCGCTCGCGGACGGGCCGGTCTCGGTGGCGTGCGCCCGGACGCGTAAGGGGACTGGGCCGGCGTCTCGGTGCATGACGGAGAGGCGGCCGTCGGCGTGGGCCATGACGACCTCGGGCCGGCCGTCGCCGTCGAGGTCGCCGAGCGTCGCGCCGCGGGCGAAGTTGCCGGGTGTCAGCGGGAAGATCACGCCTTTCGGGTCGAGCTCGAAGGTCCCGTCGGGGCGCGCCCCGAGGAGCACATGCGGCATCACCTTGGCGTTCTTGATGAAGGACGCCGACGCGATGTAACCGCCGGAGTAGAAGAGATCGTCTCGGCCATCGGCGTTCAGGTCGGTGAAGAGCGGCGTCCAGGTCACTTGATACCCCTCGGGGCTCCAGACGACGGCGGCTCCCTTCACTTCGGTGACGTCGTCGTAGTGCCCCACCACGGAGCGCGCCCTCAGGGCCGGGCGACCGATGCTCGACATCGCGAAGAGGGGCAGCTCGGATGGGCCGCCGAGATCGGCGACGGCGATCCCCATGCCATAGAGCCGATCCGCGAGCCCGGCTTCCGCCCCACGTTCGCTGAAGTGGAGCTGCCCGTCGGCGTCCGGGCCGTCGTTCCGGTAGTAGGCGTTCCGAGGCGAGAACTGGCCGAAGTCATTGACTTCGAGGAGGTCGAGATCGAGGTCGCCGTCGACGTCTACCATCATCACGGCGAGCGTACAGCCCCGCCCGGTGACGCCGGCAGTGGCGGCGACGTCGGTGAAGCGGCCATGGCCGTCGTTCAAGAGCAGCGCGTTCGGCGAGCCGAAGTGGGCCGGGAACTGCTGGCCGCTGATGTAGTTGCCGACGTAGACGTCGTCGTCGCCGTCGCCGTCGATGTCCCCGACGGCCGCGCTGACGCCCCACCAGCTCTCGCGGGGCAGGTGGGTGGCGCTCACGTCGACGAGTGTACCTGCGTCGTTTCGGAGAAGGACATCTGGGCCGTCTCGGAGCAGGAGCACGTCGTCGTCGCCGTCGCCGTCCATGTCGAAGGCGGTGATGCCACCTGTCTCTTCCTTGCCGACCTGGGCCTCGAGGAGGCTCTCCCCTTGGACCCAGCCCGCCTCGCTTTGGCGCCAGATGCGCGGGAGGCCGCCCGTCGGCGCGTGGCCGAGGTCGAGGTCACCGTCGCCGTCTACGTCGATGAGCGCGACCCCCGTGCCGACGCCGCTCCCGAGGGCGCCGACCTCGCCCGCGAGCCCCAGGGCGGGGGCGACGTCGGACCAGACGATCGGGGCGGCGACGGCGTTGTCGAGCAGCAGGGCCAGTAGAGCGGCAGTGGAGGCCAGTCGGGACATCAGAGGGCACTATACCCTTGGCTGGGCGCGGAGATCTTGCGGATCGCCGCGGCTCGGGGCGTGATGGCGGCTGAATCGCCGGATCTGGGCCCCGGAGGACCTCTGCGACGTCGTATCCCCAACTGGCTGGGCGCCGTGACGTGGGTCACGTTCGGCCTGTTCGTGCTGCTCAACGTCTACTACCGGCTTGGCGCTGGCGGCGTCTCAGTCAGTGGTGCCGACGTCTCGTTCGAGCGTCGTTTCGACGTCGAGCTCTTCGATGCCAAGAACGACCTCGCTTTCTTACTCACGCGATCGGGCGCGATCTCACTCGTGAAGATCGCACGCGGCGCGTTCCCGTTCTGCCCGCTCTGCGGCGAGTGGGAGCCCGCGGGTTCGGTGGTCAACGTCGTGGGTTACCGGAAGGGGCCGTGGATCTATAGCGACGTCGCGAGCCCCTTCTCCGAAGCGTGGAACGTCGAGACCGGTGAGTCCGTCGACCTCGAGGCCTCGCTCGGGTCGCTCGACGCTCAGCTCCCCGTGGAGCTCGAAGCGGTGGGGCTCGACTTCGGCGCCGAGCACCGAGTGACCGACGTCATGGTCGCGCGCGACTTTCCGCGGCTCGCCACCATCAATGAGAGCTGCGTCGTCTTCAACATGGCGTTCTTCTTGATCTTCGTCGTGCTCATGGCGATCGCCGTCACGTTCTTGCTACGACGGACGCCGGGCACGGGCGGTCACTCGCTCTGAGTCGTCTGCGCGAGGACCCACTGCAAGTAAGGGGCGTGGGCGTGCGAGATGGGCATGGCGATGACCTCCGGCACGTCGTAGGGGTGGATGGAGGCGATATGTGCCGTGAGCTCCTCGAGGCGTTCTTCGGTGGTCTTCATGACCAACATCGCTTCGGCGTCGGAGCAGATACGGCCGTCCCAACGATAGACGGACTGCACTTCCGGCAGGATGTTCACGCAAGCGACCAGACGGGCTTCGACGAGCGCGTGGGCGAGCTCGGAGGCGACTGCGGTCGGGCACGTGCAGTAGACGACGACGATCCCAGTCACTTCTTGAAGAGCGCGTCGAGGCGGGCTTTGGCGTCGGTCTCGGTCTTGGGCGTACCGGCGAAGTCGAGGGTCGGCTTCGCGGCCGGTGCGGCGGGAGCGCCCCCGAAGAGCGCTTCGAGCTTCTTCTTGGCGTCGTCCGTCGGCGACGTTGTCCCCGCCATGGGGCGGAACTCGAAGTAAACACAGAAGTTTCCCTCGGACCGGTCGCGGATGAACTCGCCCTGGTTCTCGAGGCACTCGTTGTGCACGTTCTTGTCGTGGTGTTTGCAGTTAAAGCAGCTGTGCAGATAGGCGCTGCAGTTCGGGCACATGTCGCGGCGCCCGACCTTGACCTCGAGGACCAGCTCTTCGCCACACTTGTAACAGGCATGCCTTTTGGCTTCGGTCTTGGCGTAGTACACGGCGTCTCGAGGCTCCCTGCGCTGCGGTTCTTGGGGCACGGCGCTGAAGACTGCCTGCTGCCCACCCCGGGCGCGGTCGCGACTCGGGGCCACGCAGCTTAGCCGGGCCGTGCGGCAGGGACAAGCGTGGCGAGATTCCCATCTGCTATTGAGGCTCAGTCGCTCGAAGACGGGTCACGTCGGGGCTCCCGTCAAAGAACTTTGAACCCTCCTTATTGGGCGCCGCCCAAACGTTGTCGGTCGTCGCCTCAGACCGATAGGGTCCGATCAGAAAGCGATCCCCGCAGTCGATCTGGCTCGCACCTGGCGCTGTTGGCATCGGCTGGACCGTGACGCCTCACGTCAGAGACTGGTGACTTGCCCTGGTACCGAGGCCCGGCGCAGGCGGCCCATAGGCCTGTCTACGTTGAATCCTCGAGAGCGGAGATTCCATGCGTTCCAAACTGTCACCTCTCGTCGTCTTGATCGTCTTGGCCGGCTGCGGCGCGGAGCCCGAACTCTCATCGTCGGGGCTCCCGCCAGGCGCCGATATCGGCCCCGACGTGACGGTTCAAGTGAACGATGCCACGCCGGCTGATGACCGCGACGCCTTGGCCGACGACGTCTCGGGAACACCCGGCCCCGCTTCCGATGTGGTCCCCCCGGACATCGAGGTCGCTCCCGACTCGGCCGTCCTACCCGACAGCGTCGCCGTCGAGACCGAGAGCCCGGCAGACACGGATCCCATCGCCGATTCGGAGCTCTCGACGGACACGGCCATTCCCGTGGACGCGGAAGTCCCCGTGGACGCGGAAGTGCCCTTGGATACTGAACTTTCGGTCGACGCCGAGCCCCCCGTAGACTCCGTGCTTTCGGTCGACATCGAGGAGCCCGCCGACACGAACGCGCCGATCGATAGCGAAGGGCCGCTCGACACCGCCGTGCCCGTCGACACCGAAGCCCCGCCGGACACCGAAGCCCCGCCGGACGCCGAAGCCCCGCCGGACACCGAAGTGCCGCCGGACACCGAAGCCCCGCCGGACACCGAAGTGCCTTCGGATACAGAGCCGACCGTCGACGTGACGCCGCCCCCGGACGTGGTCGAGCCGCCGATCGACTGCGACACGCCGGAAGACTGTCCTTCGAGCGGCGCGCCGTGCGAGGTCGCGACATGCGAGGCTGGGCTCTGTGGCGTCGGGGTGGACCCGAACTGTGCGGCGCTCCCGCGATGCGGCAACGGGACCCGCGAGCGGGGCGAGGTCTGCGATGACGGCAACGTGCTGGGCGGCGACGGCTGCGACGAAGCCTGCGCCTCCGAACGATGTGGTGACGGCCTGGTCGAGACCGCGCTCGGAGAGCTCTGCGACGATGGTGGCGTCGCGCCCTTCGACGGCTGCGATGGTCGATGTGTCCCTGAGGTCTGTGGGAACGGCTTTCGCCAGTTTGGTGAGGCGTGCGACGCCGGGGACCGCGACGTCGACGACGACGGCTGCACACCGGAGTGCGAGTACGCGCCCTGCACCGCGTTCGTGCTCGGTCTGGACTTCCCGGAGGCGCCGTGGGCCGTGGCGTGGGCCCTTCGTGATCACACGGGCGAGACCGTGGCCGGCGCGACGACGGGGACGTACGCCGGCCGCACGTCGGCTACGATCCCGATGCGGCTCTTGCCGGGGCCCTACGAACTCATATTCAGCGACGTCGCCCCCGGGGTCCCGGGTCTCACCTTTTCGCTGACGGACGCTGCTGGCGCCGTGGTGCTCGCCGGGACCAAGGGGGAGCCTGGGGCCGTGGTCTTCGACGTGACGGCCGAGTGCAGCACGTTCTGCGGCGATGGCGTCGTCTCGGCCGACGAAGGGTGTGATGACGGGAGCCGGGTCGACGGGGACGGCTGTAGCGCGAGCTGCCAAGTCGAGTCGTGTGGCGATGGGACCGTGCAGCCGCTCCTCGACGAGGCCTGCGATGGCGGCGAGGCCTGTGGCGTCGACTGTCGCCGGCTCGGCTGCGGCGACACCGTCGTCGTAGCGCCGGAGACCTGTGACGACGGCGACGTCGTGTCCGGCGACGGCTGCTCGGCGGCCTGCGACGAGGAGCGGTGCGGTGACGGCGTCGTTCAACGGCTCCTCGGCGAGGTCTGCGATGACGGCTCACCCACGTTCGGCGCTGCGTGCACCGACGCGTGCTCGGTACATCGGTGTGGGCCGGTTCGGGTGGAGGTGACTCCTGGCGACAACGTGCTGGCGACGTGGACCCTCCGCGACGAGCTTGGCGCGGTGGTCAGCAGCGGCGGCGCTGGGCCGGCCTCGACGGGGACGAGCCTCACGCTCTTCGGAGGGCGTTACCTCCTGTCCATGGACGGTGGCGACTGGCTCGGCGGCGCTCTCGTCGTCCGCGACGCGAGCGACACCGTCCTCGCCACCGGCACCGGCCCACTGCCGGGGCTCGGCACCGAGTCGAGCGCTCATCTTGAGCTCGACCTGCCGTGCATCACCTCGTGGTGCGGCGACGGCGCCCCAGACGAGCCGCTCGGCGAGCTCTGCGACGACGGCAACCGGAACTCGGGTGATGGCTGCGACGACCGTTGCGAACCCGAGAGCTGCACCCCGACCTGCGTGGAGCCGCCGTGTGAAGACGCCTGCGCGGCTGCCTGCGCTCCGGTCCTGGTTCGCACGCGCACCGGTCAATACGGCGCGCTCGTCGCGTGGCGCATCGAAGACGCCCACGGGCACCTCCTTGCGTCGGCGCCACCCGGGACCTTCGGTGACGACGACGACGTCACCACCGCCGTGGCCCTCCCGCCGGGGGTTCATGGGCTCATCCTCGAGTCGCCCATGGCCTTCGGTTGGCCCTCGGGCAGCGTCGACGTCCGCGACGTCACGGGCGCCCTCCTCGCCGAAGGGACGCTTGCGGCCGCGACACGGTCGGCCCTGCCGCTCAAGGCCGCCTGCATCACGGCGTGGTGTGGCGACGGGATCCCGTCCGAGAGCGACGGTGAGACTTGCGACGACGGCAATCGCGACGGCGGTGACGGGTGCGGCCCGAGCTGCCTCATCGAGCGGTGCGGCGATGGCCTAGTGCAGTCGGGCCGCGGCGAGGCGTGCGATGACGGCGAGAACGTCGACGGCGACGGGTGCAGCGCCGCGTGCATCCTCGAAGGCTGTGGCGACGGCGTGACCCACGCCGGGCTCGGCGAGCTCTGTGACGACGGTAACGAGCGGCCGGGCGACGGCTGCTCGGCCTTCTGTGTAGTCGAAGGGTGCGGCGACGGCGCCCTCCAGGCGATCCTCGGCGAGACGTGTGACGACGGCAACACCGTCCCCGGCGACCGCTGCGACGCCGACTGCCATCTCGAAGGGTGTGGCAACGGCGACCTCGAAGCGGACCTCGGTGAAGGCTGCGACGACGGCAACACACTCCCCGGCGATGGGTGTTCCGCGGCGTGTCAGGAAGAACGTTGTGGTGATGGCCTCGTGTCCGAAGCCGCGGGGGAGACCTGCGACGACGGCGCCGACGTGCCGGGCGATGGGTGCGACGCCAATTGCCGACTCGAAGCGTGTACGTCTCACACGTTGCGCGTCGAAATCCCAGCGACGAGTAGCGAGAGCGCTGTGGTCTCGTGGACCCTCGAGGCCGCCGATGGGCGTGTGCTCGCGACGGCCCCGGCTTACCCCGGGGCCGGTGTGCACGAGACCACAGTCGAGCTTCCGCCGGGCGAGAACGTGCTCGTCGCCGACGGCGATGGCGTCGCGACGATCTCGCTCGTCGACCGCGCTCGGACCGTGCTGGCCTCGGCCACCCTCGAGCTGGGCGGCGATGCACAGATGGTGGTCTTCACCTCGGGTTGTATCGAGGCGTGGTGCGGCGACGGCCTCGTTCAACCCGGGCGCGGCGAAGTTTGCGACGACGGGAACACCGCGCCCGACGACGGCTGCACGAACGCGTGTGCGCTCGCGCGATGTGGCGACGGCATCGTGCAGACGGGGCTCCTCGAAGAGTGTGACGACGGCGGGGTAGGGACGCCCGGCGAGGCCGACGGCTGCTCCGAGAGCTGCCTTGAGGAGCGTTGTGGCAACGGGCGGCTCGACCTCGGGGAAGCCTGTGACGACGGCGCCACCGAGCCCGAGGACGGCTGCTCCGCGTCCTGCGTGCTCGAACGGTGCGGCGACGGCGTCACGCAGCTCCCACTCGGGGAGGAGTGCGACGGCGGCCTGGGGGCGAGTATCGACGACGGCTGCAGCGAGGACTGCCGACTGGAGATCTGCGGAGACGGCGTCGTCCACGTCGTGTTCGGCGAGGAGTGTGATCTCGGCGAGGCCAACGGCGCGTCGTTGAGCCCGTGCGACGTCGATTGCATCGCGATCGTCTGTGGCGACGACCGGCTGCACCCGAGCGAAGCGTGTGATGATGGGAACGACGAGTCTGGCGATGGTTGCTCTTCGGAGTGCGTCGTCGAGCTCTGTGGCGACGGGGTGACGCAGCTCGGTCTGGGCGAGACGTGTGACGATGGCGGGGTCGAGCCCGGCGACGGCTGCACCGACCGGTGCCAGCGCGAGCGCTGCGGTGACGGGACCCAACAGGGCGGGGAGGCCTGCGACGACGGCGGCACCGAGGTGGGCGACGGGTGCAGCGAGCTGTGCGTGGTCGAACGGTGTGGCGACGGCGTGGTGCAAGCGGCGCTCGGAGAGACGTGCGACGCCGGGGAGACCGTGGATCCGACCTGCAGCGCGAGCTGTTCGGTCCCGCGCTGCGGCGATGGCCAAGTCCATGTAATTATGGGTGAAGAGTGCGACGACGGCGGCAAGGGCGACGACGATGGGTGTTCCGCCGCGTGCCGACTCGAACGGTGTGGTGACGGGACCCAGCACGTCGCGCTCGGTGAAGCCTGCGACGACGGCAACGAGGCGGAAGGCGACGGGTGTGGCCCCACGTGCGCGGTCGAGGTCTGTGGTGACGCCCGCGTTCAGGCGCCCCGTGAGAACTGTGACGACGGCAATGTCGCGAGCGGCGACGGCTGCGACGCGGCGTGCCGCCGGGAGTTCTGTGGCGACGGCACGACGCAGCCGGGCATCGGGGAGAGCTGCGACGACGGCGCGAACGTGGATGCCGATGGCTGCGACGGCGCCTGCAACTCGGAGACCTGCGGCAATGGGCTCGCGCAAGCGGGCGAAGCCTGCGACGACGGCAACACCGTGGCCGACGACGGCTGCAGCCCCACCTGCGCAATAGAAGCCTGCGCGCCGTACGTCCTGACGCTCACTGCGGCGGCGGGCTTGACGCTCTCGGGCGCCCACCACGCGTGGCGTATCGAAGACGAGCTCGGGGACACGGTCGCCACCAGCGCGGGCGTCGAGCTCGCCGGGGCCTCGGCCGAGACCCGCGTGCCGCTGCGCCCGGGCGTTCACCGCGTCGTCTTCGTGAACCCGAGCGGCCTCGGCTGGAACGGCGCCGTGTTGACGCTCCGGGAAGACGATGGCGCCGTCGTCGCCTCGGGCGCCTATGGTGAGGCGGCCTCGGCGTCGTTCACCGCCCGGTGTCAGCGGGCGTGGTGTAGCGACGGAGCTCTACAGGCGTCCCGCGGTGAGCTCTGCGATGACGGCAATCGCGCTTCCCGCGATGGATGTGGACCGACTTGCCAGCTCGAAGCGTGCCGCAATGTGACCGTCATTGCCCGCTCGACCTGGGTGACGGGCATGGGCTGGAACATCCGTGACGGCGCCGGGCTGCTCGTGGCCGAACGGTCCTTCGAGACGCCGCCCTCGACTTACAGCTCCTACGAACAAGGCGCGACCCTCGTCCCCGGTCGCACCTACACGCTGACGGGGATCGGCCCCGGTGGCTTCAACCCGCCGGGTTGGCAAGGAGGCCAGCTCGAGCTTCGCGACCACGCGGGCGGCCTCATGGCCGTGATGTCGCTCGTGGTCGGTGAGTCGCAGAAGTCAGTGTCTTTTACTCTGGCGTGCGACGAGCGGTGCGGCGACGGTCGCACGCAACCGGGGCTCGGTGAGACGTGCGACGACGGGAGCCTCGTCGCGGGCGACGGCTGCGACGCCACCTGCCAGACCGAGACGTGCGCCCGCTGGACCGTCGAGGCCACGAGCGCCGCCGGGTACGGACAGAACGTGCGCTGGTCGCTGAAACGCGCGGGTGTCATCGCGGCCGAATCGGGCCCCTGGGTGCGGCCTCCGGACGGCCTCATCACGACGTCGGTGCCGGCCCTCGACGGGGAGTACCTCATCGAGCTCCACGCGCTTGGGACCGGCTGGGGCAACGTCGGTCGCTTCGTGCTGCGTGACGGCGGCGGGGGGATTCGGGCCGATATCCCTTTCACGACGGGCAACTACGCCTCTCGAAGCGTCGTGGCCTCGTGCGCCGCGCCGACCTGCCGGGATGGCATCGTCCAGCCGCTCTACGGAGAAGGATGCGAGGATGGCAACGACGCCGAGAAGGACGGCTGCTCGCCGACTTGCACGTGGGAGCCCTGTTCGGCGCACACGCTGGCGCTCTCGAATACGAGCGCGGCGACCCGGCTCACCATCCGAAACGCGGCGGGTGTCCTTGTGGTGGCGACAGCGGCGGGCGCGCTAAGCGGCGTGACGTCGCTGCCGCTGAACCTCTCGGATGGCCTTCACACCTTCGAGCTGACGTCGGACCGCAGCACCCCGGCGACGCTGAAGGACCACCTTGGGACCACCCTGGTCGAGGGGACCTTCCCGAGCACGGCGCGGTCCTTCCGCGTGTCCTGCAAGAAGGGCTGCGGCGATGGCGCCATCCAGCCTGGGGAGACGTGTGATGATGGCGGCGAGACCGCGGGCGATGGCTGCTCGGAGACCTGCGCGCTCGAGGGCTGTTCGGCCTATCGTCTCATCACTCAGTCGAGGCCGGGGACGACCGCGATCGGCTGGTCGCTTCGCGACGCTCTGGGGACCCCGGTCGCGACCGGGGAGTACGTAAGCAACGGCGCTAGCCGAACGGTCCCCGTGTCCCTGGTCGACGGGACCTACTCGCTACAGCTCACGTCGACCCAGTCGGGTTGGAACGGCGGCTACTGGGCGCTCGTCGACGCACGCGACCGCGTCGTCCACACAGGGACGCTCGCGTCCGGGAGCACCGCGACCGTGTCGCTACCGGTCCGCTGCACCGGGGTGTGCGGCGACGGCGTCCTGGCGCCGAACGAAGAGTGCGACGACGGCGCTCGCGTTGCGGGTGACGGGTGCGACGCGTCGTGCCAGGCCGAACCGTGTGGGGCTCATGTCATCACGGTGTTCAACCCGGCCCTGAACTCGAGCCTTGGGTGGGAGCTCTACGACGACGGCCGGCTCATCGCGCTGGCGACGGCCGACATGCTTGGGGCTGGGGTTCGCAGCGACCGCGCCGTCGTCTTCGGGGTGGGCAATTTCACGTTCCGCACCTTGCTTCATCAGGGCGGCCTCGGCAGCGGCTGGGGCGCCGCGTCGTACGCCATCGACGACTTCGCGGGTGGCCGCATGGCCGAGGGCACGCTCGTCAGCGGGATCCAAGGCGACGTCACGCTCGTCGAGAGCTGCACGCAGCGTTGTGGCGACGGGCTCTTGCAGCCCACGCTCGGTGAGACCTGCGACGACGGCGCTCTGACCTCAGGCGACGGCTGTGACGCGAGCTGCCGAGACGAAGCGTGCGCAGTACACACCATCACGGTCGACGGCGGCGCCGACGCGTCGCTACTCGGCTGGCGGCTCGTGAACGCCCAGGGCAACACCGTCGCCGAAGCCCCCATCGGCAGCTTCAGCGCTGGCGCGATCACGTCTCGAACCGTCGAGCTCGTCGATGGCGACTACTCGCTGGTTGGGCTCGAAGCGGCGAACAACGGCGTGACGTCCTACTCGTGGATCGAGGTTCACGACCATGAAGGTGGGCGGCTCGCCTCGGGTGCACTCGACGGGGGGCAGACCCTCTCCGTGTCGGCCGCATGCCCGAGCGCGTGCGGCGATGGGATCGCGGCGACCGCGGCGGGTGAAGAGTGCGACGACGGGGCCAAGGCCCCTGGAGACGGGTGCGACGCGAGCTGCGAGGCCGAGGCGTGTGGGCGCCCGACGCTGTGGATTACCCCCAACGGCAACGCCGCTCTCCTCGGGTGGCGCATCGAAGACAGCGCCGGCCGGGTCGTCGTTCGTGGCCGTCCCGGCACGCTCACTCCCTCTACCCCGGCGGCCATCCCGCTGGTCCTGCCGGCCGGTGCGTTCCGGCTCCGGCTCACCGATCCCAGCTCGAACGCGAGCTACTGGACCGGTTCTACGGTCGAGGTGGACGACGGCGGCGGCGCCCGACTCCTGCGCTGGATCCCCGGATCTTCGGACGCCGCGACCCCGCAGCCCTTCACCGTCGACTGCACGGCGGCGTGCGGCAACGGCGTGGTTCAAGCCGGGTACGGCGAAGCGTGCGACGACGGCAATACGGCGGGCGGCGACGGCTGTTCAGCGACGTGCCAATCCGAGCCCTGCGCCCGGCACCAGCTCGAGGTCATCACGGAAGGCAGCGCGTGGACCATCGGCTGGCGGCTCGTCGATCCCTTGGGCCGGACTGCGATCGAGCGGCCCATCGGCAGCCTCGCATCGAATCAAACGACCGTCACGCCGCTGGTCATGCCGACGGGTCCGTGGTCGCTCGTCCTCGACGCGGTGCAGGCGGCGAACGGCTGGAACGGTAGCCGCTTCATCCTCCGCGACGACGGCGGCGCTATCATCCTCGAAGGCACGTTGCCGGCCGGCAACGCCGTCATCACCTACCCAATCGAGACGGCCTGCGAGGCCCCGTGCGGCGACGGGCGGGTGCAGCCCGGCTACGGCGAGACCTGCGACGACGGCGGGACCGTGCCCGGCGACGGCTGCGACGCGACGTGTCGTTATGAGGTCTGCAGTCAGGCGACGATCGAGATGGAGACGAGCGCGCTCGTCGGCGCGCCGGTGAGCTGGCGGCTCGAAGATGCCAGCGGCAAGGTCCTCGCCAGCGCCGCGCAGGGGAGCCTCCAGCCCGGGACCGTCACGTCGACGCCCGTCTCGCTCCTCGACGGCGCCTATACGCTTGTGGTCGGCAGCACGGACGTCCGCGGGTGGGCCGGCGGGATACTCCGGGTGCGCGACGCGGGAGGCGACGTGCTCCGGACGATGACCCTCGAGTCCTTCGGCAGCGCCACGGCCAGCTTCGCCATGGCCTGCACCGGTGAGTGCGGCAACGGCATCGTGCAGCCGTCGCGAGGCGAAGCCTGCGACGACGGGGACCTCGTGGCCGGTGACGGGTGCAACGCGCTCTGTCAGCTCGAGCCCTGCGCCCGTCACCGCCTCGTCGTACACGCTGACGGCTACGGCGGGAGCATCGGGTGGGCGATCCGTGATGCGGAGGGCAACCTCGTCGCGAACCGGTCGCCGGGGTCCTTGCCGCCACTCGCCTCGACCGCGACGGATGTCGAGTTCGGGAGCGGCGCCTATACCCTCGAGCTCCTTCGGGCCCCGGGTGGGTGGGGCTGGAACGACAGCCGCTACGAGCTTAAGGATGCGGGCGGCGCGGTTGTCCTGAGCGGGACGCTGGCCGAGGGCACCTACGGCGCGGTGCCTTTCGTCGAGGCCTGCGACCTCGGGTGTGGCGACGACTTCGTTCAGACTGGCATCGGTGAACAATGTGAAGACGGGAACACGGCACCTCTGGACGGCTGCGCCGGGTGTCTCTACGAGGCGTGCGCTGGATACCGTCTCCGCGTCGTGACCAATGGTGCGGGGCCGAACCTCGGGTGGCGCGTCGATTCGGCGTCGGGGGTGACCGTCGCGACGAGACCCATCGGGTCCCTCCCGACTAGCGGCGAGACGACCACGGACGTCCCGATGCCCGATGGGGACTACGCCATCCACCTCTCCGTGAGTCCCGGGCTGTCCGGCTGGTACGGCAGCTACTACGAGCTCTTGGACCACGTCGGCGGGCTCGTGCGGACCGGCACACTCACGTCGGGGACCGCCGAGAGCATCCCCATCACGGCACGATGCGCCCAGCGGTGCGGCGACGGGCTGGCACAACCCGGCCGCGGCGAGAGCTGTGACGACGGCAACGAGCTGAGCGGCGACGGCTGCGCGCCCGGGTGCATCGCCGAAGCGTGCAGCGCACATACCGTCCGGCTGCGGACGACCTTCGCCGGACCCGAGACCAGCGTGGTCCTCTCAGACGCGGCGGGGCGCGTTCGTGCCCGTCGCGATCGCGGCTCGCTGATGAACCAGAGCACGGTCTCCATCCCCGTCACCCTCGAGGAAGGCCTCTACACTGTGGCGCTCGGTGGCGCCGACGGGACCGGCTGGAGCGGCGGCGATCTCGTCGTCACCGATGCCGTGGGCACCGTCCTCGGCACGACTGCGCTCTTGTCGGCGACCGGATCCCTCTCCCTCGACGTGCGATGTGCCCGCTCGTGCGGCGACGGGCTGCTCAGCCCGGGGCTTGGCGAGACGTGTGACGACGGCGGGACAGACCCCGAGGATGGCTGCTCGGCGACGTGCAAGATCGAGCGCTGCGGCGACGGGGTGGTACAGGCGTCACGCAGCGAGAGCTGTGATGACGGTAACACGGACTCGAACGACGGTTGCAGCGCGACCTGCATCGTGGAGCGTTGCGGCGACGGCGTCCGGCAGACCGCCGAAGCGTGTGAAGACGGGGGGTCGGAGGGCGGCGACGGCTGTTCAGCGACCTGTACGGTCGAGCCTTGCGCCGCGCACGTCCTTCGTATTCGCACGGGGGAGTTCGCGCTTCCGAGCGGCTGGATGCTCTCGCGCGACGCAGCCCATCCGGGGCAGGCGGCCCTCGTCACGAGCGCGCCCGCCTCGAGTCACGCGACCCCTCTGGTCACGACCGAACAGTCGGTCACGCTCTACGACGGTGTCCACGCTTTCGCGCCGGTCGACCTCTCCGGCGTCTACGGTTGGCTCGGCGCGGCCTACTCGGTCATCAACGTCCAGAGTGGCGCCGTCATCGCGACGGGCACCTTCGACGGCAGCTCGGTGGCGCCGCAGCAGTTCGATGTCTCATGTAAGCCGAAGGCGTGCGGCAACGGGCGCCTCGAGAGCGGCGAAGGCTGCGACGACGGCGACACGGATGGCGGCGACGGATGCGACGCGTCGTGCCAACCGGAGCAGTGCGCGCGGGCGACGCTCGAACTCACGTGGTCGGGTGTCGGGTCGGACGTCTCCTGGGAGCTCGTGCGGGGCGCACCCGGCGCGCTCACGGCCTCCGACCCGAGGGTCGCGTCGGGTGCCGTCGGGTCGCTCTCGGCGTCGACGTCCCCAACGACGCTGGGCATCCCACTCGCCATCGGCGCGGACGCACTCGTCTTTCGAATCCGTTCTCTCGCGCGCACGTCGGTCACGTGGCGCATCGTCGACATTGCCAACACCTCCTTGGCCTCCGGGGCCTTGACGGCCTCGCTCCTGCTGACGCCCCGGGTGGCTGAGACGCCGTTGTTCTTTACCTGCCCGGCCGTCTGGTGCGGCGATGGCATCGTGAGCGCAGCGCTCGGCGAAGAATGCGACGACGGAAACGCGGCGTCGCTCGACGGCTGCGACGAGGACTGCCGAGACGAGTTCTGTGGGGACGGCATCCTCCAGCCCGTGCTCGGCGAGACCTGCGACGACGGCGGCACGTCGGATAACGACGGGTGCGGCCCTCTCTGCGCCGTGGAGCTCTGCGGTGATGGGCTCCTGCAGCCGGCGCTCGGTGAACAGTGCGACGATGGCGGGCTCGTCGGTGGCGACGGCTGCGACGGCACTTGCGTCATCGAGCGCTGTGGCGACGGGATCGTTCAGCCGGCACTCGGCGAGGTCTGCGACGACGGGAACCTCGAGCCCGGTGACGGGTGTACCGCGAGCTGCCGTCCCGAGCCGTGTCGCACCTACACGCTCGAACTCAGTGCAGGTGATTACGCTGGGCCTGTGAGCTGGCAGGTGGTGCGCGTGACCACGGGCGGCGTGGTCGTGGCCTCGTCGTGGAGCGCCACCGCGGGCGCGACGCGCCTCGTGACGGTTCAGCTCCCCGATGGGGACTATCAGCTACGGCTCTCCCGTATAGCCACGGATGCATCCGGCCCGAGCCTCCGGCTTCGCGACTTCGTCGCTGGGGTCGTCACGACCATCACCATGGCCGCGGGAGACGCGGCGGCAGAAGACGTGGTCGTCCTCACCTGCGAGAAGTCCTGCGGCGACGGGATCGTGCAGCCGGGGCTGGGTGAGCAGTGCGACGACGGCGGGACGGCGGCCGAAGACGGCTGTGGCCCCACCTGTCGTCTGGAACGTTGTGGTGACGGCGTCATTCAGACGAGCCGGAGCGAGACGTGCGACGACGGCAACACGCTCAGCGGCGACGGCTGTAGCCTCGCGTGCATCACGGAGCGTTGCGGCGACGGCGTGAAGCAGCCCGCGTTGCAGGAGGCCTGCGACGACGGGAACACCACGTCCGAAGACGGCTGTTCCGCGACGTGCCGGGTTGAGCGCTGTGGCGACGGGGTGCTTCAGGCTGGCCTCGGTGAAGAGTGCGACGACCAGAACAGCGTGGCGCTCGACGGGTGTAGTCCGGCCTGCCGTGTCGAACGTTGTGGCGACGGCACAATCCAGGTCTCCCGTGGCGAGACCTGCGACGACGGCAATACCGCCGCTGACGACGGTTGTAGCCCCATGTGCGTGACGGAGGCGTGCACGGGCTTCCGCATCACGATCGGCTTCGAAGGTTCACCGAATCAGTCGCGGTTCCGGCCGTGGCGAGTCGAGCGGGCCTCTGACGGGGCGGTCGTCACCCCCCTGTGGAAGGCCGTGACCTATCGGAACTCCTACACGCGCGTCGGGTGGATCCACGGCATACGCCTCTATCCCGGCGACTACGTCCTCGTGGTCGACGGTGGCCAGTTTACCGGCATGGAGTACCTCATTGAACAGCCCTCGGGCGCCGTGGCGCTCCAGGGGATCCTCACGGGTTCGCTCGGCGAGTCGCGTATCCCCTTCGTCGCCGAGTGTGACCCGACGTGGTGCGGCGACGGGGTGGTTCAGGCCGGCGAAGCCTGTGATGACGGGAACTTCTCGAGTGGTGACGGCTGCTCCGAGACCTGTGTGGTCGAGCGCTGCGGCGACGGGACCGTCCAGCCCGCCCTTGGGGAGGGGTGCGACGACGGCAATACGAACGAGGCCGACGGGTGCGGCCCGACTTGCCGCGTCGAGCGCTGTGGCGACGGCGTCAAGCAGGTCTTCCGGGGCGAGGCCTGCGACGATGGCAATACGAACGGCGGCGATGGGTGCGACGCCGGGTGCATCGTCGAGATCTGCGGCAACGGTCGGCTTCAGCCACCGGAGACGTGTGACGACGGAAACACCGACGACCGAGACGGGTGCGGCCCGACGTGCCGGGTCGAGCGCTGTGGCGACGGGACCATTCAGCCGTGGCGCGGCGAGATCTGTGACGATGGCAACGTCGCTGGGAAAGACGGCTGTGATCCACTGTGCGCCCTGGAGGTCTGCGGCAACGGGGTCCTGCAGCCCGCGACCGAAGGGTGTGACGACGGCAACGTCGTCAGTGGCGACGGTTGCTCCGAGGACTGCGTCCCCGAGCGGTGCGGCGACGGGATACGGCAGCCACTGCTCGGCGAAGTCTGCGACGGGCTCGACGGGACGCCGCCCGGAGAGACGTGCGCGTCGACGTGCCGCGTTCGCGGTTGTTCCGATCTCATCGTCGACGCAGCCTCGGATGAGACCTGTGACGACGGCAATCTCCTCGCTGGCGACGGGTGCAGCCCCCTGTGCCAGTACGAGTCATGCGCGACCTACGCCATTGACGTCGTCGCGGGCAGCGACAACCCGGCTTGGACCGTCGTCAATGCCGCCGGGAAGGTCGTCGCGTCCTCACCCGTCTACGCGGTCGGGCAGACGAGTACGATCCTCTCCCTGGTCGATGGGACCTACCGATTCGTCGCCTCGACTCGCAACGGCTGGTCGCTTCCGCAGGGGTGGTACGGCTCGTCGTATCGAATCGTCGATATGACCGGCGGGGCCACGCTCGCTAGTGGCGCCCCCGGCCAGTCGAAGTCGCCTTACCCCGAACAGGCCGTCGAGTTCACGGTGCGCTGCGCGAAGGGGTGTGGCGACGGCCAACTCCAGCCGAGCTTCGGCGAAGCCTGCGATGACGGCAATGTGAAGGCCGGTGACGGCTGCGGAGCGACGTGCCAAGTCGAGAGCTGTTCTCAGCACGAGATTCGAATCATCACCAACAATCCGAACGTGTCTCCCATGGCGTCCTGGCGTCTTCGGAATAGTTCGGGGAAGGTCGTGGCAGAGCGGTCGCCGGGCGGCGCCATGAAGACGCCGGTCTCACTGCCCGACGGGACCTACACCCTCACGGTCGGCAGCGTGAACGGCTACGTTCCGGCGGCGTGGTACCAAGGCCGCCTGGAGGTCGCCGATCTCGCTCGCGGCCTCGTCCTCTTGCAGGGCAAGCCGAGCGAAGACGCCGCGTTCTATACGTTCACGGTCCGCTGTGAAGGCGGTTGCGGCGACGAGCGAGTCGACGTCGTCGCGGGCGAGCAGTGTGATGACGGCAACACGGCCCCTGGCGATGGCTGTGACGGAAGCTGCCAGGGTGAACCCTGCGCCGCCCACACACTGTCGCTCAATATTGGCACGAGCGACCCCTCACGGCTGGGCTGGATGATCCTCGATCTCGCGGGTCGCATCCGCTACCGCGTCGAACCGGGTACATACCAGGCCGAAGGCCAAGTTACGGTCCCACTCTGGCTGCCACCGGCGACCTACCGCTTCGAAGCGTTCGGTCCCGGCGGCGTCGGCCCGAGCAACGACTGGTTCCCCGCGACGCACTTCGCCATCGCCTCGACGACGGGGAGCCTCGTCTTCGACCATCCCGCCGATGGGCGTCCCAGCGCGAGCTACGCCTTTACGACGCAATGTGCGGCGTCCTGTGGTGACAGCGTCCATCAGCCCGGGCTCGGGGAGGCCTGCGACGATCCGGGGGGGACCTCGTGTTCGCCGGACTGCCAAACGTCCCTCTGCGGGGAGAGGGTCGTGCGGATCTTCCCGACCTATGAGGAGCTGAACGCGCCGTCGTGGGCCATCCGAGATCCCCGGGGGAACGTCGTGGCGACACCGGGGACGTCGGAGTTGGTCTCGAGCCCGGCAGGGTTCCAAGGGATGGTGTGGAAGGTCGAGGTCCAAACCGGACCGGGCACCTACACCATCAGCACGGATCGACGTAGCGGCGGCTTCAACTTCAGCGTTGAGGATCTGTCGGGCAATGTCGTGGTGCCGCGGCAGAAGAGCGTCTGGGGATCTGGAGACGCGGTCCTTCATCGCGGCGTCTTCGCGCTCGGCTGTGAACAACGTTGTGGGGATCGCGTCACGCAGCCGCATCGCGGCGAGGCCTGCGACGACGGCAATTCGTTTACAGGCGACGGCTGCGACTCGGCATGCCAGCGCGAAGCCGGTGGTCTGTGTGGTGACGGTCTCGTGAGGCCCCTGCTCGGCGAAGGCTGCGATGACGGCAACACCCTCTCGGGCGACGGCTGCAACGCGGCGTGCCGACGCGAGTTCTGCGGGGACGGCACGGTGCAGGCAGCGACTGGCGAGACGTGCGACGACGGCAACGGCGATCCGAATGACCGATGTGTACGATGTCAAGTGAACCTCTGTGGCGACGGCACGCTGGACGCAGGGGAGGAGTGCGACTATGCGAGACCGATCGACGCGGCGGGGTGCGATAAGACCTGTCGTTGGTCGCCGTGTGTCTACTTCGACGTCCACGTCCGTTGGCTCAATCCGTCGACGCCGCTGTCGGCCGTACCGGGGCTCGGCTTCGTCGCATCGGCCGTCGCGATGGGCTACGTCGTCGCGAACCTGCAGACGCTCGTCTGGTCCATTCACGACCAGACTCGCGACGCCGTGGTGCCACTCACGGTCCCGACCGTCTTCGGGTCGGCGTTCGAGCGCGTCCACGTCTGGCCGGGCTACGGCGTGACCCGGCCCGGCGGCGTGAAAGACGCCTACACCACGCTCCTCCAGTTCCTCGCCGAGTACTTCGCCAAACAGGCGACGGCGTTCGCTGTCAACCCTGTCATCGAGTTCGTGCACCGGGACATCCTGCTCAAACCGGGCACGAACGTCTTCCGTCGCCAGGTCTATCTGCCGACGGCCTGGACCTTCGCCCTCGTCTCCCTCGAGAACCGATTTGGCGACGTCGTCTGGCAGGGCTCGACGTCGAGTGACTACCTGAACACGCTCATCCCCGGCAGCATCATCGAGACCCCGTTCACGGTTCAGTGCACATTCAAGTGCGGCGACGGTGTCGTACAGCACAAATACGAAGAGACGTGTGACGACGGCAATCAAGTCGGTGGCGACGGGTGCGACAGCGCGTGTCGGCTCGAACATCTGCCCATGCGCACAATCCCCGGCGGCGCGTTCATGATGGGCTCGCCTCCGGACGAGCATCTCAGGCGCCCCGACGAGACCTTGCATCCGGTCCAGGTTGGCAACTTCGAGATCGGGATCTTCGAAGTGACCCGCTCCGAGCTCGCGCACCCCAGCGGCGACTACACGCCGACGTGGACCCATTGGCTCGACCAACTCGTGAACCGCGCTCCAGCGGCCGCCACCTGGAACACCGCGGCGGCGTACGCCAACGCCGTCTCGTGGTCGCGGGGGCTCGAGGAGTGTTATGCCTGCGAGAACGGCCATTGCGTCCCGCAGAAAGCCCCGCGTGACTGCCTGGGCTACCGGCTGCCGACCGAAGCGGAGTGGGAATACGCCGCTCGGGAGCTGGGCAAGGAGAAACGCCCCTGGTTACGAGCCTATACGCTGCGGCAGCAGGCCCAGGTCGACTACTCGACGGTGATCGGTAACCCGACCGGCATGTGGCCGGCGGGCTCGCGTCGTCCGAACGAACTCGGGCTCTTCGACATGCTCGGCAACGGCGTCGAGTGGGTGCACGACGGCTACGGCCCGTACCCGCAGCCGACGGGGAACGTCGCTCCGGGCCTGGTCGCGAACCCCTCTGGCGTTGGGGCGTCGTCGACACGGATCCTTCGCGGCGGACGAGTCTGGATCGAGTCGCCTCAGTTTCCGGGCGGCGGACCGAGCAACCTGCGCTTCGGCGCGCGCGCCACGGCACTTCAGTCCGACTCGTCCATGTTCAACGTCTTCCGGCTCGCCCGCACCTTGCCCTGACCTCGCCCGCACCTTGCCCTGACCTCGCCCTCGCGAGGGCGCGACCGGATTTTGCGTGACGTCCTCCCGGGGAGTCGCGCTAAAAGGCCGGATGCCCAAGCCGCCCTACCAGCGCCCCATCCGCTCGCGTTACCTCGACGGCCTCGAGCTCATCTGGCTGTCGACCGGGCGTCGGCTCGGCCTGACCTTGCGCCGCGATCCGAGCATCTTCAGCCGCACCGACGGCTCAGGCCACCTCTGGCTCGGACCGCGCACCGACCTCGACCCGGACGACACGCTCTGCCAGATGCTCCTGCACGAGCTCTGTCACTGGATCACCAATGGGATCGAGACCTTCCACGAGCAGGACTGGGGCTTCCCACTCATGGATTACGACGATCCGCGCGAGTTCTCCTCGTTGCGCCTCCAGGCGTGGCTCGCCGACCAGCACGGCCTTCGAGGCATGCTCGGGCCGACCGGAAAGTACCGCGAGTACTTCGATCGGATCGGCTCGGACCCGCTCGCGCCGCTCGACGACTCGCCGGAGGAGGCCCACATCGTGGCCGTCGCGCGGGAGGCCATCGTGCGCAGCCAGGCGGCGCCTTTTCAGCCGGCGCTCGGGCAGGCGCTCACGGCGACCGCGACGCTGCGAGACTTGCTCTTGCCTTTCGACGTCGATCACCTCGCGGACGATGACGACGAGGGATTGCCGAGTCTTTGGACGCGATGACGTCAAACGCGGTGGCCCTTGCTCCCGCTCCGATGGACTGGCACCATTTGAGCCCATGGAGACGCTCTCGACCTTCGCTCCCACCCTGTCTCAGCGTCGCTTGCGGCGGCTGGAGTATGACCAGCTCGTATCCCTAGGGGCCTTCGATGGCGAGAAGCTTGAGCTGATTCGAGGGGCGCTGAGCACCATGAGCCCAACACGGCCAAGTCACTCGTACGTCATTCAGGAGCTCACTGCCCGATTCATCATCGGCCTCAGGGGGCGAGCCATCCTTCGCGTCCAGTCTCCGTTCATTGCGACGGATGACTCGGAACCCGAGCCGGACTTCGCCGTCGTGCCGAGTGACGACTACGCGAGCGAGCATCCGGACGAGGCGACGCTCGTGGTCGAAGTCGCGGAGTCGTCGCTCCGCTACGACCGCGACGTGAAGGGCCCGCTCTACGCAGAGAGCCAAGTCGGAGAGTACTGGATCGTCGCCATCGAGCGCGGTTGCATCGAGGTCTATCGCGACCCCGCCGACGGCCGCTGGAACACGTCATTCATCGTGGGCCGCGAGGGCTCAGTCGCACCGCTCGCGTTCCCCGATCTCGTCATCCCCGCCGGGGCGATACTCCCGCCCCCGAAGTAACCCGGTTCGACAGGCCGCGCAACGCCGACAGGAGCCCGAGCGTCAGTACGATCGGCGCGTGCATCACGAGGACGTGCAGCGCCTCGACGTGGGGGCAGTGGAGCCCGATGGCGAGATAGCCGCCGAGCCCCGCGACGGTGCCCGCAGCGAACGCCGTCGGGCCAAGCAGCGGCGAGCGCGCCGACATCCACACGAGGCCGAGGCCGGGCAGCGAGAGGGCGAGTCCCATCCTGAGGCACACGCCCGGGCCGACGGGGCCGACGCCGTGGCTCACCAAGGCCAGGATCGCCACGACGACCGGCGCGAGGAGCGTCGTCGCCAAAATCGCTCGAGTCACGGCGCGACTCGCCGGTGGGCGGTGCAGCGGGCGCATGGCCAGCCCAACCGCGAGCAAGAGGGAGAGCCCTGAAAGTCCAATTAGAACAGCACGTTCGGCCATCGTCAGCGCCGATGTGAACGCGGCGCCCGTCCAGACTGTCGGCGCGATCGGGAGGACGAGCGCCAGGAGCGCGATCAGCCCGGCGCGCACGCTCGTGGGGCGAGACCGCCACCAACCGAGGGCGCCCCGTTCGCGCGCGAGCGCCGCGTCGAGCGACGGACGCAGGCTCGCGAGGAGCGCCTGCTCGTCGCTCTCTGTCGCCGTGTATCGCTCGTCGCCGCCGCTCATCTCAAGGTCCCCTCGCGCGGCTTTCGCCCCGCTCTCGTGTCTATGCCTGGCCTCGTCATTGGTTACTCCGGCTCCGCTGCAAGCAGCACGCGCAGCCGCTCGTAGCCGCGGTGTGCTCGCACTTTGACCGCCGAGAGGCCGGCCCCCACGACCGTCGCGACCTCCGCGAAGGGCATCTCTTCGAGCCAGTGCAGCTCGATGACCTCGCGCTGCCCGGCCGGGAGCGCCGCGAGCGCAGCCCGGAGCCGCTCGATGTCCTTTGGCCGGTCGAGATCCGGCGGCGGTTCGGCCGGCACGTCGAGCACCTCCACGTCGGTGTAGACCTCCTTCGACCGCCCCCACGTCCGCTGCCGTTGCCGACGCAGATTGAGCGCGATGGTCATCACCCACGGTTTCAGCGCGCGAGTCCCATCGAAGTCGAAGCGCGCCCGGTGCACTTGGAGGAAGGTCTGCTGGACGACGTCGGCCACCTCCGCTCGCCCCGTCAATGCCCGCGCGACGACCCGAGTCAGGAGCGGGGCATACCGGGCGAAGAGCACGTCAAAGGCGCGCCGATCCCCATCGCGATAGCGCAGGAACAGGGCTTCGTCGGTCTCAAGGTCTGGGGGCACGGGCGGGACGGTGCCACGTGGCGGGGGGGCGTGCAACTGGCCGCCCGCGCTGCCGAAGCCCTTGGGATGCCCTCCAGACTGGAGTAGGCTCGTCACGCCTCATCAGAGGAACACGCTGCCGGTTCGACTCGAAGGAGATGGCGACCGTGAGAACCCAACCCCAACGCGCCCTGCTCATGGCGCTCTCGCTCAGCGCATTCCTCGACGCACTGCCGGCCCGCGCCGCGACGCCGCGTTCCGTGACCGTCCAAGGGACTCTGCGTAACGGGGGCGGTGGCGTAGACGGCGTCTACGGCATGTCCATCCACTTCTATCGGTCCAAGTCGGACTCGGAGCCGGTCTACACGGCCGTCGACCCCGCCGTCGCCGTCGTCGGAGGTGTGTTCAACGTCACCGTCGGCGGGACGCCCGGCGTCCCGGCGGGAGTCTTCACCGATGGGGGCGCGGCCTGGGTCGGCGTCTCCGTCGCCGGCGAACCCGAACTGCCTCGGAGCCCCGTCGCCGCGGTACCCTACGCGCACCACGCGCTCTCCGCCGGCTCGCTCTCGTGCACCGGCTGCGTCGGCGTGACCGCACTCGACGCCACCTGGCTCGACACCGTGGTCACCACCGCCGATCTCGCGCCGTACGCGCTCACCGCCGCGCTGGCGCCCGTGGCGTTCTCGGGCGACTACGACGAGCTCGTCGGCCGCCCAACCCTACCGACCCTTGGTGCCACGTGCCCAGCCGGGCAGGCGGTCGTCGGTCTCGCCGCCGATGGCGCTCTGACATGTGCGCCTTTCGCGTCCACGGCCGGCGGTCAGCTCCGAATCCCGACCGCGACGACAGCGCCGTCGACGTGTGACGGCGCGAACCTCGGCGCCATGTGGACCAGCGCCACGGCGCTCTGGGTGTGTAACGGCGCCGAGTGGTTCGCGATCCCACTCCAGAGCTACGGGTCCAGCGCTCGCCCCGGCACGTCGTGCCTCGACATCCGGCAGAACCTCGCCTCCGCGAAAGACGGCACCTACTACATCGTGAGCACAGCGGGCGTCACCCCGGTCTACTGCGACATGACCACGGACGGCGGCGGCTGGACGCTCGTCTCCTACGGCTACCGTGCCGCGGCCGGCGGCTCGGACGTCTACTACTTCCCGAACGCGGCGCAGGGCACCTGGGATCCCGCCGCCCGCAGCGGGCGGGCCGCCATCGACGCCACGGCCATCCTCGCCACGGCGACGTCCCTCGTGCTCACCGTCTCGAACGGCGGCGCCGCCGTCACTGGCAATCTCTTGAACTACGGTCTGGCCTATCGATGGCCCAAGGCCCCGACCTATAGCGGGTTCTCGCTCCCGGCCGGCGACACGACCTGCATCGACGTCGCCGTTACCGAGCTCAAGTCCGGCTCGTCGTTCACCGCGAAGACCTTCCGGGACCGCCCGCAAGTCTCGTGTTCGAACCACAAAGGCAGCACGCCGTACGAGCGACAGTTCATCGGCTTCAACAGCGTGACCTGCTATGGCGCCTGTGGCTCCGATCCCGTGACCTCGAACGGCATGGTCGTCTGGTACGGCGACGGCTACGACCCGACGACGTCGGGCGGGCTCAACGATCCAGAACGCGCCGGTAGCTTCGGGTTCTGGGTGCGCTAGTCCGCGGCGAGTCTTCGTTCGACCAAGTCGCGTCGTGGCGTGATGGGGCGCGACCCATCAGCTCGCACTGATGGCCCCATCGACCTGCGCCGCCTTCAACGAATCGACACGACGGTAGTGCGCAAGCTCGATGTGGCACCCGAGCCGGCCCGCGCGCCAAGGTCACCTTCGGGGACAAGAGAGCCAGAAGTTTGGGAGTTCCAGTGCTCGTGCGTTCGTGAGACCCTTTGAGGCGATGAACCGTCTACCCCCCACCTCCGCGGCCCTCGTGCTCGACGAGACGCGGCCCTACTTCCTCTGGTGGACTGACGCGACGGTTGGGGATCTGCGAAAGGCCTTGCGCAGTCAGGATACGGCGGTTCGGGCCTACTGGCTCGGCGCTCTCCTCCGCGAAGCCAATAGCCGGGACCTTTGGCTCTACACGTCTCCCGCCGAGCTCCGCGAGATGTGGCCGCACCTCGTCCGCCACCTCGGCGCGTCCCGAGCCATGTGGGCTTGGCTGCTCGATGTCGAGGACATCCCCTGGCCGCCTGTGGAGAGGACCAGTGCCGGACCGGTTTGATCGGCGCGTCCTATCCGATGAGCTCCTCACGGTCATCCGGAACATCTGCGCCGCGACTGGCGGGCGACTTGGCGGTGGCGCCGCTCTGAGCGGCCTGGACCTGCACCATCGCCTCTCAAACGACATCGACCTCTACTCTTCGCATGCCCAAGTAACGATCCGCCAGTCGAGTCCTGCGCCAAGGCCTCGCCCAGGCGGCACGGACGCCGTCACTTGCAATCATGTAGACCTGTGGTATAGCGATTTAGCACGAGGAGGGTGTTCATGAGTCTACTACAGCAGTTCATCGGGTCTCGCCTGGACTTAGTGAAGTTTAGCTTGGATGAGAGCCAGGGTGCGCTCAATAAGAGTAACGCAGACAGAAGGGCTGTTGCTCGATACTCAGTGCAGCAGGCATTCTTCTACCAGGCCGACCACTATCTTGACCAGCAGCCGCTAGTGTCAGTTAACGCGTGGAATTATGTTCAAGAACGATATGGATTTCATGCCGACAAGTTCTGGTCCATGAAGCGGTCGGGTGTCCCACGACTCGAAAAGTCTCTCCCTCGAGAGGCGAGGGCGGGGTACTCAAAGCTCCCTATCATCTATGAGCATATATACACTGGAACAATGTTCTGGAACGCCCTGCGGCGCATTCACAGGTCTGGAAGGCTTGATGTAGCATCCATTGAAGAAATACTTTCGGTAAATTTCAGAACGGCTTGGATTCATCGAGAAGAGGATGATCGGCTGCCACAGAGCTATCGCGGAGTTAGTTTGCTGGATGCCTATAGTCAATATAAATCCGCTGGAATAAGGCTGCTGAAGGGTCCAGATTCGCCATTCGAGTATCATGCGCTGACAGGGGTTGATAGCCGAATACCTGATTCCTCCGAGGTTCGGGATGCCGTGGTATCGCTCGATGAGTCATTCTCCGAATTTATGGCATCGCCGATAGAAGGCGCTGTTCGTGTGATTCAAGCGGGGGGAATTGAAGATTCGGAACGCTTGAAGCGCCATCGTGAGTCGAAAACCACCGCATTTTTCCCAGAGAACTGGCGCGGGATTGCACGGTGCGAGAGTTCATTCAGGAAGGGCGGACATTGGTCTACTGGTCTTCCAATCGTGTTCTGGTTCGAGAAGGGCAAAGGAGATGGTGACCTTCATCTGCGTGCGGAGATTGGGCCGTGGCACGACGTGGACCAACGTTCTCGACTCGTCGAACGTCTTCGTGATTGCGACTGGTCCTCAACGAGAGGAGGGGGAGGCGCCACTTATTGCCGCTTCTGGTGGCGGCGCGTCGCACCTTCCGTTCCAGATCTAGAAGGGATGAGAGACGCCTGGGCTGAACTATCGGAGTTTCTGCCAGACATTGATGCCGCTCTTCAGGACTTTGGGTTTATTGCCTGACGAAGCTCAAGTGGATGAATTCACTTGAGACTTCAGCTGTTATGGGGTCTCGGGAGTGGTTACAAGTGGTTTTCATTCCGTAATTAAATTGCACCTGTCCTTAGTTCGTAATATTAGCCGCATCGATGGACTCCGCCAAAGGCTAGCTCGACAGGCGTTCCGTTTTCCTAGCTGACGGGAACGTTCAGGAGGCAGCAAGCATCCTGGGTCCAAAGTGTTGGCTGCATAACTCCACTCGCTACCTCAATTTGTCCGGCAACAGGAAGCGCTGGCAGTTCGGGATTTATAGTCAGTCCCCGTCCGGCACGGCCGAGTCGACCTGCGCCCGCATCCGCGAATCGACACGACGGTAGTGCGCGAGCTCGATGTGGAGCCCGAGCCGGCCTGCGCGACCGACGGCTCGGCCGATGGCCGCGGTGATCCAAGCCTCGTCGTTGCCGAAGGCCCCGCCGCCGAGGAAGGTGAGCACCACGCGGCCGCTGCCGTGCCCGGCCGCGCGGTCGAGGGCGGCGGCGAGCAAGGTCGCTTCGTAAGCCGCGTCGAGCGCCAGGGTGCCGAGCGGTGCCCAGGGGCCGGTCCCGAGCCCTGAGTAGGCGACCGAGAGCGCCGAGCAGAAGGCCTGACTGCAGGTCGGGGGGCCCTCCGGGCGTGGCGCCAGCCGACGGAAGCGCGACGAGAAGGTCACCTCGACGTGGGTCTGTAGCCCGATGCGGACGTGGCCCAGGAGCGCCTCCCGATCCCCGGCCGCGAGGCGTTCACGCAGCGCGGCCAAGCGGGGCAGGGTGGAGGTGGTGTAGCCGTTACGGACGTCCCAGCCCGGGTCGCCCGGTCCGAGCGCCTGCGCGAGCTCCGCGAGGTTGTCGAGCTGACGGTCGCGAGTCTGGCCCACTTGGTCGCCCACCGGTGCGAAGTAGTTCCGGTAGACGGTCGCGGCGCCCGCGGCCATCGCGCACGCGGGACCCTGCGTCGGGTCGCTCTGATACCCGGTGACGCCGTGCTCGGGCAGCACGTGCGGGCCCATGAACTCCAGGCAGTTGAACTGCGACGCCACCTGAAAGAGGGCGCCTTGATACTCCGGGCGCGCGTGGGCCTCGAAGATGTCCGCGACGGCGATGTGCTCGAAGCGGCTCGGGCCGAGGTCCGGGAGCGCGGCTGCTCGCTGCCGCAACGTCGCGAGCGACGGCGTCTCGAAGTGGCCCATGCCGTAGGACTCTCCATTGACCCGGCTCACGAGCCGGTCGCCCTGCACCGAGAAGCTCGCTTGCGTCTCGGCGTAGCCCTTCTCTCGAAAGCCGAAGAGGATCTGAAACCAATCCATGCCGTTGCCTCAGGTGGCGCCGTAGACGGTCAGGGTGTATGGGAAGGCGCCGTAATCGTTGATGGTCTTGCCGCGGATCTCGATGAGGTATTCCCGCGACCCAGTCGGGAGCTCCGGGCGGGGCACGTTCCAGTCGATGTCGATGGACTCGTTCGTCTTGCCGACGTTCTCCGAGGTGTAGGTCGCCTGATAGACGCCCGACTTGAAGACGTGGACCGACAGGTCGAAGTCGAGTGTGCCCATGAGCGGGGTGAGGTCGACGCGGATTCGGTTACCCGTCGCTTCGAAGAAGTCCTTGTCGCCCTTGACCGAGATCATCGAACGCGTCTCGCGGATGGTCCCCGACGACGAGTTATAGCGGTCGACGAAGCCGCGCACCTTCATCGCGCGCGCCGACGCCAGCGTGGCCGCGGGGCCCGGCACGAAGGGTGAGGCCCACCGGTCGTTCGGCTCGAAGGAGTCGACCGACCCCGTTCGGTAGAACTGCCCACCCGTGGTCTCAAGCTGGCCGTTCGTGAGGATCCGCGCCGCCGTGGCCGTGTTCTGGCCAAGGGTGTAGCAGTGGAGCTCCGCGTTGGCCGTCCCGACGAAGAGAATGTCGAGCCGCCCATCCCGGTTGATGTCGCCGATGACCGGCGCGTCCGCTGCCGTCGTGATCGGGTAGCCGTCCATGATGGTCCCGGCGCGCGTGATGCTGACGGCGCTCCCGGTGGTGCGCACGACCTCCCACACGCCGTCCCCATCGAGGTCGACCACGCCGCCCTGGGTGCCTGACTGCTTGCCGTTCGTCAGCAGGCCCGCGCCGTCGATGGGCGCGAGGCGGGTGTTGCCCGTGTTGACGCCGGGGGCCGGGGTCGCCGACGTGCCGTCGAAGTTCCATGCGAGGTTGAGCGTGCCGCCGCTCGACTTGCCGAAGCTGTGCCAGAGCTCGTTCGCGCCGTCGCCATCGACATCGCCAATGATGGGGACCGGTCCGCCGGCGTACGCGAGGTCGGTGTCCGGTACGATGAACGCCGTCGTCGGATCCTTGGCGAGCGTGCCGGTGCCGGGATCGACGACGACGAGGTAGCCCTTGCACGCCGGGTTGCCGGGCGTATTGCAGGTGTAATAGCCCGTCCCCACAAGCACTTCCGCGTCGCCGTCGCCGTCAATGTCCGCAGCCGCCGGTACGTCCGCCGCGAAGTAGGCTCCGGGAGGGGCTGCCACTTTGTGGATGGCCTTGGCGCCACCCACCCCATTGCGGAGGATGATGGTGAGCGCGTCACCGGCGCCGCCGACGAGGTCGATGTGGCCGTCGGCGTCGAGGTCGAACGCGATTCCTGGGCGCGCACCGGTCACGCGCACGTTCGCTCCGCTGAAGCTCTCGATGACCGCGCCGGTCTTGCCGTTCAGCACGCGTACGAGGTTGCTCTCGAAGGTCACGAGGTCGACCTGGCCATCGAGGTTCACGTCGGCGAGCACGGGGTAGCTGTAGGAGATGTTGGCGGGCGCGCTCCAGAGCTCATCGCCAGCCGCCGTGAAGACCTGCACAGGTCCCGTGCCGACCGTGACGACTTCGTAGGTGTTCGTGGCCGCGTCGAGCTGCCCAATCGCGGGGTAGCCGACCGTCGCGCCGATGGGGATGGGCCAATTGCCGGGGCACACCTCCGGACACTGCACGTCGACCACTTTGCCGTCGCAGTTGTTGAGCTGGCCGTCGCAGAGCTCGGGCGCTCCGGGATACGCGGTCGCTGCCGAGTCATTGCAGTCGGTCGCCACGGTCGAGTAGCCCTTCGGGGCGGCGTCCGGTGTGCCGTCGCCGTTCGAGTCCGAGAGACAGCTCTTCGTGCCCGGCGTGCCCTTGGCGCCGAACGCGTCGCCGTCGAGGTCGACGTACACCGTTACGAGCGGAAGGCTCTCGTCGGTTTGCCCGTCGCAATCGTCGTCGATGAGGTTGCAGCCTTCACTCTTGCTCGGGGCGATGGCGGCGTTGAAGTCGTTGCAGTCGCCGCCCTGGCTCGAATAGCCCGCCGGGACCGTACAGGCCTCCTTCGTGTTGTACGCGGCGCCGAAGGTGTCGCCGTCGTTGTCGAGGTAGAAGGTGTCCTTGACCCCCTCGTCGACCTGGCCGTTGCAGTTGTTGTCCTTGTTATCGCAGACCTCGAGCGCGCCCGGATACCGGTCGTCGTCGTTGTCGTCGCAGTCGTCGCCTTCGACGGCGGGGTAGGCTGTCGTCGGGCCGCACAGGCACTTCACTTGCCCGGCCGTCCCGTGGCCGTCTCCGTCTTTGTCCGCGAAGTGGTTGGTGCAGCCGAGCGACCCGTCTTCGTCGATGATCCCGTCGCAGTCGTCGTCCTGCTCGTTGCACACCTCGAGCTGGCCGGGCTTTACGGACGGCGCGGCGTCGTTGCAGTCGCCCCCGAGGGCGACCAGGCCGGACGTCCCCGGGCAGGCGCACGAAGGCGTCCCAGCGCCGTAGCCGTCGCCATCCCCGTCGATGTAGGCGCTGCTGCACCCGAACGACCCGACCCCATCGATGTTGCCGTCGCAGTCGTCGTCTTTGCCGTTGCAGGACTCCGTCGATTCGGGGAATACCAGCGCGTTCTTGTCGTCGCAGTCGCCCGCCGTCGGGGCCGTGAAGGGCGGGAGCCCGCCGCAGAGACAGCGGCTCACCGCCGCGTTGCCGAAGCCATCGCCGTCTTCGTTCAGGTAATAGAGCGTGCAGCCGGTCGCGTTCTCTTCGTCCACTGCCCCGTCGCAGTCGTCGTCTTTGCCGTTGCAGGTCTCGGTTGCCGACGGCGACACCGTCGCGTCGAGCGGCGCACAGTCGATCCCGTCTGGCGCGTCGTCGCCGTCGTCGTCGTCGTCGCAGACATCGCCCTTGCCGTCGCCGTCCTTGTCGGCCTGCCCGCTGTTGGCGAGGACCGGGCAGTTGTCTTCGGGGTCGAGGACGCCGTCGCCGTCGTCATCGTCGTCGAGGCAGTTGGCCACACTGTCCGCGTCGTTGTCTGGGAAACCCTCGTCGGCGATACCATTGCAGTTGTCGTCGATGGCGTTGCAGGCCTCCGCCGCGCCGTGGTGCACGAGCGGGTCGAGCTTCTGGCAGTCCGTGAGATCGGGGTCGAGGTCGCCGTCGAGATCGGACTCGCAGGCGTCGCCGATCCCGTCGCCGTCGGTGTCGGTCTGCCCCGGATCGGGCGTGACAGGGCACAGATCGTCGGCGTCCGGCACGCCATCGCCGTCGTCGTCGACGTCCACGCAGTCGGCCGCGCCGTCGGCGTCGAGGTCGGGGAAGCCTTCGTCGACGAGCTTGTCGCAGCTCTGGTCGACCCCGTCGCACAGCTCCTTTGCGCCCGGCTGAATGGTCGCATCGAGGGGCGCACAGTCCGAGCCGTCGGGCCACAAGTCGCCGTCGTCATTGGGATCGCAGACATCGCCGAGGCCGTCGCCGTCCGTGTCCGTCTGGGCCGGATCCGGGACGAGCGGGCAGCCGTCCTCGGCGTCCGGCACGCCGTCGCCGTCGTCGTCCGCCGAGAGGCAGTCGGCGACGCCATCGAGGTTCGTGTCGGAGAACCCTTCGTCGAGGAGGCCATCGCAGTCCTGGTCCTTCCCATCGCAGAGCTCGTCCGCCTCCGGGTGCACCGTCGCGTCGAGCGGCGCACAATCCTGCGTGTCGGGCCAGCCGTCGCCGTCGTCATCGGCGTCGCAGGCGTCGCCCTGCTCGTCGCCGTCGAAGTTGGCTTGGCCCGGGTCTAGGGCGAGTGGGCACATGTCGGTCACGTCCGGCACGCCGTCGCCGTCCTTGTCCGATTCGAGGCAGTCGGCGATGCCGTCCTCGTCGGTGTCGGCAAAGGACTCATCGACTGCCTCATCGCAGTCGTTGTCTTTGCCATCGCAGACCTCGTTCGCGCCGGGGTAGGCGTCCGGATCGGTCGGCGCGCAGTCGCCCGCGTCCGGCGCCAGATCGTTGTCGTCGTCCGCGTCGCAGGCGTCGCCTTGGCCGTCCTGATCGAAGTTCGCCTGGTCTTCGTTCGGTACGGTCGGGCAGTTGTCCTGCTCGTTTGCGATGCCGTCATCGTCGGCGTCCGACTCAAGGCAGTCGGCCTGGCCGTCGCCATCGCTGTCGGCGTAGTCGTCGTCCGTCGTGCCATTGCAGTCGTTGTCGACGCCGTCGCAGAGGTCCTTCGCCGGCTCCCGAGCCGAACAGACCAGCGCACCCGACTCGCAGGTCCGCTCGCCAGCGCATACCCCGACGTCGTTCGCGCTCTCGCAGGGCTCGGGCGGGAGGCCATCGTCCGTCAGGCCGTTGCAGTCGTCGTCTTGGCCGTTGCACTGCTCAACGCTCGCGGCGGCGGCGTCGCACGCCGAGAGCCCCGCCGGCGTGCAGGTGCGCGTGCCGAGACACACGCCGAGCTCGTTGGCGCCCGAACACGCCGTCGACGCTTCCTCGGCGACCCACTGGGGCTTGCACGTGCATTGCCCCGAGGTCGGGACGCACTGCGGCGGCGCCCCCGGGACGGCCTCCTCGCACGCGTAGCCCACGGGGCACGCGACGTTCGAGCAGTCACCACCGCAGAAGGAGCCGTCGGGGCCAAAGGATACGCAGCGGTCGTCGCCGACCCCGACCTGGCCGATGCAGTCTTCGCTCGTGCGGCACGGCCGGCAGAGCTTCGGGAAACGTGGCACGCAGACGTACTGCACGTCGGCTCCCGGCAGCGCCACGCCTTTGCAGGCGTAGTCCGTGGGGCATGTATCGACGCAGGGGTCGGTGCACTCGCTCTCGACGCAGACCCCCGACGGGCAGTCCGCGTTCTCGGCGCAGTAGGTCGGCGTCACGGGGCCGGGATCGCTCGTGTCCGCGTCGCCCCCGTCCACGCCGGGCCCCGGAGTCGCGTCACTCTCGAAGCCAGCGACGTCCTTCCCGTCGGTCGCGTCGGACTCGAGCGGGACGACCGGGATGTCGGGCTGGTCGCCCGTCGAGGTCTCGGAGCCACAAGCAAAGGCGAAGAGCGAGAAGAGCGAGGCAAGGACCGAGCGGTTCGTCATGTCGGGAGGGTAGTCGTTCCGCCGGGTGCTGGTCTACCCGCCCTTGCTGTGGTAACTCGCGCGCCATGCGCCTTTGGCTGATGAAGAGTGAACCGGACGTCTTCTCGATCACCGACCTCGAGCGGCTGGGACAGTCGATCTGGGAGGGGGTCCGCAACTACCAGGCTCGAAACTGGATGCGCGAGATGCGCCTCGGTGACCTCGTTCTCTTCTACCACTCGAACGCCACGCCGCCCGGCGTCGTCGGGGTGGGCAAGATCGTCCGAGAGGCCTACCCGGACCCCTTTCAGCACGACCCAAAGTCCGACTACTACGACCCGAAATCGCCGGTGAACGAGCCACGGTGGTCCGCGGTCGACCTCGGCTTTGTCGAGCGCTTCCCGCGCGAGGTGCCGCTTGAGGCGATGAAGGCCGACCCCGGCCTCCTGGGCATGAAGGTGCTCGAGAAGGGCTCCCGCCTGTCGGTCACGCCCGTCGACCACGCCCACTTCGTATGGGTGCTCGGCCTCGGCGGCAGCGCACTCACTCTCCCCACGTGACGGGAATGGGGGCCGCCTCCGAAGCGGTTCCCCCGCCACGTCCGCCCTCGACCCGGAGTTACCTCATGATCTTGTCTCTTATTCTGCGTCGACTCGTCGTCGCCCTTCCGCTCGGTCTCGCCGCCATCGTCTCGGCGCCCGCCCTCGCCAATGACAGCGTCTACGGCGGCTGCTCCGGCACCATGAGCGGCCTCGACGGTCGGGCGACATGCGTGCCCAAGAAGACCAACCAGATCGCGCTCGTCGACGAGAAGCTCACCCTCACCCAGACCCTCCAAGGCTGGGAGGTCGTGGCGCTCTACACGCTCACGCACACCGGCAAGACGGCACTCTCGGTCCCCGTCGGTTTCCCGGTCTCCGACCCCTACGAGCCCGGCGACGAAGAAGAGTCGGAGACCCGCGACACGAAGCCGCCGCTCCCGGACTACCGCGTGCTCGTCGACGGCAAGAAGCTCGACTTCACGATCTTCTTCCCGGCCAATCAGGGCGACGCCAAGGCCAAGAAGGCCGCCGAAGACTACGGCTACGACGCCGTGTACCTGGTCGACGTCCCCTTCGAGCCCGGCCAGACGCGCGTCCTCGAGCACCGGTACACCCACTCCGCGTCCATGAACTCCATCGGCCTGCATTGGGTGAACTACATCCTCCGAACCGGCGGCCATTGGAAGGGCGGCACCATCGGCCGCATCGTGGCCAACGTGGTCATGAACGTCCCGATCGCCCCCGGCTGTCACGGGATGTCGCTCCCCGGTTGGAAGTGGCTCCCCGAGAGCCGCACGATGCAGTTCGAAGCGACGAACTGGAAACCGACCAAGGACCTTCAGGCCACGTGGGTGGACGCCAATCACCGGGCGGGTCCGGAGACCGAGAGCTGGGCCGAGGCGGCCGATTCGACCTTCGCGCAGCTCCTCGAAGGGGGCGACGCGCTCGCCAAGGCCAAGTCGCCGAAACTTCTGGCCCTCTATGAGGCAATCCTCGGCTTCTATCGCGCGACGCCCGGCGCGAAGCCGTCCGAGAGCATCGTGGAGGGCGAGTTCTGTGAGGCAGGGCTCGAGTATGCCAAGCCCGGTGCGGCGGACCCGAGGCTCCGACTCGATGAGATCGAAGGCGACGTCGGCAAGCTGCTCGTCATGCTCGACGCAGAGCTGGCTCGGCGGAAGGTGGCGCATCCGGCACTCCCGCCCAGATAGGATAGGCCGCATGGACAGTTGGGCCCACTTCGAGGCACGGTGTCACGGCATGAACCAAAGTGACCCTTCGCCCTCGCGGATGACCCCGACCGAACGGAAGGTCATCGTCGCGTCCTCCGTCGGAACCGTCTTCGAGTGGTACGACTTCTACCTCTACGGCTCGCTCGCGCCCATCATCGGCGCCCAGTTCTTCAGCCAATACGACGAGAGCACGCGCAACATCTTCGCGCTCCTCGCGTTTGCGGCCGGCTTCCTCGTGCGGCCCTTCGGCGCGCTCGTCTTCGGTCGGCTCGGGGATCTCGTCGGCCGTAAGTACACGTTCCTCGTAACTATTCTCATCATGGGCATGTCGACCTTCGCGGTCGCGCTGCTCCCCGGATCGGCCTCCATCGGGATCGTCGCGCCCATCATCCTCATCGGGCTGCGGCTCTTGCAGGGCCTCGCGCTCGGCGGCGAATATGGCGGCGCCGCCACCTATGTGGCCGAACACGCGCCACCCGGACGGCGCGGCTTCTACACGTCCTGGATCCAGACCACGGCTACGCTCGGCCTCTTCCTCTCACTCGTCGTGATCTTGGGAACCCGCTCAACACTCGGCGAAGAGGCCTTCGCTGCGTGGGGCTGGCGCGTGCCCTTCGCCGTCTCCATCCTGCTGCTCGGCGTGTCGGTGTGGATACGCCGTCAGCTCCACGAGTCGCCGGCCTTCCAGAAGATGCGGGCCCAGGGCACGCTCTCCAAGGCGCCACTACGCGAGGCCTTCGGGCGCTGGCGCTACGCCCGCGTGGCGATCATCGCGCTCTTCGGGCTCGTGATGGGGCAGGGCGTCGTCTGGTACACCGGCCAGTTCTACGCCCTCTTCTTCCTGCAATCGATCCTCGAAGTCGACGGCTATACCGCCAACCTGCTCATCGCCTGGGCGCTACTGCTCGGCACGCCGGGCTTCGTCCTCTTCGGTGCGCTCTCGGACCGCATCGGGAGAAAACCTATCATCCTCGCGGGTTGTCTCATCGCGGCGCTCAGCTACTTCCCGCTCTTCAAGGCGCTGACGGCCATCGCCAACCCCACCCTCGCCACGGCGATCGAGACCGTGAAGGTCGAGGTCGTCGCCCCGGACGGCGCCTGCGGCGACCTCTTCAACCCGGTCGGGACCCGCAAGTTCACGGCCCCCTGCGACGTCGCGCGCGACGTGCTCTCGAAGGCCGGCGTCCGGTATACGACGCGTTCGGCCCCCGCGGAGACGCCCGTCGCCGTCGACGTTGCCGGTCAGCTCATCCCGGTCCTGAAGGACGGCGCCGCCGACCCCGCCTTCGGGAAGACGCTCGATTCCGCCGTCATCGCCGCGGGTTACCCGCGCGTGGACGACGGCGCCAAGGTCAAGATGACGGGCCTCTTCGACGTCTTTCGGCCACAGCCACTCGCTGTCATCGGCATCCTGTTCTTACTGGTCCTCTTCGTGACCATGGTCTACGGCCCCATCGCCGCCGCGCTCGTCGAGCTCTTCCCGACCCGCATACGCTATACGTCCATGTCATTGCCCTACCACATCGGCAACGGCTGGTTCGGTGGCCTCTTGCCTGCGACGGCCTTCGCGCTCGTCGCCCAGACCGGCGACATCTACTACGGCCTCTGGTACCCGATCGTCTTCGCCGGGATTACCGTCGTGGTCGGGCTCTTCTTCGTGCCGGAGACGAAAGACCGCGATATGAACGCGGAGGAGTGAGCGGCGTCCGCAGAATCGGAGTGGACAGCCGCTTTCATCTGCTACGATGCCGATCATGACGAGTCTCTTGCGCAGACTTTCGACGTTGCTGGCCGCCCTAGTGCTTGCCGGGTGCCACGGCGACATGGTCGCGGCATCGCTCGACACGGTCGCGTCGGCGGACGCGCCACCTGACCCCCAAGAGGACGCCGCCTCGCCGCGAGCCGAGATCCCCGACGTTCCCGAGCCGCCGCGACGATTCCCGACGTTGCCGGGACCACGATGCGATGGAGACGAGTCCAATCCGGACGCGCCGTGCCCGGGCGAGTGCCGGGGTGGGGTGTGCTTCATCGCCTGCGGCGCAGAGAGCCCCGTGCTGCCAAAGGTGTACGGGGCAAATGTCCTTACGTCATACACCTGCAACCACGATGACGCCCGCGTCATCGAGCGAGGGCTTGCGGGGCACGCGATCGTCTACGAGCTTCAAGGTGAGCCGACGCTCCGGCTCGTCCGCCGCGATCTCGATACGGGCGGCACGAGCTCTGTGGACTCGCCGGTCCTCGGGGGCACCTACGCTCTCATCGGAATCGAAGTCGCCCGAGACGGCGCGTGGCTAGGGCTCTCCACGTTGGGACGCGTTTTCTTCATGGACGACGATGGAGAGGTACGTCTTGAGGTTGACGGCTTCGGCACACTCTTCGACGTGGCTGCAGTCGACGAGAGGCGAGCGTTGCTGCTGTCACGGACTGGACCGGGCCGCGACGTCCTGAGCCTCGTGACGATTGACGATCGCAGCACTGTCAAGCTCTCCTCATCAGCGCCGTATTCGGGTATGCTCTCCACATATGGGATGGTCACGCACGACTGGCTCGTCATCGGTGACAGCCGTGGCGTTGGCAGCGTCGTCGGGTTAGACGCGCTAAGCTCGCCACGTCCGCTCGCTCTGGCCTCCTGGACCCCTCTCCTCGGTCGAACGCTTTTCCAACGATTTGAGCCCGCGGCCACCGAGCGAGCGTTCCGTGTCGAGAACAGGCTGAATGCCGGTGGACCCGCATTCTTCTCTCGGATCGTGCTGTCGTCCTTTGATCCGCTCCACGGACTAGAGAGCACCGACAGCACACTCGTGGCGATGATGTCTTCGTACCAACCAACCTGCACACCAGGTTACGACGACTGCGCCCCGACGGCGGGCGCGGCCTACGGGGTCCTCGCAGACCGCGGCTTGGTCCTGGTTGGGGCTCGGGGCTACGCACGCGTTCAACCTGATGTGGAGTTCCCCGTGGACCACGGCGAGTGGTGCCCTCAGGCTGGTGAACGCCGTGGGCGCCACTGTGTGCTCGATTGCGACGTCGCGGCGCTCACCGCCATCGACGCCGCACTCGAAGCGGGGGCGCGCGGCGCAACGGTGCTGTGTTCGAATCTATCCACTCCGGGCCTTCGTCTACTGGCCGGCCCCGCCCACGTCGCGTTGGCGTTGACGCCCGTTACCGGTGTCGGGAGCGTGTCACCGCCGGGGGATCCCTACGTCGAACGCTGGCTGGATGCGCGCGCGACTCGAGAAGAGCCCCCGATGCTTCGCGTGTCGGACGCGGAGGCCGAAGGTAATTGGAACCTCTGGGGTGATGAGTTCAGCTCGGTGCTAGTCGTTTCGGATCAAGAGGATAGGCTCGTGACACGCGTGGGAGCATACGTCCAGGAGTCGTGGGGGTGCCAGGGCTTGACGCACTCGACCCGCCTCCCCGATGGCCGCCACGTCGTCGCTGCCGACCGGTGCCTCAACCTCGACGGCCCCGGCATCTTCCTGCTCGGGGTCGGGCCTAGCCTCCCGAGGATACTCTCCAGCAGTGTCTTCGACGTCGAGCGGTTGGTCCCAGGACCGGGCTACGTGGTGGTGGAGCATGAACGGTACGGCCAACGACGCCACCTGGCGCTGCCGGTGGACGACCCCGAGGCCAGCCCAACCGACGTCCTCCTGACGTCGCCTCTCGCTGGCATCACCCTCGACGGACGCTACGTGACGCTCACCGTACTGCCGGATGGCCGTCGCACGGTTCGGCTGGCGACCCCGACGTGGCAAGGCGACCAGGTCGTGGTGCAAGGGGGCGAGACGCTGGCGACGGCCGTGACGCTCAGGAGCGCCACGGCATCACAGGTTGCACGCGAGATCGTGCTCGGCTTCGACGAGGGCGTGGCGTTTCTGACTTACTGAGCCGTCCGCGCCGGCAAGAACCGCCCAAAGCCCATCTCGCGCCCGAGCCCGTCCGCGAACGCCCCGTTCGCAAAGGCCTTTAGCCCGTTGATGAAGACGGCGTCGATCGCTCCGTCGCTGCGGTTCACCATGCGGATGAGGCCAGGGAGGCCCTCGACTTCGGCTTCATGGTAGGCCTCGAGCCGCTCGTCGAGGGCGTCGGGGTTCACGATGACGAGGTCGGCGCGGTCGCCGACGCGGATGCGGCCCGCGTCGACGCCGAACCAGTCCGCGAGCTCGCCCGTGACGCGCCAGACGGCTCTCTCGATGGGCATCAAGGGCTTGCCGGCGCGTTCGCAGTCGCGGACGCGCTTCAGGAGGCGCAGCGGGAAGCTGTAGAAGGCCATGTTGCGGAGGTGGGCGCCCGAGTCGGCGAAGCCCACGACGGTGGCGGGTTCCTTCATGATCCGGTCGACGGCCTCGGGGCGGTCGTTGGCGATCGTGGTGCGCCACCGCAGCGCGCTGCCGTGGGCGGCGGCGAGGTCTAGGAAGGCGTCGACCGGGTGACAGCCGCGGGCGTCGGCGACGGCGCCGAAGCTCTTGCCGACCACCGACGCGTCCGGGCATGCGACGATCTGCGCGTCGTGGAAGTCCCGGTGCCAGACGCGCGGTGAGAAGCGCTTGCTGATGTCCCGCTTGAACTGGTCGCGATAGCCCGCGTCTTGATAGAGCGCCCGACGTTCGGCCTCGGCGGCCAGGTGCAGCGCCGCTCGCCCAGCGGGGAACTCCTCGAAGACCACGAGCTCCATGCCGTCGGCGTAGACCTCGAAGGGCGTCGGGAGGGCCTGCCAGCGGAAGTCGGCGCCGAAGAGCCGGTTGAAGCCGTGCGCGACGCGCCCGATGACCCGGTGCACCCACCGGTCCGACTTCGGATCCATGAGCGTGATGAGCGTCGTCTTGAGCGCGCGACGTAGCCCGAAGGAGGCGCTCGCCGCGAGGAAGAGCAGGGCGTTGACCTTCGTGACGAGGTTGGGTGCGCCCTGGTGGATGCGCCCGCGCTTGCGCAAGATCGCGTTCAGAAAGCGGAACTCGCGCCACGTCGCGTAGGTGGACGGCAGAGACTTCGAGCGGAAGCGATCGCCGTCGAGCTTGTCCCACGGGTTCGTCATCGTGGAGAGGCCCAGAAGACCGGCGTCGAGGCCCTCTTCGAGGTGCCGAGCCATCTCGGCGAGCTCCTGCGGCGTCGCGCGGGCCTTCTCGTCGACCGCCCGCGCGAGGCCCATCACGCGCACACGCAGGTCCGAATGTCCGAGGAAAGACGTGACGTTGGGACCGAGCGGGTGCGTCTTCAGGAAGGCGAGCCAGCCGGCGGTGCTGTCCCAGGTCTTCGTCTTGCGAAGCAGCGGCAGCACCTGGGCGCGCGGGACGGCCTCGACCCGGGTGAAGAGGTCCGAACAGTCTTCGGCTTCCGACAGGATGAGACTGATCGAGCAGGAGCCGACGGTGACCGTCGTGACACCGTGGCGTACCGACTCACTGAGCGACGGCGCCGCGATGAGCTCGGCGTCGTAGTGGGTGTGGGTGTCGAGGAAGCCGGGCATGACCCAGCGCCCGCGGGCGTCGATGACGTCGGGCACGCCGTCGGTCGGGAGGGACGGCTCACCGATGGCGGCGACGCGCCCGTCCTTGAGGCCGACGTCGGCGACGCGCCCGGGGGCGCCGGTCCCGTCGAACCAGGTTGCGCCTACGATCACCGTGTCGAGAGTCATGCCAGCAGCGTAGGCGCCGCCGCCGTGGACGTCTAGTGAGCCGAGCCCGCCACGAGCCCCGAGAGGACCTGCTCCAGCGACGTCGTCCCCTGAACGTGGCGATGGCCGCCTTCCCACGCGACGTGACCGCTCGCGATCCCCGCGAGCATCTCCTGGTAGAGCCCGGCGAGGACGGCGGGGAAACCGAAGCTCCCGAGGACCGTCGCGGCCATCGTGACCGGCGCTTCGTGGACGGCCACAGGTCGGCGCGTGAGCTCGGACAGGATTACGGCGGCGTCCTTCATGCTGCGCGCGGGACCGCCGAGCTCGACGATCTCGAGCCCCTTCGGGCCCGCAAGCAGCTCGGCCGCCGCGAGCCGGCCGATGTCCTTGGTCGCCACCATGTCGAAGCGGAAGTCCGCGGGCAGGAAGCTCGGGAGGACGCCTTGACCAAGCTGCGCGAGCGAACCACCGAGGTTCTCCATGAAGTAGGCCGCACGAATGAAGGTGAACGCCGTCCGCGGCGAGAGCTCGCGGAAGGCCCGCTCGGCGCGGTGGAGGCCCGCGATCGGGCCCGTACCCGCGGCGTGCTGCGCGCCGACGGACGAGAGGAGGACGACATGGGGGATGGCCGAGTCGCGGATGGCCGCCGTCAACGCGGCGGTGACGCGCGATTGGTGGGCCACGAAGTCGTCCGAGACCAGCGGGGGCACGAGCACATAAGCCGCGGCGGCCCCTTTGAAGGCCGCGGTCAGAGCGGCGGCGTCGCCGAGGTCGGCGATGGCGACCTCGGCGCCCTTCTCCGCCCACGGCGCGCCTTTGGCGGCGTCCCGCACGAGGACGCGCACCGACTTACCCTGCGCGAGCAGCGTCTCCGCCGCGACCTTGCCCGTGTTCCCAGAAACTCCCGCGATGACGTAGGTCATGTTCTCTCTCC